>JANMON010000305.1:0-23252 GCA_031369265.1 Gemmatimonadaceae bacterium | reverse complement strand
GTGCAGGAAGTGAAGGCGCGCAAGGGCACTGTGGTGGCGATCACCACGCGTGAGGAAGAGTCGCTGGAAGGATTGCTGAACTACGAGTTCCGTATCCCCGAGACCATCGACATGCTGACCCCGGTGCTGGCCAGCGTGCCGCTGCAGCTGCTGGCGTACTACATCGCGGTGAAGCGTGGCTGCAACGTGGACCAGCCGAGGAACCTGGCCAAGAGCGTGACGGTCGAGTAAGGCACGGAGCTGATGTGACGACGGGGCAGGGCGAGATCTCTCGCGCTGCCCCGTCTGCATTGACTGCGCTTCGATACTGCGTGCCGCTCAGCGTCGCACCACCATCTGCGCCAGCATCGCATCGATCACCGCGGTCGCCGTGCGCTTGGGCGTGTTCGAACGGCCGATCCAGCCCGGTGCCGGGTATTCGATCGCGCCGATGGTGCCGCTGGCATCGACCTTCACCAGTGCCTCGGCGAGGCCGTGTGAATCGGCAGCGCCCTGATCCACTGCCAGCACCAGGATCCACGGTGTGCCGTCCTGCCACTGCTTGCTGACGCTGGCGTGTCCCGCGGATTGCCTCTCGAGCCGCAGCGGCTGCGAGACACGCTTGCCATTGACGAAGCCCTCGGCCCGGCCAACGATGTTCAGTTCGGCGTCCTTGTCGTGATGGCTGCCTTCCACCAGCAGCACCGCGCCTGCCGGTGCGTTGTCGCTCGCCGTCACCTTGCGCACGGTGATGTGCGGAGGACCGAGGGCGGTGGTGAATGCGGCGCTGGAGACCAGTGCGGCGACGAGTGCGGCGCGCGTGGAGAATCGGGTGAGTGCTGTCGGCATGGTCAAACTCCGCGAAAGGGTGAAGACTGCTGTATTCGTCTGATGCCGCACGCACGGCAGACGTTTAGCGCCCCTTGTTCCTCGCCGTGCTGCCGGACGTCACGGTGATCGCACCGCGGAACGAGCGCGCGATCACGCGGCCGTTGGCTGCCAGCCCCGTCGGCACCGGTGAGGTAACGGCACCGGTGCGCGAGCTCAGCTCGAGCAATGGGCGCGCCTTGGCACCGATGGCGATACGGATCGCTCCGGCATGGGTCTGCACTTCCGTGGTGGCGCCAGCCAGTCGTGCTGCATCCAGCGTGACGTCGCCACCGATCGTCTCGACACGCGATTCCGGCGCGCTGCCAGTGAGCGTCACGCTGCCACTGACGGTCGTGATGGACGCGGTGCCAGTGGCATCCCGCACCACGATCGGTGCTTTCCCGCCACGCACGCGGAGGTCGCCGCGCACGTTGTCCACCTGCACCGGCGCATCGATTGACTCGAGCGAGATCACGCCCGACGACTGACGGACGGTGATGCTGCCGCCGACGGCATAGACCTCCAGCTCGCCGGCCGCACCGGTGATGTCGATGGTGGCGATCGTCGCCTTCACCCAGAGGCGCGCGCGGCGCGGCACCATCACCTGCAGGTCGGCCGATGCGAGACGCGTGTCGCCGGTGCGCAGCGGCTCGACGCCGAACTTGACGTGGCTGAGGTCACCGCCGCCGAACATCTCACTGGCGGCATCGTGCGTGCCGCTGACGGCGATGGAGTCGCGATCCCACGTACGGATGATCAGCCGACCCGCCGGCACGTAGACGCGCATACTCACGGTTGGCGAGGCGTGACGACCGCGCAGGTGCGCCGGCACCGGCTCCATCGGCGCCGGCGCTGCGGCCTGCGCGGTGAGGCTGGCGGTCGTGCCAAGCATGGCCAGCGTCGCGGCGACGGCGTGCAGGCGGCGGAAACACCGTGTCACGAGCGCGCGTCCTGCACCTGACGTCGCAGCGCAGCGCGCTGATCGTCGATGCTGCGCAGGAAGCTGGTGAGTTCCGCATCACCCGGTGCACGTGTCAGCGCGGCCTGCAGTTCGCGGGCGGCGTCATCGAGCGCACGGAATTCCGAGCGGGCGATGTCCTCCGCTGAGGCACCACCGGCGCCGAGTTGCGCTGCGGGTACTCTGGTCGAATCGGCGACCAGCACCTGGGCACCCTTCGGAGCGGGCCGGAGCAGCACGGCGGCGAACGCCGCCGCGGCAGCCGCGGCGCCGACACGCGCCCAGATCGTCCGCCGCTGCGATGTCCGCCGCGCGGCGACCGCGCCCAGCACCTGTGCTCGCAACGCCGCAGGGGGCGCCGGTGCGAACCGCGGCAGAAGTCCAGCCGTCGCCTGTTCGAGCCGTGCTTCACAGGTGGCGCAACTGGCGGCGTGCGTTTCGAGCGCAACACTGCGCGCAGCGTCGAGGGTGCCGGCGCGGTAGGCGTCGAGCGCCGACAGGAACGTTTCGCATGTGATCATGACAGTATCTCCCGCAAGAGCCGACGTGCGCGGAACAGGTGGGCCTTGGACGTACCTTCGGCGATCCCGAGTTTCTCGCCGATCTCCGCGTGCTGGTATCCTTCGACGTCGTGCAGCACGAACACGGCACGCATGCCCGCCGACAGGCGCGCGATGGCGTGTTCGAGGTCCATCGCCACACCGGGTTCGACGCCCGGTGCGGCGCCATCCGGCGCGACGCTCGCAGCGTCCCCATCCACCACACGGAGGTCGGCGGCGATCTGCACGCGCAGCGATCGTCGTTGCCCACGCCGCGCCGACTCCAGCGCCACGTTCACCGCCAGCCGGTGCAGCCAGGTGCCGAACGCGCTCTCGCCGCGAAACGACGCGAGCCGTTCCCACGCGCGCACGAAAACATCCTGCACCAACTCAGCCGCCGCGGCGCGGTCGCCGGACATGCCGAGGCAGAGCGCATGGATGGCGGCAGCGTGTGCATCGTACAGCGAGGCGAACGCCGTCTCGTCGCCACGCTGTGCCGCTGCGACCGTCGGGTCGATCACCTGCGAAGCCACATGGGCGAAGGGACTGGGGCGGGGCAGCGTCTGACTGGTCGACACAAGATGTGATGCCGGCCATCGCCCCGGGGTTTAGTGCCGTTGGCCGTCAGTGTTCAGCATCCCGTCGGCCTTCGCCGAGACCCGCGCTCGTGCTTCCGGCGCAGTCTGCGCGGCAGGATTGCGCGCGCAGGCGCGGTTTCCTATCGTCGTCAGCCACCCTGCCTCGATCCCGTCAGCGCCGAGCTTCCCATGACTTCGCCAGCCGCTTCAACCGCCTCGCAGTCCACCATGGACGTCGCCAGGGCCCTCGTCGCCCTCTGCCGTGACGGCCGGAACGAGGAGGCCATCAGCACGCTCTACGCGCCCGACATCGTGAGCATCGAGGCGGGAGCCGGTGCCGAGATGTCACGCGAGATGCACGGCATCGACGCCGTGCTGGGGAAGGGCAAGTGGTGGATGGACAATCACGAAGTACACGACGCCTCGGTGGGCGGCCCGTGGCCGCATGACGACCGGTTCATCGTGACCTACCGCTACGACGTGACCCACAAGCCGTCGGGGCGGCGGTTCGTGATGGAGGAGGCGGCGCTGTATACGGTGCGCAATGGCAAGATCGCGCGGGAAGAGTTCTTCTACTCCATGGAAGGGTGAGGCAGGCGCAGCGTCCCTGACGCAGGGCCTGGGCTGAACGGCGTGCGTCGGCACCGTTGAGCCCAGACCAACCATTGACAGCGCGCTCCGCTGCGCCCATCGTTATCCAAGTGGATTAACCAAATGGATAACACAGCCAATGAGCGTCTCCCGCAAGAAGAAACCGGCCGGCAGCGGACGGGTCGCGACACCGGCCTCGGCGACGTCGGCGTCCGCCGAGCCAGGCGACACGCAGTCGCGCATCCTGTCGGCCGCCTTCCATTGCCTCACCACGCGCGGCTATGCCGCGCTCACGGTGCGCGACATCGCCCAGGATGCGGGCGTGAACCACGCGCTGATCAGCTACTACTTCGGGACGAAGGACAAGCTGGTGATCGCGGTCCTCGACGACATGAATCGTCGGCTGCTGGAGCGCCAGCGATCCATGTATGCCGCACCGGGCGGTTTTGCCGGGAAGTGGGCGGCGGCGCGCCGGTTCTACGAAGAGGACATCGCCTCGGGTTTCGTCCGCGTGCAGTCGGAGTTGTATGCGGCGAGCCTCTCGAATGCGGAGCTGCGTGAACAGTTCCTGCCGCGAGTGGGCGCCTGGAAACAGGTCGTGCTGGAGGCGGTGCAGGAGGCGCTGACAATGTATGCGCCCCCGCTGCCACCGGCGTTCACGGCGGAAGCCATCGCCAGCATGATCTCGGAGTTCTGGCTCGGCATGGAGTTCGCCCAGCTGATCGGCGGCGACGTCGAACGTGCGCGGCACCAGCAGGCACTGGACGCGGTGGAGGCGCTGCTGGTGGCGATGGAACGGCTGCAACCCGCCGCGCGTCGTGCGCCAGCGACGGGCAGCGGCACATGACGGACTTCGACGCGAAGGAATGGCCAAGGCTGTTCGACCGTATCGTCGGTCCGCTGCCGGAGCCCGGCGTCCTGCCACCGGAGCACGCCACGCCGTTCGCCACCATCGCGCCGAAGCGCGAGGGATTCGTCGATCGCGACGGCGTGCGTCTCTGGTTTGCCGTCTACGGATCACACGGGCCGTGGCTCGCATTTGCGCCACCGTTCCAGATCGTGCACGCGTCGTTGCTGAAGGGCACCGTGCCGTATCTGGCGGAGCACTTCCGCGTGATCGTGATGGACGGACGCGGCAACGGTCGATCGGACCGGCCATCAGGTGCGGAGCATTACTCCTTCGACCTGTACTTCGATGATTTCGTCAGCGTGCTGGATGCGGCGGGTGCGGATCGTGTCGCACTGATCGGGATTTCGGCGGCCGCGTTGACCGTGCTGCGGCTTGCCGGTGAGCAACCGGCGCGCATCACGCACGTCATCACGGCAGGCGGCTTTGCGGAGTCGCTGGCGAGCACACCTGCTGCGGTAGCGCGTGTCGAGGCCGAGCAGCAGCGCATCACGGAGGACTGGCCGCGGTACCTGGACCAGTTCATCACCAGCATCTTCCCGGAGCCGCATTCCACCAAGCCGTACGAAGATGGCGTCCGGTATGGCTGGGCCAGTGACGGCGAGGTGATCAGGCACTGCTACATGGGCTGGCGCGGTCAGGACGTGCGTGAACAGGCCCGCCGGATCCGCTGTCCCACGCTGGTGATCCACGGGACCGACGATCGCCGCGTGCCGTACGCGAAGGGTGAGGCGATCCATGAACTGGTCCCCGGCGCGCGGCTGTTGACGATCGAGGACGGTGGGCACGTGACGGCCGCGCGTGATCCGGTGGTGTTCAATCGTGCCGTGCGCGAATTCGTTGCCGGCGTGCCGCCGACGCGGCGCTGGACTCGCGCGATCGCCCGCCCGCGCCGGGCACTGTTCATCTGCAGCCCGATCGGCCTGGGTCATGCGCAGCGTGATCTCGCCATCGCGAGAGAACTGCGCGCGCTGCAACCCGATCTCCAGATCGACTGGTTCACGGTGGACCCTGCAGCGGGCTACCTGGAGCGCGAGGGTGAGCGCGTGCATCCGATCTGCCGTCGGCTGGCCAACGAGAGCGCACACTTCGAGCAGGTGGCCGGTGAGCACGACCTGTCGGCGTTCTTCGCGCTGCGCACGATGGATGAGATCATGTCGCGCAACATGATGACCTTCATCGACCTGGTGGAGGCTGAGCACTACGACATCGTGATCGGCGACGAGGCGTGGGACGTGGATTACTTCTACCACCAGAATCCCGAACTGAAGCGGCAGCCGTTCGTGTTCCTCACCGACTTCGTCGGCTGCCTGCCGATGAACCCGGAGGACGCGCGCGAGGCGTTCCTCTGTGCCGACCGGAATGCCGATGACATCGAACACATCGCACGGTACCCGTACCTGCGTGATGCGGCGCTCTTCATCGGCAATGTGGATGATGTGCCGGAGGAGACGTTCGGCCCGGGGTTGCCCGGGATCCGCGACTGGACGCAGCGCAACTTCGACTTCTGTGGCTACACGCTGCCGTTCGATCCGCGCGCGCTGGCCGACACCGATCGCCTGCGTGCGAAGCACGGGTACGATCCGGCGGAACGGCTGGTGATTGCCTCCGTCGGCGGCACCGCCGTCGGTGGGCCGTTGCTGCGGCGCATCGCCGATGCGTTCCCGCGCATGAAGCGCGAGGAACCGGCGCTCCGCATGGTGCTGGTGGCGGGCCCGCGCCTGGCCGCCACGCTGCCGGCGCGGGATGGGCTGGAGGTGCGCCCGTACGTGCACAACCTGTTCGAGCACCTCGCCTGCGCCGACCTGGCTCTGGTGCAGGGTGGCCTGTCCACGTGCATGGAGTTGGTGGCCACGCAGCGACCGTTCCTCAGCTTCCCGCTGCAGAACCATTTCGAGCAATGCGTGCACGTGCGACGCCGCCTGGTGAACTACGCCGCGGACAACACGGTGCATTACCACCAGGTGACGGCCGACGAGCTGGCCGAGCGCGCGCTCACGGCGTTGCACACGCCGGTGCAGTACCGCGCCGTCGAGACGGGCGGTGCCGCCGTGGCGGCTCGGCGGATCCTGCAGGTGCTCGAGAATCGCGGGCGTCGCTGACGGTTCCGCCGCCACCAATCGCACGCTGTCGTCCGTCCCCACGCCACCACCTTCCTCCGGAGACCCCATGGGCATCGTCGCGCCGCTCTACGGCCTGATCGCGTACTCGACCTTCTTCGTCACATTCCTCTATGCCATCGGGTTCGCGAACAACGTGCTGGTGCCGAAGTCGATGGACATCGGTGTACCGGCCAGCGCTGCCGGTGAATCGTTTTTCGTCTCGCTGCTCGTGAACGCGGTATTGCTCGGCATCTTCGCCGTGCAGCACAGCGTCATGGCGCGACCGGCGTTCAAGCGCTGGTGGACGCAGTTCGTGCCGAAGAGCGTGGAGCGCAGCACCTACGTGTTGCTCGCCAGCCTGGCCCTCGTGCTGCTCTTCGCCCAGTGGCGTCCGATGCCGACGGCGGTGTGGGAGGTGTCTGGCAACCTCGCCATCGCACTCCAGGTGATCTACTGGACCGGGTGGCTGCTGGTACTCTCGAGCACCTTCCTGATCGATCACTTCGAGCTGTTCGGGCTGAAGCAGGTCTTTGCGAAGGTGACCGGCCGCGACCTCGCCAAGCCCATCTTCCGCACGCCGCTGTTCTACCAGCACGTGCGCCATCCGATCTACCTCGGCTTCGTGCTGGCATTCTGGGCCACCCCGCGGATGACCGCCGGTCACCTGCTGTTCGCCATCGCCACCACCGCCTACATCCTGGTCGGCATCTGGCTCGAGGAGCGCGACCTGGTGGACATGTTCGGTGACCGGTATCGCGAGTACCGGACGCGGGTCCGGATGCTGCTGCCACTTCCGATGTTCGCACGCGGCAGCGGTGTGAAGGGTTCGCGACTGCCGGACGGCGACTGACGACGGAATCGTCGGTCGCGGGTGAACGGGTGTTTGCCGCCAGGTCGCGGTGGGCGTTCGTCGTGCCGCGGACCGAACAGCTGTTTTCCGTGCCCCCGTCCGATACTGGGGCCTATGCGCTCCGCCACGCCATCGCGACCTCACCCTGACGCACACCGGAGTTGGACCGGTGTGCGCCACCGCGTGGTGGTGCTCGTGCTTGCGGTGGTCGCCTGTGTCACGCCGGCGCGCGCCTCGGCGCAGCGCCTACAGTTTCGTCACCTCGGCATGGACGACGGGCTACCCAGCTCCCTGGTCAGCGACATCCTGCAGGACGCGCGGGGCTTCATGTGGATCGGGACCGCGCATGGTGTGAGCCGGTACGACGGCCATCGATTCCGCACCTACGGCGCGTCAACGGACAGCGCCAATTCGCTCCCGGTCGGATTGGTGGATCATCTCTACGAGGATCACACCAGCACGTTGTGGGTGGTGACGGTGGCGGGCTTGAGTCGCTACGATGGTCGCCTCGATGGCTTCGTGACCTACTCGGCGGACTCGATCACGCGCGATCTGGTGACCACCGAGCGTGCCGGCGACCCCCCGCGTGTGCGGCCGCAGGTCACCTCGGTACTGCAGGATCACCGTGGGCGACTGCTCGTCGGCACCACGGTCGGGCTCTACGCGCTCGATCGTCACACCGGGCGAAGTACGCTGGTTCCGCTCACCGAGGGATCGACCGCGGCCGCGCGGCACAGCATTGCGGTGCTCTTCGAGGATCGCAGCCAGCGGCTCTGGGTCGGTACACGCGAGGGCCTGTTCCGCCTTGGCGACAGCACACATCCACCGCAGCGCTGGACCGCCGCACCCGGCGCGCACGGGCAGCTGGCGGATGCGTACGTCCGTGCGCTGGCGCAGGACTCCGCCGGCGGCATCTGGGTCGGCACGCTGAATGGTGGCGTGGCGCGTATCGACCAACGCACCGATGCGTTGACGTCGTTCAGGCATGACGCGGCGTACACCGGAAGCCTGGCTGGCAATCGCATCACGCGGGTGATGGCGGATCGCACGCGCGGCGGAGTGTGGATCGGCGTCGAGAATGCCGGCGTGGATTACTTCGACCCGCGCAGTGGCACCTTCGTGCATCACCGGCACGATCCCAACGATCCGATGTCGATCCGCTCGAACTCGATCTGGGCGCTGTACCAGGACGCCGGCGGGCTGCTGTGGGTGGGCACGTTTTCGGGTGGACTCGACGTCACGATGCGCAACAGCGCGGCCATCCAACTGTTCCAGAGCGTCTCGGGGAACACTGCGAGCCTGAGCTACAACGCGGTGCCGGGCTTTGGTGAAGATCGCGAGCATCGCATCTGGGTGGTGACCGACGGCGGCGGCGTGAATCGCCTCGATCCACTCACCGGGCGTTTCGAGCGGTTCACGACGCGCAACTCCGGCATCGCCGTCGATGCGGTGTTGTCGGTGGCGCAGGAGCGTGACGGGACGACCTGGTTCGCCACCTGGGGTGGAGGACTGAACCGGTTCGATGCGCGCACGCAGACCTTCACCGCCCTGACCACCGCCAACAGCGACATCCCGCACGACAACCTCTACGAGGTGATGGTGACGCGTGCCGGCGAGGTGTGGGTCGGCGCCGACAACGGATTCGTGGCGCTGCTGGATCCTGCGACGGGGCGGTTCATCAAGCGCTTTCTGGCCACGCCACGGGGCTTCGACGCTGCCTCGGTGCTGATGTTGCGCGAACTGGCCGATGGGCGATTCGCCGTCGGCCTACGCGACGGCGGGCTGGTGATCCTCGATCCGCGCACCGGGGCTCGGGTGGAGTTCAGTGCCAGCAGCGACTCCACCCGGGGCATCGCCAGCAACGTGGTACGTGCGCTGTACGAAGAGCGGGATGGCGTACTCTGGGTGGGGACCGACGAAGGCCTCGACCGCGTGGATCTGCGCACGCGCCGTCGGGAGCACTTCGGCACCGGAGATGGCCTCGCGAGTGCGTTCGTGGACGGGATTCTCGAGGATGCGGCGCGGCAGCTGTGGATCAGCACCGACCATGGGCTGAGCCGTCTCGACCCGGTCACCAAGACCTTTCGCACGCTCACGCGACTGGACGGGCTGCAGGGCAACGAATTCCTGATGCGATCGGCGTTCCGCAGCAGCGATGGCACGTTGTACTTCGGGGGTAACCAGGGATTCAACGCCATCCGGCCGGACCGGCTGGTGGAGAACACGCGTCCTCCGCGCATCGTCTTCACCAACCTGCTGGTCTTCAACCACACGGTCACGCCGCGCAGCCCCGACTCGCCGCTGCGACAGGTGCTGCACGAAACCAGCGAGTTGACACTGGCTCACTCGCAAAACGTGCTGACCTTCGAGTTCTCGGCGCTCGACTTCAGCGCCCCGGAGAAGACACGGTATGCCTACCGCCTGATCGGATTCGACAACGACTGGCAGTACGTGGGTGAGCAGCATACGGCATCGTACACCAACCTGGCGCCGGGTCACTACACACTGCAGGTGAAGGCCAGCAATGGCGATGGCGTGTGGAACGAGACGGGCACCTCGCTCTCGCTCACGATCACGCCGCCGGTGTGGCTCACCTGGTGGTTCCAGCTCTCGGTGGCGGTGATCGTGATGCTCGCCGTGCTGCGCCTCTGGCGCTTCCAGCAGCAGCGTCGCCTCGAGATCGCGCTCAGCCAGCAAGCGTTGCAGGATCCGCTCACCGGCCTCTCCAACCGCGTGCTGTTTCGCGATCGTGTGGAGACGGCCCTGGTGCGGCTGCAGCGCGACCGCGTCGGGAGCCACCGCAGCCCGGTGACGCTGGCCGAGGATCCGCAGGTGGCGGTGCTGTTCCTGGATCTGGACAACTTCAAGACGGTCAACGACTCGCTGGGACATCATGCCGGCGACCAGCTACTGCGCATCGTCTCCAGTCGCTTGCTGAACGCGACCCGCGGATCGGATACGGTGGCGCGCTTCGGTGGTGACGAGTTCGCGGTGCTCCTCGAGAACATGCGGTCGGCGGAAGACGCCTACGTGGTGGCCGATCGCATCACCAACTCTTTGCGGGCGCCGGTGCCGGTGGGGACCACCGCGCAGCCGCGCGAGGCACGGGTGGGCGTCAGCATCGGCATCGCGTTCGCCGATACGCCGCTGGATGCGACCGAGCTGCTGCGCAACGCCGATGCGGCGATGTATCGCGCCAAGGGTGAAGGGAAGGGCCGGTACGTGGTGTTCGACCCGCAGCTGGTGGCCGCGGCCGAGGAGCAGCTGGATCTGGAGCACGGCATCGCGCTGGCGCAGGAACGCGGGCAGATGTCGGTGGTGTACCAGCCGATCGTGGACCTCGCCAGTGGCACGGTGACCGGCGCCGAAGCGCTGCTGCGATGGACGCACCCGACGCGCGGGTCGATCAGCCCGGCGCGCTTCATCCCGCTGGCGGAATCGAGCGGCGTGATCCTCGAACTCGGGCAGTGGGCATTGCAGACCGCCTGTCGCGCCGCCGCGGCGTGGCCACTGGACGGCAACGGGCACGCCCCTGGCGTGAGCGTGAACGTGTCGTGGCGTCAACTGCTGCACCCCATGCTGCTGGCCGACGTCGAGGCGGCGCTCGGCAGCACCGGGTTGGCACCGGCACGCCTCACACTCGAGATCACTGAGAGTGTACTGATGCAGGACACCACCGCTGCGCTGCGTGTGCTGCATTCACTGAAGGCGTTCGGCGTGCGCCTGGCAGTGGACGACTTCGGCACCGGCTACTCGTCGCTGCGCTACCTGCAGCAGTTCCCGATCGACATGCTGAAGATTGACAAGAGCTTCGTGGACAACGTGGCCGGTGGCGTGCAAGATGCGGCGCTGGCGCGGATGATCATCGGCCTTGGCGAGTCGCTGGGGCTGGGCCTGGTGGCCGAAGGCGTGGAGCATGCCAACCAGCGCGACCTGCTGCTGGCCATGGGCTGTGAATTCGGGCAGGGCTACCTGTTCGCGCGTCCGCTCTCCGAGGAGCAGCTGCGTCAGGTGCTGGCGAATCGTCGCCCGCTGTTCGTGCCAGCCGATCCGACGACACGCACCCGCAGCGACACGTTCGAGCTCATCGCACCGGCCTGACGTCGGCGCGTTATTGCCCGCGTCTCATGGCACCACTGCGACCGGACCGGCCAGACGCTCCACCAATTGCTGCCACGATGCCACCGCCGTGTGAAACGCATCGACGCCGATCCGTTCGTCGCGGCCATGCGCGCGTGACGGTTCGTCCTGCTCACCGGCGAGGCCGAACACCCCGTACGTGGGCACGCCGGCGTTGCGGGTGAAGAGACCATCGGTGGCACCGGTGGACATCTCCGGCACCACCGCCGCCCCGTTGAAGAAGCGCTGCGACAGCGCCGTCATCGTCGCCATCACGTCGGCCCGCAACGGCGACGGCGGGCTGGGCACCACCTCGCGCGTGCGCGTGACCTTCACTTTCGGTCCGACCACGCGCTGCAGCACTGCCATCACCGAGTCCGCCGGATCATCGGGCAACATGCGACAGTTCACCAGTGCACCGGCGCGCTGCGGCAGCGCGTTGTCGGCGTGGCCACCGGAGAGGCGCGTGGCCACGCAGGTGGTCCGCAGCACGGAATTGAAGTAGGCGTTGTTGGCCGAGAGCGCAGCGACGGTCGCGCTGTCGGTCTTGCCGGTGCCCACGGCCCGCATCAGTGCGGCCAGTGCCGGCTCCTGCTGCGGCGCCGACTGTGTGAAGAAGGCGGTCGTGATCTCCGTCAGCCGCACCGGGAACTGATGCGCACCGAGCTTCGACAGCGCCGCCGACAGTTCGTAGATGGCGTTGTCGGCGCGCGGGACCGAGCTATGGCCGCCGGGATTCGTCGCCTCGAGGTTGAAGTCCGCGTACACCTTCTCGCTGGCCTGCATCGAGAACGCCAGTGCCTTCCCCCCTGACGTCGCGACACCGCCGGCATCGGTGTTCAGCGCCAGTTCGGCCTCGAACAACTTCGGCTGGTTACGGATCAACCAGCGAATCGAATTGCCATCGGTTTCCTCGTCCGCGGTCAGCACCGCGATGAGGTCGCGCTCGGGCACGTAGCCGCTGCGCTTCCAGCGCACGAAGGTGGCGACGATCGCCGCCAGGCCCGCCTTGTTGTCCTCGACGCCACGACCGTAGTAGTGACCACCCGTCTCACCGAACGTGAACGGTGGACGCGACCAGTCGCTGGCCAGCGCCGGCACGACGTCCATGTGTGCCATCAGCAGCAACGGCTTGCGATCGGTGCTGCGGCCGCGATAACGTGCCACCACCGCCTTCAGGTTGGGCGATGGGCCAAGCAGCTGCACATCGGCGGCCGGGAATCCTGCCGCGCGGAATCGTCGCACGATGGCGGCGCCGATGCGCTGCACACCGGCGGTGCCGGTGGACGAATTGATGCTCACCAGCTCCGACAGGATCGCGCGTTCCTCGGCGCGATGTGCCGCGGTGGCGACGGGTGCCTGCGCCATCGCCGCCGTCACACCGCACGAAAGGAGCAGGATAGTGCGGCGGGCGGTACGACGTGTCATGGCTGGCGACGTGAGGAAGGGCGTGTGGCGTCAGGCGTACCCGGACCGGGCGTGGCGGACGATTTCGCTGCCGTCTTGGTGGCGCCTTTGGCGGGACGCTTCTTCGGCACCGCAGCGGCGGCCGGGGCATCGTCCAGGCGGCGGGTGGCGAGCCGTCGATCGCCGTCGGACACGATCGTCTCCGCCGCCGTCTTGGCATCCACGAATTCAGGCGGCGTGGATTCCGCGAGCCGCTCCCAGAGGCGCACCCCACCGTGGATGGCGTTCTCGTTGGCGCCGCGGGTGGCGGCATCAGGCAGCGTCACCAGCTTGCGCGCGTTGCCGCCGCCGAGCACGATGCCGTCGCAGAGCAGTGCGGCGCGGAACAGGTCGCAGACCTTGTGCACATGTTTCTCCCAGCGCTCGTCGCCGAGCCGCTGGAGGCCCGCGTCACCGAGATAGTCTTCGTAGCTGCTGCCCTTCCGGTACGGCAGGTGTGCGATCTCGAGCGGCTCCACGTGCCAGTCATCGATGATCGCCGTACCGAGACCGGTGCCAAGGCCGAGGAACAGCATGCGCCCGCCCGCGTAGCTGCCCAGTGCCTGCATCGCCGCGTCGTTGATGCAGCGCACCGGCTTCGCGAACGCCTTCTGGAAATCGAAGGTCGTCCAGCCCCCGCCGATGTTGATCGGTTCGCGGAACGGTCGGTTGTCCTTCACCGGGCCGGGATAGCCAAGCGAGATGGCCTCGAAGTCCCAGTCAGCGGTGAGCGCGAGCACGGCCCGCACCATGTCGGCCGCGGTCATGGTGGGGCCCGACGGGATACGATGTGTGACGCGATCCCACGAGCCGGCAACCTTGAGGTGGGTCCCACCGACATCGATGACCAGAACTCTCACGACGGTGCTCTCCGGCTACGGCAGACGCGGCGCCACCCGACCGGAACGAGCACCGGCAGCGGCCACCAGGGATGGCGGGAGTCTGGTCAACGGGCCGCGGCGCGTCAACTTTGGTGGCACATGCGAGTCCTCCTCCAGCGCGTCACGCGTGCCGAAGTCCGCGTCCAGGAGCGCGTCACCGGCCGGATCGGTCGCGGTTACCTGCTGCTGCTCGGCATCACGCACGACGACACCGAGGCGCAGGCGGCCTGGATGGCCGACAAGATCGTCGGCCTGCGACTGTTTCCGGATGCCGAGGGGAAGATGAATCTCGCGCTCGCCGACGTGGCGGGGTCTGCGCTGGTGGTGAGCCAGTTCACGCTCTACGGCGACGCCCGCAAGGGTCGGCGACCCAGCTTCATCGACGCGGCGCGACCGGAGGTCGCCATTCCGCTCTACGAACGGTTCATTGCGCTGCTGCGTGCACGCGACGTCGAGGTCGAGACGGGCGAGTTCGGCGCCAGCATGCAGGTGGACCTGATCAACGATGGCCCCGTCACCCTTTCGCTGGAATGCTGACCTGATGCGTGTGATCCTTGCCTCGCAGTCGCCACGGCGTCGTGAACTGCTCTCGCTGGTCGGCATCGCGCACGAGGTGCAGCCGGCCGACATCGACGAGACGCCGTTCCCGGGCGAGCAACCAGTGCCGCACACCGAACGGCTGGCGCGCGGCAAGGCCGCGGTGATCGCGGCGCGCGCGGCCGAGGCACTGGTGATCGCGGCCGATACGATCGTCGTGATCGATGACCAGATCCTGGGCAAACCGACCGACATTCCCGAGGCACGCGCGATGCTGCGGCGCCTCAGTGGTCGCACACATGAGGTCTGTACCGCCATCGCGGTCGCGATCGGTGAGCGGGTCGAGTCGCAGGTGGTCCGCGTGGCGGTGCGTTTCCGCGACCTCGATGACGAGACGATTGCGCGCTACGTGAACACCGGCGAGCCGATGGACAAGGCCGGCGCGTACGGCATCCAGGGCTACGGCGCCACGATCGTGGAGCACATCGAGGGAGACTACTTCGCCGTGATGGGGCTGTCGCTGGTGACGGTGGTGCGGCTCGCCGCGCGTTTGGACGTCCGATACACCTTCGGGCCGTTGCAGCATGGCTGAGCGCCTGAAGCCACTCCGCCGCGGCGTGTCACCGCAGCTGCGCGACCGTGACGCGGAGGCGCCCTCCTGGGTCCCCGGCGATGAGGCGCTCCACGACGCGACGCGAGTGCTGCTGGCACGCGCCTCGACGCTGCAGGGGATGCTGTATGCTGAACGCACACGGGCCCTGTTGTTCGTGCTCCAGGGGCGCGATGCCTCCGGCAAGGACGGATTGCTGCGCAACGTCTTCACGGCCTTGCATCCGCAGGGCGTGAAGGTGAGCAGCTTCGCCGTGCCGACAGCGGAGGAAGCGTCGCACGAATTCCTCTGGCGGCTGCAGCGTGAACTGCCGGCGTACGGGCAGGTCGGCGTCTGGAACCGGTCGCACTACGAAGACATCCTGATCCCACGCGTGCATCAGACGTTGCCGCCGAAAATCTGGAAAGCGCGCTACGACCGCATCAATGCCTTCGAGGCGGAGATTGCGGCCGCAGGGGTGCAGGTCGTGAAGCTCTTCATCCATATCAGCCGCGACGAGCAGTTGCGACGGTTTCAGGAGCGAGCCGCAGATCGGGCGCGCCAGTGGAAGGTGCAGCGCAGCGACCTGCGTGACCGTGAGGCCTGGCCGCAATTCACCAAGGCCTATCATGACATCATCCGCCGCTGCAACACCAGGCGCGCGCCGTGGTACCTGATCCCGGCCAACCGCAAGGCCGTGCGCGACTATCTGGTGGCGTCGCTGCTGGTCGAGCACCTCGCGCAGCTCAATCCCGCGCCGCCACCGGCGGATCGGGCGCTGCTGAAAGCGGTCGCAGCCCTGCGCTGACTCGTCCGCAGGCCGTGCGGATCACCCTCCGGGCCTGGCGCGGTCATCAGCCGCTGAGCGCATCGGCCGCGCTGGTGCTCCGGTCGCCATAGCTCGATGCGTACGCTTCCTGCCAACGCTGCACCTTGGCCAGCACATCGTTCACCGTGATCCGCGGCATCCGGTCGAGGCGATTCTCCATGCTGATCGGGTACGACTCGGCGGGCTCACCGTACGCATCGATCATCAGGTCGTGGAACTTCCGATAGGGTCCGACGCGCTTCGGGTTCGAATAGCCGATCAGGCTCACCACCGGACGGTCGAGCGCGACGGTGACGTGCAACGGGCCGGTGTCGGGGCTCAACACCAGCGCCGCACCATCCAGCAGTTGCACCAGCCCGCGCAATCCGCTGCCCAGCGCACTCACCACCGGCACCTTCGCCTGGCTTTGGATCACGCGTTCGGCGGCCAGTTCGCGATCCGAGCGGCCACCCACCAGCACCGGCTGCAATCCGAAATCGCCGTAGAGCGCATCGCAGACGGCGGCCCATCGCTCCGGTAGCCAATCCTTCTGCGCCTTGCTGGTGGCCACCACGATCGGTGCGATGGGTCGGTCGAACACACGCAGGCGTTCGCGCTGCTGCCCCCGTTCATGCGGCCTCGGGCCGAGGTTCCACACCGGCTCGTCGTGCGGCACACCGAGCGCGTCGAGAAACTCGAGGTACTGGTCCTGGACGTGCTGCATCGGGTGCGGCGGCACCTGTGCGTTGGTGAACAGCCAGTTGGCATCGCGCGCCCGCGCCATGTCGAAGCCAAGCTTGACCTTCGCCTTCACCATCCGCGTGATCATCCCGGCCTTGAAGTACACCTGCAGTGCGAGCGCGGTGTCGAAGCGGCGGGTGGCGAGCTGGCGGCGGATGTCGTTGAACGCGCGCCAGCCGTGGCTCCGCTCGAAAAGCAGGATGTCGCTGATGTCGGGATGCCCTCGCACCAGCGTGGCCGGCCCTGGCTGCAAGATCCACGTCACCTGCGCGTCGGGGCGATGCCGCTTGAGGGCCGTCAGCAGCGGCAGCACGTGCACCGCGTCACCGACGGCGCTCATCATCACGATGCAGACGCGGTCGAGAGACGCACGAACCGTGGCGCGCGGGGAGACCGTCATGCGCTCGCGAGCCGTGTGATCAGTTCCGCGATCCCGGGGGCAGGACTCATCTTCATCAGCTTGCGCGCTGAACGCAGCAGGCGCGCGGTGTTCATCCACTGCGCGTGCTTCTCGGCGAAGCGCAGTGTATCCACGTCCAGCGCGTACGCCACCGGCTCGCCGCCCGCCGACGGCGCGAGCAGGATGTTCTTCAGGTTGAGATCCGGGTGGTAGGCCCACGTGCGCGCCAGGCGCTGCAGTAACGTGACGGCAGCCTCGATGCAGGCGGTGACGTCGAAGCGCCGGTCGTCGGCGGTCAGCACGGATGCGAGGTCGGCACTGTCGGGAATCTCCCGCGTGATCACGTCCGCCCGCGAGAACTGGCCACCGAGCACCGGGTACTGTGCGTAGCCGAGGATGCGTGGGGTCGGAATACCGACGTGCCGCATGGTCCAGCTGCGGCGCAACTCGTCGGCCGCACGCGGGTTGCGGAACAGGTCCTTCGTGAGCGGGGCCAACAGGCCGCCGTGCGTGCTGTGGCGCACGACCACGGTCACCTCCGCGTCGGGCAACGGCACGGCCCACGCGGTGGCGCGTCCCTGCATGGGTCGCTTGCGCGGTTGTGCCAACGCCCAGGCGTAGAGCGTCGGGTGGCGGTAGAGCATTTCCTCGAAGTACGTCAGCACGCTGCCGTGCGCGACGACGGTCGCGTCGCCGATCGCCTTGCGCACGTATCCGGACGGGAACATGCCCTCCGGAATCAGGCCGCCGGGTGTCGCGATCGGTGACCCGGCAAACGGCGAGACCGCGTCGGCGTTGCTCACCGTTGTGCGCGGACCCGGCCGATCGCGGTCAGCATCGCGCGCGCCTTGTTCTCGGTCTCCAGCCATTCGTGTGCGGGAACTGAATCGTAGACGATGCCGGCACCCACCTGCACACTCGCCTCACCGCCGGCGAGGACGCAGGTGCGGATGGTGATGGCGAGGTCCATCCGTCGATCGCCGGCCGCAAGATATCCGACGGCGCCGGCGTATGGACCGCGTCGTTCCGGCTCCAGCGAATCGATGATCTGCATGGCGCGGACCTTCGGTGCGCCGGTCATCGTTCCCGCCGGGAACGTGGCACGCACCACGTCCAGCGCCGAGGTCTCGGTCCCGACGTCACCAGTCACTTCGCTCACCAGGTGCAGCACGTGCGAGTAGCGCTCCACCGTCATAAACTCGGTGACCTGCACGCTGCCGAACCGCGCCAAGCGCCCTACGTCGTTGCGGCCGAGGTCCACCAGCATCACATGTTCGGCGCGCTCCTTCTCGTCGTGCTGCAACTCGTCAGTCAGTCGCGCATCGTCGGCCGGCGTGCTGCCGCGGCGGCGCGTGCCGGCGATCGGTCGCACCGTCACCGTGCCACCAGCCAGGCGCACCAGCACCTCCGGCGAGCTGCCCACCAGCTCCATCCCGTCCAGCACCAGGTGGTACATGTATGGCGACGGATTGAGGGCCCGCAGCGCGCGGTAGAGCGTCAGGCCGTCGAAGTCGTGCGGCACCGTGATCCGCCGCGCGATCAGGCACTGGAAGCAGTCACCGGCCACGATGTATTCCTTGATCCGCTCCACTGCCGCATCGAAAGCCTCGCGCGTGAAGTTGGATCGTCCATCGGCGGCCGGCGCCGCGTCGTCGAGTGTCAGCGGCGCCAGCGTGGCGGGCGCCTGCAGCCGCGCGATGGTGTCGCGAATCTCGCCCACCGCCGCGTCGTACGCCGAGCGCAGCGCCGCCTCGTCCACCGCATCGATGGGCACCGCCGTCACCACGCGCGCCTGCGACTTCAGGTTATCCATCACCACCAGCGTGCGCGTGGACACGAACAGCGCATCCGGCGTGGCCGTGCCACGCGGCGGGGCATCGGGCAGGTGCTCGATGTGTCGCACGACGTCGTAGCTGAAGAACCCGACCGCACCAGCCCAGAACTCCCCCAGTTCCGGCACCACCACCGGCTCGTACTCCGACACTTCAGCGCGAAGTGAGTCGAACGGATCGGCCACCGGCGTCGCGCCCTGCCAGCCGCCCTCGGGTGTCCAGCGATCCACGGTGCCGTCGCGCAGGCGCCAGGCGGCACGCGGTTCGGTGCCGAGGAAGGTGTAGCGGGCCCAGGTCTCGCTGCCGGCCGGCGCCGACTCCAGCAGGAACGCGAACGGCCCGCGGCGCAGCTTGGCGAAGGCCGATACCGGCGTGTCGAGGTCGAGTAGGCAATCGTGCCACACCGGCACCAGCCGGCCCGGCGCGGCCATCGCGCAAAAACTGTCGAACGAGGTGACGAGGGACACGCGAGGCAGACGGGTAGCGAGGGTGCCATGCACCGCCGACGGCGGTGAGATTGCTGCAATGCGACCAGTGATGAAACGTGTCAGCGTGGCCCTGCTGACGATGGGCGTACTGCACCCCTGCACCGTACTCGGCCAGACGCCCGAATGGAATGATGCACGGGCGCTGGACCTCGCGCAGCGGGCGACCCTGCGTCGCACGGCGCAGCTCGCCGATACCTCGCTGCGAGACTACAGCGCGCGGGCCCGTGGCTACGTGACGTTCCTGGCCCAGGCGGGCGAGGGGCTCAGTGAACCGCCGAAGGTGGTGAAGGCCGACGAACTCGGGCTGGAGGTGTTCTGGCGCTCGCCCAACCAGAGCAAGCAGCGCATCCTCGGCCGCCGCGACACGCTGCTGCTCCCCACTGACATCAACTACCACCGCGACCACCTCGGCATCGTCCAGAACAACTTCCCCGACATCATCCGGCTCGGCGATGGCGACGAGGTCATGGACGTGCCGCACCCGCTGTCCCCACGCGGGATGGGGGAGTACGACTACCGCATCGCGGACTCGCTGGTGATCCGCCTCGCGGACCGCACCATCGAGGTGTTCCAGCTCAGCATCCGGCCGAAGAACGACCGGGCGCCGCGTGCCGTGGGCGCAGTGTTCGTGGAGCGCAGCTCGGCGCAGGTGGTGCGCATGGCGTTTTCGTTCACGCGCGTGGCGCTGAAGGACCAGTCGCTGGAGGATGTGTCGGTGATCCTCGAGAATGGCCTGATCGAGGATCGCTACTGGTTGCCGCGACGGCAGCAGATCGAGATCCGCCGCACCGGCACGTGGCTCGACTTTCCGTTTCGCGGCATCATCCGCGGTCGCTGGGAGATTCGCGATTACGACGTCAACACCGGCCTGCCCGGTGTGCTGTTCGGTGGCGACGAGATCGTGCTGGCGCCGCCTGATCGGCGGGCTGCGTTCCGCTTCGACGGCGCGTTGCTGGATGGGCTTCCGCCCGACGTGCGCACCGTCACCGACCGCGACGTGCGCGCGGTGCAGGATGCGGCGCGTGAGCTGGTGCGGGCGCAGGCCCTGCAGCGCACCCGCGGCACGGCGATCCAGGCGCGCAGCGTGTCCGACTTCATCCGCGTGAACCGGGTCGAGGGATTGGCGCTCGGCGCCGGCCTCACGCAGCGGCTGGGCGGTGGTGTGCGCGTCGGTGCCACCGCGCGATACGCGATCGCTGACGAGCGGGTACGCGGCACGGCCTCGGTGGCGTGGGAACGCGCGTCGGGCGCGGGCATCTCGCTGCGCGCGGAACGTCAGCTGGGCGAGATCGGTGTGGTGCCGGAAGGCTCGGTCACGCGCAATTCGCTCGCGGCGCAGGAGTTCGGCAGCGACTGGACCAGCCCCTTCGCTCGTGAGCAAGTCGCGCTGCGCATCGACTTGCCGCCGGTGCTGGAACGCGGCTGGCGCGTCGCCTTCGAAACTGCGATCGAGCGACACCGGCGCGCCTACGTGAACGCCTCACCCTCGCGCGGCAGATACGAGAACGCGCCGGCGATCGCCGATGAGGACTTCCTTCGTGCCTCGTTGCTCGTGCGCCGTCCCACGGCGCTCGGATTCTTCGGCACCGAGATCGCGATCACCGGGTCGATGGATGCCATTCGTGCCCGCGGTGCTGCCTACAGCCGTGGCCGCGGCATCCTCGACGTGGACATCCAGCGCCCGGTGGGCCGTGATCGGCTGGTGATGCGCACCATCGCGGCCGGCGTCGTTGGTGGAGTGATGCCAGTGCAATACGAGACATGGTTGGGCGGGCCGGTGACGCTGCCCGGCTACGACTTTCACTCGGTGCGTGGTCGCACCGCGGTGTCGCAGCGCATCGAGTGGCAGCATGGCGTGCGCGGCCCCGTCATTCCGCTGGGCCGCTACGGCAGGGTGCCCGGCGAGATTACGCTGGCTCCGTTCACGGTGATCGCATGGAGCGATGGACGCACGCGCACTGCTGCGGTGTCGCGCGGCGTGCGGCCCGCCGTGGGCCTGGGCGCGATCGGCCTGTTCAACCTGCTGCGCGTGGACGTAGCACGCGGGCTGCGCGATGGCCGCTGGATGTTCTCGGTGGACGTGACGCGCGACTTCTGGAGAATCCTGTGACGGGTAGTGAGACAGTGCCGGTGCGCGTGAGCATCGTGGACCTGGTGGTCGCACGCTTCGGCGCGATGGGGTTGGAGGCGCTGCTGATGCGTCGCGCCGCTGGCATGCGCTGCACCGGCGCGTGGGAGATCGTGCACGGCAAGGTCGACGACGGTGAGACTCCCGATGCCGCTGCGTTGCGCGAACTGCGGGAAGAAACCGGCCTGCCGTGCGAGCGGCTGTACAACATCACGCTGGGCGGATTCTACCTGCACCGGCAGGGTGTGCTGAGCCTGACGGTGGTGTTCTGCGCGATGATCGGACCGGACGCGCCGCTGCCGGTGATCGGCGAGGAGCATGACGCGTACGAATGGTTGCCGTTCGCCGAGGCGATGGAGCGCTGCGCCTGGCCGCGTGAACGTGAGGCGATGCAGCATGTGGCGCACCTGCTGCGCAACGGTCGTGATGCAGGGGCGGTGGAGGACGTGCTGCGCGTCTGACGACGCGCCGTTACCGCTCGTCGTCGGTGTCCGCGTCGTCGCCGCGTTCGTCCTCGCCCGCATCGTCGTCCTCAAACACCGGTGACTCCGCGAACTGCGCCGTGTCAGGCTCACCTTCGGCGCGCGGCACGTACACAGGCTCCTCGCGCCACGGTCCGGCCTCGAGCAGCGCCACCAGCGTCTCCGCGAGCTCGTCGCGCCCGATGTTGTCGTGCGCGCTGAAGGGGATGACCTGGTCCTCATCCAGCCCGGCAGTCAGGCACAGCTCCCGGATCCGCTTCGCGCGGGACGTCAGGCCCAGCTTGTCCACCTTGGTCAGCGCGATCAGCGTTGGCACCCCGATCTCGCCGAGCGTCTCCAGCATGATGCGATCATCCGCCGTGGGATCGTGTCGCACGTCGAGCAGCAGCACGACGCCGCGGAGATACGGACTGTTGCGCAGGTAGCTGTCGATCAGCGGCCGCCATGCCGCCTTGCGTTCCTTGCTGATCTTCGCATAACCGTACCCCGGAAGGTCCACCAGCGTGAACTGCTCGTTCACACGGAAGAAGTTCAGCTCGCGCGTCCGGCCCGGCGTCTTGCTCACGCGCGCAAACGCCTTTCGCTTGACCAGTGCGTTGAGCAGCGAACTCTTGCCCACGTTGGACCGGCCCGCGAACGCGATCTCGGGCAGCCGCGGTTCCGGACGCCAGCCATCGATGGTCGCCATCGGCCCGTCGAATTCCAGCGAGCGGATCACCAGCGGATCGGCGGGAGGCTTCACCTGCAGGTCCGGCGGCACGTCAGGATCGGTCACGCAGTCTCAGTGTGGGTGCACGGGCGCACGGCGACCACGCTCACGGCGTGGCTGCACCGCAGCCGGTGGAACGGTGTTCGCGGCTGGTGCCGGCGGTGGTGACACCACCGCCACCGAGGTCGGCGAGCGCAAGCCGAGCGCCAGCACTTCGTCCATGCTGCCGACGGAGTGGAAGGTGATGGCATCTCGCACTTCCTGCGGCACGTCGTCGATGTCGCGCACGTTGCCCTTCGGCAGCAGCACGTGGCTGATGCCGGCGCGATGGGCGCCGACCGCCTTCTCCTTCACGCCACCGATCGGCAGCACACGGCCGCGGAGCGTGATCTCGCCCGTCATCGCCACATCACCACGCACCGGCGTGCCGGTGAGCGCACTCACCACCGCCGTCGCAATCGCGATGCCGGCGCTGGGGCCATCCTTCGGCGTGGCACCGGCAGGAATGTGGATGTGGATGTCCTTGGTCTTGTAGAAGTCCGGCGCGATGCCGAGTTGTGACGCACGCTGCCGTGCGTAACTCATCGCCGCCGACGCCGACTCCTTCATCACGTCGCCGAGCGTGCCGGTGAGCTGCAGGCGTCCACGGCCTTCCACCACGCTGACTTCGATCTCCAGCGTCTCGCCACCAACGGTGGTGTAGGCGAGACCGGTGGCC
>JANMON010000277.1:0-2782 GCA_031369265.1 Gemmatimonadaceae bacterium | reverse complement strand
GGCCACCTGCACCGCCTCGGCGTCGGCGGGAGTGGCGACCGGTGCCAGCGTGCAGAGAAACCGGCTGCGCTCGATCACGACCTCGGCGCGGGCGCGCTCCGCCGGGATCGGGTACCGCGAAGGGTCAGCCATGGGCGGGGGAATATGGCGCGCGGGGCAAGCGGCCGTGTCTTGCGCTGTTCCAAGCTGTCGGAACGGCCATGCGACCACGATTTCGAGGTGATTTGGCGCCGGGACTTCAGGGGTTTAAGGCGTTTGCCGATACCACCACTGGATCATCTGAGCCCCACCCGGGCGCAGGGCCGTCCACCCGCACAGCGTGTCCTCATGTTTCAGTCGTTGACCCTCCGGTTCAAGATCCTTGCACTGCCGATCGTCGCCACGCTCGGCTTCGTGGCCACGCTCGGCACGACGGTCGTCCTCGGGCGACGGGCGCAGGCCGAGCTCACACGTATCGAGAAAGAGGCGTCGCCGGCGCTCGAGGCCAGCCGCCGACTCGAGGCGCGGCTCGAGACCTATCAGCGCTCACTGCGTGACGCCGTTGCGGCGAGCGACACGCTGTCGATCATGGCGGCCGATACCCTCACCGGCAGCTTCGTGGCGCTCGCCGACACCCAGGCGCGGAACCCGGCGGCGAACGCCGCAGCGGTGAAGGCGATCAAGGCCGAGTTCGAGACGTATGTGGTGTCCGCGCGCAGCGGCAGCATCCGGATGATCTCCGGTAACGTGGATGACCTCATGGGCACCATGCAGGGCATGCGGTCGCAGTACGGTGACCTGTCCAAGAAGCTGACCGCGCAGACCAAGGCGCATCAGGCAGCAATCACCACCGCCTTCGCGTTCGCCAGCTCGCTGCAGAACACCCTGCTGAAGGTGGGCGTCGGTGTGCTGGTGGTGTCACTGGTGCTGCTGGCGTTGTTGGCACATGCCACGCTCCGCAGCGTGGTCGGTGCCGTGAGCGCGCTCTCCAGCGCCGCCACCGAGATCGCGCGCGGTCGTATCGGCCAGCAGATCGACGTCACCAGCAAGGACGAAATCGGCGCGCTCGGCACGGCGTTCCGTGGCCTGGTGGAATACATCGGCGGCATCGCGCAGGCGGCCGACCGTCTGGCCTCGGGTGACCTGTCGTCCACCGTGCAGGTGCGGTCGGAGCATGACGTACTCTCGCGCAGCATCAATGGCGCGACGGAGACGCTGCGGGCCATCGTGGGCGAGGCCAACACCGTGATCGAGGCCGCGCGCAACGGCGACCTCGCCAAGCGCGGCGACGCCACCAGGTTCCACGGCGCCTACTTCGAGTTGATCAACGGTACCAACCAGATGCTGGACGCCGTCGTCGAGCCGATCGCGGAAGCCAAGTCGGTGCTGCAGCGCGTGGCCGATCGCGACCTCTCGGCGCGCGTCACCGGCACCTACCACGGTGAGCACGCGGCCATCAAGGAGTCGCTGAACACGGCACTGGAGAACATTGCGCAGGTGTTCGCATCGCTCACCACGGCCATCGAGCAGGTGAACTCGGCCGCCAGCGAGATCGGTGACGGCAGCCAGGAACTGGCCAGCGGCGCCTCCGATCAGGCCGGGGCGATCGACCAGGTCAGCAATCGCATCCGGGTGGTGGACGAGCGCACCAAGGCGAATGCCTCCAACGCCCGCGAAGCCCGTGCGGCGATGGAGCGCGCCACCACGTCCACCGAGCAGGGTGTGGAGCGGATGGTGGCACTCGCGGAAGCCGTCACCGAGATCAAGCGGTCGGCCGATGCGACCGCCAAGATCGTGAAGACGATCGACGAAATCGCATTCCAGACCAACCTGCTGGCCCTCAACGCCGCGGTGGAAGCCGCCCGCGCCGGTGATGCCGGCAAGGGCTTCGCGGTGGTGGCCGACGAGGTGCGGAGCCTCGCCATCCGTGCCTCGGAAGCGTCGCGCAACACCGCCACGCTGATCGAGGAGTCGGTGGCGAAGGCGGAGACTGGCGTGAGCCTGAATGAAAGCGTGAAGCGTCGCCTGGAAGAGATCCGCGCCGGCGTGCAGGGTGCGGCGGCGATCATGAACGACATCGCACAGGGCGCGGTGGAGCAGGAGCGCGAACTGGCCGAGGTGACCAGTGCCATGACGCGCATCGGCGACCTGACGCAGCGCACCGCCGCCAACGCCGAGGAGTCGGCCAGCGCGGCCGCCGAGTTGTCGGCGCAGGCGCGTGAGATGCACGAACTGGCGGAGCAGTTCGAGGTGGGCGAGGCGGACGCACCGACGTTCGTCGCGCCACCGAAGCGCCGCGCACCGGTGTCGCGGGTGAGTGTGGGTGCCGGTCGTCCAGCGCGACCGGCCGCGAAGCCGCGCGCCGCGGCGCCATCGAGATCGGAAGCGCCAGCGGCGGCAGTCGCCGGCAGCGCATCGGCGCTGATCCCGTTCGATGACGATGACCAGCACACCGACGACATCCTGAATTCATTCTGATCGGGACGTTCGTGCGTGATCAGTGCGACGAGCGCTGCGTGGCCACCTTGCTACGCAGCGCTCGCTGCGTCAACGGCGACGGGTGTTGCGGGTGTTGATGATCAACACACCGCCACTCGCATCCGGCCCGAAGATCGCGCCAGCTTCGTGGGGCGGGATGAACATCAGCGATTCCACCGCCGATGGCTCCACTAGCGGTAGTTCGCCTGAGGTGCGACTGCCGTCGAGGATGAACACCCGCACCCGTTGGCCGCGGTAGCGCATGATCGACGTCATGTCACCGGTGGCCACGCTGAGGCCGGGGATGCGCAGTGACGTGATCAGG
>JANMON010000241.1:0-3598 GCA_031369265.1 Gemmatimonadaceae bacterium | reverse complement strand
GTGCGTCTCCATCAACGTGTCGGCCGGCCCCTCGAAGCAGAGCGTGGAGAGTGCCATGCCGAGCGTTGCGTCCGCCGCGCGGAACACTTCGGCCGCGACCGGATACGCGTCCACCAGATCCTTCGCCATGCCGGGCTTCTGCGACCCCTGGCCGGGGAAGACGAGCGCGATGTCGGTCACAGGCGCACCACCATCGAACCCCAGGTGAAGCCGGCGCCGAAGGCGCAGAGCAGCACCGTGTCGCCGGAGCGCACACGCCCCGACGCGATGGCTTCGTCGAGCGCGATCCCGATCGACGCCGAGGAGGTGTTGCCGAACCGATTCACGTTCACGTACACCTTGTCCATGGAGACATTCGCGTGCTTGGCCGTCGCCTCGATGATGCGGACATTGGCCTGGTGTGGAATGAGCAGGTCGATGTCCTTGCCGGTCAGCCGCGCGCCATCGAGGGCGCGATCACAGGCCTCCGCCATCGACCGCACGGCGTGCTTGAACACTTCGCGCCCGGCCATCCGGACGTATGACGAACGATCTTCGAGCACCGGAAGGCTGAAGGGTGCAGCGGCACCACCCGCCGGTCGCCAGAGCAGTTCCGACAGCGCGCCATCACTCCGCATGAACGCCGACAGGATGCCGCGTGTGCCGTCACCGCGACGCACGATCGCCGCACCGGCGCCGTCGCCGAACAGCACCGCCGTGCTCCGGTCCTGCCAGACGATGATCGCGCTCATCTTCTCCGATCCGACCACCAGCGCCGTCTCGATGGTGCCGGCTGCAATCAGGCCCTCGGCGATGGTCAGGCCGTAGAGCCAGCCGCTGCACGCCGCTGAGATGTCGAAGGCAGTGGCACGGGTGGCGCCGAGCGAGGCCTGGATGTGCACCGCGGTGGCGGGCAGCAGGCGATCCGGTGTGGCAGTGGAGAGGATGATGGCGTCGATCTCGGCGGCGGTGATGCCGGCCTTCTGCATTGCCTTGCGCGACGCGTCGGCCGCCATGCTGCAGGTGGACTCACCGTCACGCGCGATGTGGCGCTGGACGATGCCGGAGCGCTCGAAGATCCACTCGTGCGACGTCTCGATTCCGATGGCGGCGAAATCGTCGTTCGTCATCACGTGGCGCGGCACGCTGTATCCCGTGCCCGTCAGTGCCGCTACCGGACGCTTCATGACTGCCTCTCCATGCCTTCGCCGATGCATCGTCGCAGGACGCGGGCGTTCGCGTCAGGCTGCGGAAGCCGCCGCGGCGAGCCGACGTCCGATGTGCTCGGACATCTGCGACTCGGCCGCACGCACGGCGACATTCACGGCATTCTTGATGGCACGCGGCGACGAACTGCCGTGCGCGATGATGCTCACGCCGCGAACCCCCAGCAACGGCGCGCCGCCGTAGTTGTTGTAGTCCAGGTGCGTGAGGCCCTTCATCAACGTTCGTGCATCCGCGTCGATCGACTTCGCGACCATGCCGACCAGGATCGGCGCCAGCCCTTCGTAGAACTTGAGCAGCACGTTGCCGGTGAAGCCATCGCAGACGACGACATCGAATGGGCCGCGATCGCACGTGCCCGCGGCGACATCGCGGCCCTCGACGTTGCCGACGAAGTGCAGGTTCGCCTGCACCAGCAGCTGGTGCGCGGCCTTGACGACCGCGTTGCCCTTCTCCGGCTCCTCACCGATGCTGAGCAACCCGACGGCCGGATTCTCGCGACCCATGATGTCCTCGGCGTACACGAGGCCGAGGCGCGCGAAGTGCACGAGCTCTTCCGGGCTGCAATCGACGTTGGCGCCACTGTCGAGCACCACGAGCGTGTGCAGCGCAGTGGGGAAAATGGTGCCGATGGCCGGCCGCTTGAGGCCAGCGTGGAGGCCGAGCAACTGGACCGACGCCGCCATCTGAGCGCCGGTATTGCCGGCACTGACGAAGGCATCGGCATGACCCTCCGCGTGCTGCCGCAGCCCCACGGCCATCGACGATTGCGGGCGACGCATGACGGCCGTCGGCTTGTCGGCCATGGCGACGACGTCGGGCGCATCGACAATGTCGATCCGACTCCGCTGGTCGGCATGTTGCGCGTAATCACCCGCGATGGCGGCATCGAGGGCCGCCACCAGATCGGCCTCGCGACCGATCAGCTGGATGCGGTGCTCAGGCCCCAGATCGGCCAGCGCGAGGAGCGCGCCACCCACCGGTGCGGTGGGGGCGAAATCGCCACCCATCGCATCCAGGGCAATCCGGGCCAAGGCTCAGCCTTCCCGGGCCGCGATCCGCTGCTCACCGCCGTAGTATCCGCACTCGTCGCAGACACGATGGGGACGCTTCATGCTGGAGCACTGGGGGCACTTCTGGATCACGATCCGCGGCGCAACCTTGTGCGTGTTGCGGAGACGCTTGCGCTGCTTGGATGTCCTGCGCTTCGGTACGGCCATGGGTCAATTCCCGGTATAAGACGAATCAAGACTCGGCTGTGCGCTCTTTGAGCGCCGCCCACCGTGCATCACCAGCCGATGCGCAGTCGCAGGCAGTCGTGTTGCGGTCCACACCGCAGGTCGGACACAGGCCTTTGCAATCATCACGGCACAACACGAAAGGCGGGACTGCAAGGATCCACCCTTCGCGGACTGCGGGGCGCACGTCGATGCGACTCGACTTGCGGTCCAGCAGGAATACATCAGGGTCATCGTCCAGTCCGTCCTCGTCCGAATCGACGAACAAACACTGGATCGAATCGCCTGCCCTCACCGATACCTCTGTGAGGCATCGGGTGCATTCTCCAACCGCCGACCCGTCGAACTCGCCGGTGAAGTAATACCGCCCCTCACCTGCGCTCGAGAGCCGACCGTGCACCGTCACCGGCGAACTCGGCCGAATGTCCCCATCCAGCCAGATCGGGTCGTCGGGAGCGATCGCCCCTTCCAACACGACGGCTGAACCATCAAGACTCCGGATATCCACTGACAGCATAGCCGTGGAAAATAGACGCGCCGTGGGCACTGGACAAGTGCCCACGGCATCATCACTTAGCTCACCCGCCGCGGAACACGGCGGAATCAGGTTCAGGCGAGCTCGGGAAAGAAGAAAGCGGCCTCGACAGCAGCGTTCTCGTCGGAATCCGACGCATGGATCGCATTCCGGCCCTTCGACTCGGCAAACAGCTTGCGCACCGTCCCTTCAGCGGCCTCGGCCGGATCGGTCGAGCCGATCGCCACGCGCAGCGCGGCCACGGCGTCCGGCTTCTCCAGCACCATCGGCATGCATGGGCCCGAGGTCATGAATTCCACCAGCTCACCGAAGAAGCCCCGTTCCTTGTGGACTTCGTAGAACGTGCCGGCCTGCTCGGTGGTCAGGTGCATCACCCGCGCCGCCTTCAGCACGAACCCCTGCCCCTCGAGATGCGCCAGGATCTTGCCGGCCTTCCCAGCGCCGAAGGCATCCGGCTTGATGATGGTGAGTGTATGATTTCCGGCCATTGTGCCCAGCTCCAGTGTGTTGCAGGCGCGCAGGCGCCATGGGTGACAGACAGTCGCGCCCCGGCACGAAGGTGGCCGGGCGCGACGCCAAGATACTCCAACCACCCCAAACCAACACGCGCGCCCTCACCCCC
>JANMON010000222.1:0-16853 GCA_031369265.1 Gemmatimonadaceae bacterium | reverse complement strand
GCTGCCCCGAAGCGCGAAGGCGCCGCTGCCCCGAAGCGCGAAGGCGCCGCTGCCCCGAAGCGCGAAGGCGCCGCTGCCCCGAAGCGCGAGGGTGCCGCTGCCCCGAAACGTGAAGGTGCGGCCGCCCCGAAGCGTGCGGGCACGGCGGCGCCAGCGAGGAAGGCCGCCACGAAGAAGACCGCATCGACGAAGCGCTTGAGCGGACGCTGATCGCCGACCGCCCTCACACTGCGCGCACGTACGCACCATGACTCCACTCGACACACCGGGCAGCGTACGTCGCGCGTTGGTGATCGGGATCAACGACTACGCCCACAAGCCGCTGCGGGGCTGCGTGGGCGATGCACAGGCGATGGCGGTGCTGCTGCGCGAACGCTTCGGGTTCGACGACGCCAACATCACGCTGCTCCTGAATGCGGACGCCTCTCTCGCCGCCGTGGAGCGGGAGAAGGCACGCCTGCTCGAGGAGACGAAGGCCGATGACATGGTCTTCTTCTTCTACGCCGGTCACGGCACGGTCTTCGAGCAGTCCGATGGCACCGAAGCGTCGGGATCTGGCACCACCTTCTGCCTGTCGGAGGAGCCGCGGGAAGACATGTACGACGAGGACTTCGGCGAGTGGCTGGACGCGCTGGCGAAGCGTACCGATCATGTGGTGCTGATCATCGACTGCTGCCACTCCGGAACGATCTCCCGCGATACCGGCGACGCTGCCCTCGCAGAGCCACTGGTGCGACGCACCGCACCTCCGGAACCCACCGCGCGGCCGGCCCGGCGACGCAGCGGGCCGCGGCGGAGCATCACCGGCATGCCCGCCAACACGCACACCATGATCGTCGCCTGCCGCGATGATCAACTGGCCTCGGAGATCTGGCTCGACGAGACGCGCACCACCACCAGTGGTGCGCTGTCAGTGGTGCTCGGTCGCGAGTGGCGCCTCGCCCGCGACGGTGACTGCTGGCGCGACCTGTTCGACCGCGTGGCACCGCAGGTCACCGAGCTCGCACGCAAGGAAGACGGCAACCAGGTGCCGCAGATGGAAGGCCGCACCGATCGCGCGTTGTTCGGCCTGACGGAGTTCGCGCCGGTGTCGCCGGTGCGGATCACCGAGCGGGCGCGCGTGAACGTGCGGCTCGACGCCGGCGCGATGCACGGCGTCACGAAAGGCACCGTCTTCGCCGTGCATCCGGAAGGAGCCAAGTCGGGCGCCGACAGCCCGCTGCTCGGCCGCGTGCAGGTCTGGCAGGTGCAGGGCACCACCTCGCGCGCAAGGATCCTCACCGAGTCGTCCGATGGTGCCATCGTTGCCGGTTCGCGTGCCGTCTCGTCGTCGCAGGACTCGTTCGCCATGGCGCTGGCGATCGAGAACGGCGACAGGCGCAGCGCGCTCGCCGGCATGGTGACGCTCGAAGTCCTGCGCCGCGGCGACGACGGCACCTTCGCCCCCGTCGCCGCCACGACAGACGAAACAGCGCCCAGTTTCGACTCCGGCGAACGTGTTGCGCTGCGTATCACGAACCGATCGACGCTGCCGGTGTTCGCGAACCTCTTCTACTTCAGTCCACGCGGCACCATCACGCAGCTGAGCCAGGGCAACGCCAACCTCGTGCCTCCCGGCGGCTCGTTCGACATCGGCACCGTCGATCGGGGGAAGCTCACGTTGCGCTGGACCGGCCAGCCTGCCACGGCGTCATTCAAGCTCTTCGCATCCACCAGCCAGGTTGATATGAGCTACCTCGAACGGCTCGGCGAGACGTCCCGCGAATCCGAAGGATTGACGCTCTCCGCGACCGACGACTGGACGACCGTCACCGCGGCAATAACCCTCGATGGAACGGTGCCGCATGCCTGACGCTCCCCGCGTCCACGCCCTCCTCGTCGGCATCAACGAGTATGCCAACGTCACCCCGCTCCACGGCTGTGTGGCGGATATCTCCTCGATCGAGAAGGTGCTGGTGTCGCGCGTCGGTGATGCGCTCAACCTCCGGTTGCTGACCAACGCGCAGGCCACCCGCGCCGCCATCATCGAGGGGTTCCGCCAGCACCTCACGCAGGGTCGCGCCGGCGACATCGCGCTGTTCTACTTCTGCGGCCACGGCTCGCAGGAACCCTGCCCGCCGGAGTGGAAGGCGCTCGAGCCGAGTGGCATGAACCAGACGCTGGTGCCGGTGGACGCGCGCGCCAACGGCGTGTTCGACATTGCCGACAAGGAACTCGTGGCGCTGATCCAGGAGGTCGCCGACACCGGGGCGCAGGTGGTGACGATCTTCGACTCCTGTCATTCCGGTGGCGTGACGCGTGACGTCGGCGACGATGCGCTGGGCGACCGCATGTCGCGCATGACACCGGCACTCACGACCAGCACGCGCACCCTCGTTGACTACCTCGAGGCGGCGGTGCTCCTCCACGACCCCGCACGCGTCGCGCAGGTTGGCGTTCCGACACCGAGCCACATCGCCATCGCGGCCTGTCAGCATTTCGAGACGGCGAAGGAATCGCCGCGGCAGCCCCCACGCCGCGGGACGTTCACGCAGGCGCTGGAAGAGGTACTGTCGGCGCTCGGCCCGTCGGCGACCTACGTCGACCTGCTGCGCTCCGTGCGGGCCAAGGTGCTGACGCGTGCGGCCGACCAGGTGCCGTTGCTCACGGTGAGCGGACAGGCGAATGGGGCGAATCTCTTCATGGGCGGCATGGCCGGTCGCCGCGACCTGACCATCGACATCGATGATGAGGGCCTGATCTGGCTCTCTGCCGGCGCCACCGATGGCTTCAGCGAGCCCACGGCAGGTGCCACCACCGAGATCGCGATCCACCGCCGAGGCGCGCTCGACGACCCTGCCGCGCTGCCTGTGCCCATCGCCACCGCCACCGTGATCGAGGCGCACGTGGATCGGTCACTGATCCAACTGCGCGGCACCATAGCGCTGGATCCGGCGCAGGCGTACATCGGCGTCATCACCCGGCTCGCGACGCCACAGCTCACCGTCGGCGTGAGTGGGACACCGGATGCGGTGGTCGGCATCGTGCGCGACGCGTTGGTACGACGCAGCGGCTTGTATGTCGTGGCACCGGCACCGATGGCCGGCATTCCGTCCATCACCGCACACGTCAGCGCCGGTGCCACCACGCTCCTCGATGCGGCGGGTGCACCATTGCGGAACCAGCGCTTCGCCCACGACAGCGATGGCACGCGCGCACTGATCAGTGCCGTCGTGCACATCGCCAAGTGGTACGGTACCCGCGATCGCACTCCGGTCAGCTCCACGCTCAACGATGGCGTCAAGATCGACGTGCTCCCCGCCGCCGAAGGCGAGACCCTGGTGCCTGACGATCGCCCGGTGCTGCCGGAGCTGCAGGGTGTCGTGGAGGTGAAGTATCCGACGCCGAATGGCGCGCGCGCGAAGTTCCGGCTCCGCAACACCCTGCCGTACCGCGTCTTCGTGGTGCTGGTGGACCTGTCGGAGTCGTTCGGGTGCTCGGTGTGGTTCAACGACTGGATCCCGGCCGGCGGCACCGCTGTCGCCGCCGGTGGCAAGATCCTGCGCCTGAAGGTGCCGGCGTGGAAGGGCGACGACGTCACCGAGGGCACCGACATCCTGAAGGTGTTCGCGGCCGTCTCACCGATCGAGGCCGGCGAGCTCGCGCTCGAATCGTTGCTCAACCCGAAAGAGACCAGCGTCTTCCGGGACATCGAGGAGGACGAGACGCAAGACGCGTCGTTCTGGGGCACCACCTCGCTGCGCCTGGTGACACGGAAGTAAGCCCCGCCCGTGTCACCGACGCCACCCAGTGCTCTCAGACCAACAACACCACCGCCGCCCTTCTGCGGCTGTTCCCTTCTGCGGCCGTGCCCTGCTGCGATCTGCTGTTGCGGTTAGAGCAGTCAAGCAGGAACCGAACGGAAGGCGCTCAAGGCACCAGCTTCGCCGCCGTCGCCTGTTCCAGCAGCTGCGCCGCACGCGCGATCAGGTCACTCTCGCGCAGCAGCGCCGCCGCCAGCTTGCCGATCTGCTCGTCGGCCAGTTTCCAGTCCTTCTGCTCGATCGCTTCACGCACCCCTGGCATCGTCTTCACGCCGTACCCCGTGTAGTAGCCGGGCGCATACAACGCGTGCTGGTACCACTCGCGCTTCGGCAGCCCGCCGGGAATCAGCATCACCTGGTCGCTCTGGCGCAGCAGGGCATTCACCTGCGTCAGCGCCGCGGTGCTGGCGGTGCTGCCCGGGAGCGCGCCGTACGCCTTCTCGAAGCGCTCGGCCACGCGGGCCAGTGAATCCGACGCGTTCTGGATCGGCGAAAAATTCAGGTGCGGCGCCGGTGCCTGTGCGCTGGGCGCCTTGAGCGGCCGGCGTGGATCGTTGGTGATCGCGTACGCCCCTTCGGCCACACGCTGGTTCAACTCGTCGATCGCCTTCGCGGTCGACTCACGCAACGCCGTCACCTCGCCGAGGTAGCGCTTGGCGGTGGCGGAGAGGTTGCCGAATTCGGCGGGCAGCAAGTCGGCGTTCGCGACGCGCATCACCATCATGCCGGCCACCTGCGCCAGCGCCTTGCCGTAGACGAAGCTGGTGTCGCTGAAGCGCGTGTACCAGGTGAAGGTGTCGTAGATCGAGTGGTAGATGCCACCGCCATCCTCGCCGCCGAAGCCGATGTTGAGCGTCGGTACGCCGGCGTGCTGCAGGAACGGCGTGAAGTCGGAGCCCGAGCCCAGCGCTTCGATGCGCAGGTCGCGCTGCGAACGCGCCTCGGCGTTGCCGTTCATGACTTCGGCCATGCGCTGTCGCTGCAGCACGGTGACGTTGCTCTCGGGGTCCATCACCTCGCCGGCTACTTCGGTCACGAATCTCTCGAGCGCATGGGAACCCGCCGCGCCCAACGTGCCACGTCCGTTGCCGTCGGTGTTGAGGTAGAACACTCCCTTGGCGCGCATGTCGGCCATGTGTTCTTCCACCCACTCGGTGGAGCCCAGCAACGACGGCTCCTCACCGTCCCACGCCATGTAGACGATGGTGCGCTTCGGCTTCCAGCCCTGCTTCACCAATTCGCCCAGTGCGCGCGCCTCTTCCAGCTCGGCCACCATGCCACTCACCGGATCCTCGGCGCCGTTCACCCAGCCGTCGTGATGGTTGCCGCGCATCACCCACTCGTCGGGCAGCGAGGAGCCAGTGAGCGTGGCGATCACGTTGTAGAGCGGCGTCTGCTTCCAGTCGAACTCGAGGTGCAGGTGCACCTGCGCCGACCCGGGGCCGAGGCGGTAGGTGATCGGCAGGCCACCGCGCCATGCGGCGGGGGCGACCGGCCCGGTGAGCGCCTGCAGCAGCGGCTGCGCATCGGCGTACGAGATCGGCATCACCGGGATCTTCATGATCGTGATCGCGTCCTTGCGATCGAGACGCTTGGCGCCGGGTGACGCACCGACGCCGGGGGTCAGCGGATCGCCGGGATAGGTCGGCATGTCGAGCACACTGCCACGCTGCACGCCGTCCTTCGGCCGGAACGGCCCGTCGGGATAAGTCTCGCCTTCGGCGTAGCCATCGTCCTTCGGATCGGAGTAGATCAGCGCGCCCACCGCGCCATGTTCGTATGCCACCTTCGGCTTGATGCCACGCCACGAACCGCCGTAGCGCGCGATCACGATGGCACCCTTCACCGAGATCCCGCGCCGCTCCAGTTCCTCGTAGTCCGCCGGCACGCCGTAGTTCACGTAGACCAGCGGTGCGGTGACGTTGCCTTCACCGGAATAGGCGTTGTACGTCGGCAGCTGTTCGGCGCGCTGGTTGCTGGTCGGATCCTCGCGCAGCACCGGTTCCTCGAGCTTGGCGCGGAATCGTGTCGGCGCCACCAGCTCGAGCACGCGAATGCGCGGCGTGGGGAACAGCACGTCGAACCGCTCGATGCGCGCATCCCATCCATATGACGCGAACTGGTCGCGCAGCCACTCGGCGTTGTCCTTGCCGTAGGGCGAGCCAAGATGGTGCGGTCGCGCCGCCAGTCGCCGCATCGCCTCGCGCATGCGCGCCGGATCGGGGAGGGCGCGGAACTTCGTCTCCCACTCGCGCTGCGTGCGCGCCGACGCGGTGGTGAAGCCGCGCATCGGCGGATCTTCGAGCGGTGTGGCGGCCAGCAGCAGGGTCGCCAGCACGGTGGGCAGCAGCAACGATGACGAACGGCGAAGCAGCGGCATAGCGCGGTCGTGGTGGGTGGGCGGGCCGGGCGGACTTGCAATGGTGCCACGGCGTATCACGGCAGACAACGCCCGAGGGCGCGGCGTTCACGTACGCCCCGGCCTTACAACGGTGTCTCGCAAGTAGCCGTCAGGGGGGAGCCGCGACCTCTCATGCGACGCAAATTGTGCACGAACTGCAAAAATCGACGCACATTCGGTGCGTTTACTATCCGAATTCGCCCCGTCGCTTGCAGAACTCGGCAGTTTTGACAGATTTCCAGCAACACGTGTTCCCACCCCATCGCCGCCGAGCCGTGAAGCTGATCACCACGATCATCCGTCCCGATCGATTGCCGCACGTGAAGGAGGCCCTGTTCCGGATCGGGGTCACGGGCATCACCCTCAGCCGCGCCAGCGGACACGGCGGTGAGACGGAGATCGTGGAGAACTTCCGGGGCTCGGCCGTGGTGCTCGAGTTCCACGAGAAGGTGAAGATCGAGATGGCCGTCTCGGAGCCGTTCGTGGACGCCACCATCCGGGCGATCGTGGCCGCCGCCCGCACCGGGCAGGTGGGCGACGGGAAGATCTTCGTGCAGGCGTTGGAGCGCGTGATCCGGATCCGCACCGGCGAGGAGAACGTGGCCGCCCTGACGCCGGTGACGGCGGAGGATGTGCAACTCCACGCCCAGGTCGCAGCGTTCGCCTGATCACAGGGACCAGGGCGGGGTAGCCGAAGGGAGAATTCGGTCGTCGTTCCGATACTTGTATATTGCAAGATCGTGGCACACCGTCTCCTTCCCTGCATCGCATGGCCCGCTATCGTCCACTGATCGCCGTCACCACCCAGACGCTCCAGTCGATTGACGGAATTCCCGCCGGTCTGCCGCAGTCGGTGGTGATGAACCAGCGCTATTACCACGCGGTGTCGCTGGTGGGGGCGGTTCCCTGCCTTGTGCCGCTGCTGGACGATGACGAGGACACGTTGCGCGAGTTGTACGAGCGCGTGGACGGGATCCTGGTGCCGGGTGGCGTGGACATGGACCCCAGCACCTACGGCGAGGCCCCGCATCCGCGCCTTGGCAACATCGACCCGTCGCGTGACCGCACGGAAATGCTGATGGCGAAGTGGGCCGTGGAAGACCGGAAGCCGTATCTCGGGCTCTGCCGAGGCGCGCAGGTACTGAACGTGGCGCAGGGTGGGTCACTGTGGCAGGATCTGGACGCCCAGTACGACGGCGCGATCAAGCACGACTACTTCCCGAACTCCGGATTCGAGCGCGACCACCTCGCTCACGAGGTGACCATCGCGCCAGGATCGCGCCTGCGTCATGCCATCGAGGTGGATCGCTTCAGCGTCAACTCGATGCACCACCAGGGCGTCAAAACCCTCGGGCGCGGCTTGACCGCCACCGCCATCGCTCCGGATGGACTGATCGAAGCCGTCGAGCTGGATGACGACCGCGCCTTCATCGTCGGCGTGCAGTGGCACCCTGAAGTATTCGAACTCACCGATCCGCACACGCGCCACCTCTTCAAGAACTTCGTGGACGCGTCATCGGACTGGCGGAAGGCACAGGGCTGACGGGTTCGCCGCCGCGGTCTGGCTCGACGCGCGCTGGCGGCACATGTTGTCCCTGACCCCGCCGGCGCCCGCCGCCGGGGCCAGGCGTCGGACAGGCGCCACCTCCCGCTCGAGGCTCGGCACCAATGGCCATCGCACCTGCACAGACGGGCTCGTCTACCTCGCCGGTCGTCCGTGGCATGGGCGACATGCACCTCAAGATCACCGGTGAGAAGCAGGGCAAGATCAAGGGCGAGTCGAACGCCAAGGGCTGCGAAGGCGACATCGTCATCCACACCTGGAACTTCAGCCTCACGCTCCCGCTGGCGGGCGACGGCAGCACCAGCGTCACCGGCCGGCGCAGCTACACCGAGCTCACGGTCACCAAGAGCCACGACATGGCGTCCACCGCCCTGCTGGTGTCGGCGGCCACCAACGAGACGCTGAAGGAAGTGAAGCTCACCATGCGCAAGGCGCTGGGCGGGCAGGAGGACTACTTCTTCGTGACCCTCACCAACGCCCGCGTCTCGCGCATCACGCACGACGTGTCGAAGGACGGCGGCGTGCTCGAGACGGTCGCCTTCGGCTTCTTTAAGATCGACGTCGAGTACAAGCAGCAACTGACCGGCGGCGCCCGCGGCGGCGCCTTCATGTTCAGTGACGAGCTGTTCTCGGTATCATGACATCGACATCTGGACCACCAAACGTGAATGGCTCCGCGCAGGGGCGTAGTGAGACACGACGGCAGGAGATGCGCGCTCGACGCGGAATGACCTGGTGCTGGGCAATGCTGTCCGTCGTGGCACTCGCCGGTGCGATCACGCCACTCGCGGCACAGGCGCCGGGGAACGTCTGGCCGAAAGCGTCGCCGGCGTCGGTCGGGATGAGTGGCGCGGTGTTCGATTCACTGGACGCGGAGATCCGGGCCGGCACCTACGGCTACGTCGATCGGCTGCTGGTGATCCGCAAGGGCAAGGTCGCCTTCGATGGTCGGTACGCGCAGGACTACGATGCCGCCTATCGAGACTCCGTGCAGGTGACCGGACCGCTCAATGCCCACGACGTCACGGGGCCGTACAACTATTACAACCCGTGGTGGCATCCGTTCTACCGGCGCGGCGAGCTGCACACGCTGCAGTCGGTGACCAAGACCGTGGCCTCGGCGATCATCGGCGTCGCGGTCACGCGGGGCGACTTCCCGTCCATCGACACGCCGATCCTTCGGTTCTTCGACACCACCAAGGTGGCCAACATCGACGACCGGAAGCGGCGCGTCACGGTGCGACACCTGCTCACCATGTCGGGCGGCTTCGACTGGAACGAGAACCTGCCCTACACCGATCCGAACAACACAGCCAGTGGACTCGAGGCCAGTCCGGACTGGGTGCAGTACACGATCAACAGGCCGATGATGCGCGAGCCGGGGACGCGCTTCAACTACAGCAGCGGCGAGAGTGCACTGCTGGCGCATGTGTTCCGGCAGGCCACCGGCGTGGACATCGAGGAGTACGCGGCACGGCACCTGTTCCCGCAGATCGGCATCACGTCCTGGCACTGGAAGCGGACGCCGTCGGGCTCCCTCGACACCGAGGGCGGGCTCTACCTCGCCGCCGACGACCTGGCGCGCATCTGGTACCTGTTCGGCCACGGCGGCATGTGGAACGGTACGCGTGTGGTGAGCGCCGAGTGGGTGAAACTCTCCACGTCGCCGTTGATCGCCGTGAATCCGCAATCGACGAACGTGATGTATGGCCTCAAGTGGTGGCTCTTCCGCGACCGCGTGGACAGCACGCGCTACATCTGGTCGGGCAGTGGCTTCGGCGGTCAGGAGCCGATGGTCATCCCCGAGCTCGACCTCGTCGTGGTGATCAACGCCTGGAACATCCTGCCCGGTCGCAAGGCGATACCGAGCGGCCGCGTCCGCGAACGCATCGTCCGCGCGGTGACATCGCCGTAACGAACGCGTGCGTCCTCCGCCGCCTCGCTACAGGGTGCGCCGCTGCAACTCCTCCACGGCGTGTGCGGCAGCTCGCGCGGTCAGCGCCATGTAGGTCAGCGACGGGTTCTGGCAGCTGCTGCTGGTCATGCAGGCGCCGTCGGTGATGAACAGGTTCGGCGCCTCCCAGGCCTGGTTCCAGCCGTTCAGCACCGACGTCTTCGCATCGCGACCCATGCGCGCGGTGCCCATCTCGTGGTTGGCACCGCCGGGCGTGCTGGGTCCGCGGGAGGAGGGCTGGATGTTGCGCGCACCGGCCGCCTCGAGCAGTTCGGCGGCGGTGACGTTCATGTCGCGATGGATCGCCAGCTCGTTGGCGCTCCACTGCGCCTCGATATGGAGCGACGGAATGCCCCAGCGATCCTTCAGCGTGGGATGCACGGTGGCGCGGTTCGATTCGTTGGGCAGCATCTCGCCGTAGCCACCGAAGCTCATGCTCCACGGCCCCAGTTCCGTCAGCCGCGCCTTGAATGCGGCACCGATGCCCGGTGCGGTGGCCGCAGCACCCCAGCCGGCGCGACCGGCGCCACCCTGAAAACCGTAGCCGCGCACGAAATCGGGATGCCTGTTGGTGACGTTGCGGAAGCGCGGCACGTAGATGCCGTTCGGGCGCGCGCCAAGCGTGGTGCGATCGTCGAACCCATCGATCTCACCCGACGCGCCGCCCCACTTGATGTGGTCCATGATGTTGCGACCCACCTGTCCGCTGCCGTTGGCCAGGCCGTCCGGGAAGGCGCTCGATCGTGAGTTGAGGAGGAGGCGTGCACTCTCGATCGCCGAGGCGCAGAGAAAGACGATACGCGCCGTGTAGGCATGCTCCACGCCGGTGCGCGCATCGATCACGCGCACGCCGCTGACGCGCTTCCGTCGCGCGTCGTAGCTGACCGCGCGCACGATGCTGTGCGGCCGGAGCGTGAGGCGGCCGGTGGCCTGCGCCGCGGGTAGCGTGGCGTTGATGCTGCTGAAGTACGACCGCGTGGCGCACCCACGCTGGCACGGGCCGCAGTAATGGCAGGGCGCGCGCCCCTCGTGCGCGGCGGTGAGGATCGCCACCCGCCCGATGGTCATCACCCGCTCACGGCCGTACCGCGCCGCGATGCGGTCGCGCACATGCTGCTCCACACAATTCAGCGCCATCGGCGGCAGGAACTCGCCGTCCGGCAGCTGCGGCAGCTGCTCGGCCTGCCCCGACACGCCGATGAAACGCTCCACGTGGTCGTACCACGGTGCGAGGTCAGCGTAGCGGATCGGCCAGTCCACGGCGATGCCCTCTTTCGCATTGGCCGCGAAATCGAGGTCACTCATGCGATAGACCTGCCGCCCCCAGATGACGGACTTGCCGCCCATCTGTCGCGCGCGGAACCAGTCGAATCGTTTCGTGTCGCTGGTGGAGTACGGATTGTCCACGTCGTCGGTCCAGAAGCGGCTGCTCAACTCGTCGAAGCTCACGGAGCGCTGCTGCACCTTCTGCCGCGCATCGTCGTGTCGGCGATCACCGAGTCCGCGGAACGGCATCTGGAAGGGTGGCACGTGCTCCTTCGCATCACGTTCCGGCGACACGGTGCGTCCCGCCTCGAGCACCAGCGTGCGCAGTCCGCGCGCGGTGAGCTCCTTCGCCGCCCAGCCACCCGTCATCCCCGACCCGACCACGATCGCATCGAAGTGCGTCACCGGCGCGCTCATCGCGTCACCGACACATTGCCGTCGTAGCGCATCGGTTGCGGCCAGGTGTGCAACGTGTCGCGCATGCCGACCTCCGACGTGCAGTAGCCCCAGACGGTGAGGTACTTGAGCATCGCGAACCAGTGCGCGCCGGCCGCTGCGCCATCGTTCCGCCGCAGTGCCGTCACCTCGTCGTCGAGCTGCCGCAGCACCACGTCCTGCTCGGCGGCCGTGATGTCCAGGAACGCCTTGCCACCACGCGCTCGACTGCGCGAGTCGAGCGTCGGAAGCCCCGCCACGAACCGGTCACGATCGGCGGCGGGATACCAGCCCGCCAGCAACGTCTCCACGAAACGCGTCACGCCGGCCTGCGTCGCACCTGGTGTGTCGGTGGCCGGGATGATGCGCTCGGCGGCAGCGGTGACCAGCGCTGCGGCGTGCGCATCGAGCACCGGCGGCGCCGCGCGATCCGATGCCGAATGCGCCTCGCGACCCATCGCCAGCAAGTCCTGCGTGCCCAGCCGACCCAGCGCGGTGATGCCGCCGGTGGCCACCATCCATTCCACAAACTCACGACGCTCCACGCTTACGCTCCTGCTGCGGAATACACGGTGCGACCGCCGGTCACGGTACGCACCACCTTGATGTCCTTGATGGTATCCGGTGGCACGTCGTGCGGGTCCTTCTCGAGCAGCACGAAGTCGGCCAGCTTGCCAGCCGAGATCGAACCCTTGAGCTTCTCCTCGTAGGAGGCGTAGGCGCCGTTGATGGTGGCCACCGTCAGCGCCTGGTCCACCGTGATGCGCTGGTTGGCGCCCCATACCTTGCCGCGGTAATCGCGGCGCGTGACCATCGACTGGATCGCCATCAGCGGCTCGAACGGCCCCGGGCCGTAGTCGCTGGCACCCGGCACCTTGATGCCGGCGTCCAGCAGCGACTTGTGCGCGAACATCGACTGCATCTTCTCGTCGCCGTAGTTTTCCCACTTCTCGCCGTGGAAGTAGATGTAGGTCCAGAACGGCGTGGGGATGGAGCCGGTCTTCACGATGCGCGCGATCAGTGCCGGAGTGATGAGTGAGCAGTGCTCGATGCGGTGCCGCCGATCGGGATGCGGCCACTTCGCCAGCGCCCGTTCGTAGGCGGTGAGCACCATGTCGATCGCCACGTCGCCGTTGGCGTGGATGCCCACCTGCCAGCCATGCGAATGTGCATCGTCCACCGCGTCGTGCACCTCCTGCTGCGACATGGTCAGGATGCCGTAGTCGGTGGTGCCCACGAAGGGTGTGCTCATGCGCATGGTGCGCTCGGATGCCGACCCGTCGGCGGCATACTTCACACCACCCACACGCACCCAGTCGTCGCCGAAGCCGGTGTACACGCCGGCGTCGCGCAGCAGCGGATACGCCGCACCGCGCACCATGAGGTAGGCGCGATGCTTCAGCTCACCGGCGGCGCGCACCTCTTCATAGGCACGGATGTTGTCGGCGGTGGCGCTGAGGTCGTGCACCGTGGTCAGCCCGACCGCGGTGTAGAGCGACGACATATGCGCCATACCCTTTCGCCGGCGCTCACGCTCCTGATCGGCGGTGAATGTCTCGCGCTTGCCGACGGTATCGAACACGTCGGTCGCGAGTTCGGCCACCCAGCCGGTCGGCGTACCGTCGGGATCGCGAAAGAAGCGACCACCAGTGGGATCGGGGGTGTCCTTCGTCACCTTGGCGAGGTCGAACGCCATCGAGTTGTACCACCCGGTGTGGCCACCGCGATGATGCACACCGATGGGGTGCTGCGTCGAGACCGCATCGAGATCACGGCGATGCAGCCTGCGTCCACCGGCCAGCTTCGTGTCGTCGAACATGTACGCATCCACCCAGAAGCCGGGCGGAGTAAGCGCCACCTTCTTTGCGATCGCCGCCTGCAGCGCCTCGACGCTGCGCACGTTGGCATCGACGTCGTAGAGCTCCGTCACGCCGCGCGGATGGTTGTGCGCGTCGATGAAGCCCGGCACCACCGTCATCCGGCCGGCGTCGATCACCTGCGTGCCGGGCCCAATGAGATTGCGCACGTCGGCCGTGCTGCCCACCGCCAGGAAGCGTCCCTCACGCACGGCGAAGGCCTGCGCGCGCGGCATGGCAGCGTCGCTGGTGAGCACGCGGGCATTGATCACCACCAGGTCGGCCACGATGCCGACACCCTTGGTCTGCATCGGCGGCAACAGCGCCGGTGTCGCACCGCCGCGGGCGGCTCGGGGCACCGCAGCAGCGCCGGCCATCAAGGCGCCGAGACCAAGAAACTCCTTGCGACTCATCCGCGACATGCGACCCTCGTGGTTCAGGTTGTAGCGCGACATGCCGCAGTCGCGACATCTTTCGGGCGACTGTCGTGGCTGGCACTCTCCCCCGGAAGCTGCATGCGATCCTGTCGGCGCACTACCCCGCTCGTGTCGTGGCACGTTTCGTCGGCCCATCGGCCCCCACGCTGCGGCGAGCGATGAGCAGCGTCGCCCGACCGGTCGCCATCGCGGCCAGGCATGACGAGTTCTTCAACGCCGAATTGAGCCTGCTGGCCTTCCAGCGCCGAGTGCTGGCGCTGGCCGAGAATCCCGCCACCCCGCTGCTGGAACGGTTGCGGTTTCTCGGCATCGTCACCAGCAACATGGACGAGCTGTACATGGTGCGCATGGCCGAGCTGCGCCGCGCCGCCCGCGACACCACGTACGCCGCGACGCACGACCATCACGACGGCTATTCACCGGTGGCGCGGTTGCAGGCGGTGGAAGACGAGATCACCGGGATCCTCGCGGCGCAGAGCCGATGCGCGGCGCAGTGCCTGCGCGATGCGGCCGCATGTGGCGTACAGCTGCTGACGTGGAGCGAACTCACCGACGCCGAACGGGATGCACTGCTGGAGCGCTACCTGGCGGAGATCCATCCCGACCTCACGCCGCACGCCATCACGCTCAGCCCCGGCGTGCCGCTGCCGCACCTGCCGCACCTCGGCCTGTTCATCGCGATCGTCTATCGCGGGCATGGCAGCGAGCGCACGCACCTCGCCGAACACGAGCTGCCGCTGGACCTGGCGCGGCTGATGGTGGTGCCGGGGCGACCCGGCGCGGTGATCGCGATCGAGGAGGTACTGCGCGCCAATGCGCAGCTGCTCTACCCGAATGCGGTGGTGGAAGCGGCGTACCTGTTCCGCGTCACGCGCGGCGGCGACCTGCACCTGCACGACGATCATGCGCACGACCTGCTGGTGGCGGTGTCGTCGGCCACGGAGCGTCGGCCGCACAATCCGGCGGTCCGGGTGGAGGTGGAGTCGAGCATGCCGGCGCGCGTCGGCGCCCTGATCCTCGACAACCTCCATCGCGATGCGCTGGGTCGCGAGATGGAGATTACCGTCGATGCGGTGCAGGTGATCCACGGGTTGCTGGACCTGCGCTGCCTGCAGGCGCTGCCGCTACCCTCGGATCCAACGCTGCAGTATCCGCCGCTGCTGATGCACCGCACCGTGCCCGACGCCACGTCGATGCTGGATGCGATCGGCACCGGCGACCTGCTGATGCATCACCCGTTCGAGAGCTTCGACGAATCGGTGGTGCGCTTCTTTCGAGATGCGGCCGCCGATCCGACGGTGACGTCGATGCAGGCCACGTTGTATCGCGTCGGCACACCATCGCCGATCGTCGAAGCGATGCTGGACTCCGCGCGCGCCGGGAAGAAGGTGTTCGCACTCGTGGAGTTGCAGGCGCGCTTTGATGAGGAGCACAACGTGCAGTGGGCGCGTGCACTGGAGCGGGCCGGCGGTCGCGTGGTGTATGGGCTGCCGGGACTGAAGGTGCACGCCAAGCTGGCGCTGGTGGAGCGTGAGCGGGACGGCGTCACCACACGCGTCGCACATGTCGGAACCGGTAACTACAACCCGCGCTCGGGACGCCAGTACACGGACCTGAGCCTGTTCACCGCCGATCCCGAACTGACCGCCGGCGTGTCGGAGCTCTTCCGTGCACTGGCGGCATCCACCTCGGCGCACGACGCGCTGCGCGGTGGACTGCTGTCGGCACCCGATCACCTGCTGCCGGCGCTGCTGCAGCGCATCGAGCGCGAGGCGGCCCATGCCCGCGCCGGTCGCGCCGCGTCGATCACGATCAAGGTCAACGGGTTGGCCGACCGCGAGGTGGTCCGTGCGTTGTACGCGGCGGCGCAGGCCGGGGTGCAGATCGACCTCGTGGTGCGCGGCATCTGCACGCTGCGACCCGGCGTGCCAGGGCTGTCAGACTCGATCCGGGTGCTGTCGGTGGTCGGCCAATTGCTGGAGCATTCCCGCGTCTATCGATTCGCGAACGGCGGCGCACCCGAATACCTGATCGGCTCGTCGGACCTGCGGCCGCGCAACCTGCGCCGGCGGGTGGAGGTGCTGGTGCCGGTCACCGATCCGGCGCATCAGGCGCGGCTGGATCAGCTGCTGGCGCGCTACCTCGACGATGCCACTGCGTGGGAGCTGGATCGCCATGGCGCCTACCACGCGCGCGGTGGAGCGAGCGGCGCGCAGCGTCAGTTCGCGGCCGACCTCCCCGTGCGATCGGGCACCACGCAGGTTTGAGTCGCAGCGCCGCACCTGCGCCCCACACCGACTCTTCCCGTTGCCGTCCCGCGTCGTGAAGCGACACCTCCTGCTGCTCAGTGTGCTCGGCGGCGTGTTGATCGCCCTGCTCCGATACATCGAGTACCGCGCGCTGGTGGTCTCGCACTCGGTGGAGATCTACGCCGGGCTGGTGGCGCTGATCTTCGCGGCGGCGGGGATATGGCTCGGCGTGACCCTCACCGGCCGGCCGGAGCGGGTGGTGGTGCGCGAGGTGGAGGTCACGGTGCCGGGACCGCCGCAGCCGGTGTTCGTGGCCGATCCGGCGCGTCGGGTGGCGTCGGGACTCAGCCCGCGCGAGTTCGAGATCCTGCAGCTGGTCGCAGCCGGGTTGAGCAACCGTGAGATCGCCGAGCGGATTTTCGTCAGCGAGAACACGGTGAAGACGCACTGCAGCCGGCTGTTCGAGAAGCTGGGGGCGAAACGTCGGACGCAGGCGGTGCAGGCCGGGAAGGACCTGGGACTGATTCCGTGACAGGTTTTCGTCGTCAAAATGGGTGATTTCGCGGTCCGGGTGCGAAAATCATACGAATGGGCGACGCCGCTCCGGTGCCGGTTGGCGTACCCTGGCGCTCAACCCCAACTCCACGGAGCGCACCCATGAAAAAAATCGTCCTCACCTTCGGCCTGATCGCCGGCGCCATCCTCTCGTCGCTGATGGCCCTCTCGATGGCCTTCAAGGACCAGATTGGCTTCGACAACGGCATGATCGTCGGCTACGCCACGATGGTGGCGGCGCTGCTGATGGTCTATTTCGGCGTTCGCACCTACCGTGACACGGTGCTGGGCGGTGTGATCCGGTTCTGGCAGGCGATGCGCGTGGGGCTGCTG
>JANMON010000201.1:0-2267 GCA_031369265.1 Gemmatimonadaceae bacterium | reverse complement strand
GGTGACACTCCATGCGATGCTGACGCCGTCGAAGGTGCTGGTGCCGCGGCCGATCTCGTCCAGCAGCACCAGGCTGCGCGCGGTGGCGGTGTGCAGGATGGCACTCGTCTCGCTCATCTCCACCATGAAGGTGGACTGCCCACGGGCCAGGTTGTCGCTGGCGCCAACGCGGGTGAAGATGCGATCCACGATGCCCTGCGTCACTCGGCGCGCCGGCACGTAGCAGCCCACCTGCGCCAGCAGCGCGATCAGCCCGATCTGTCGCAGCGTGGTGCTCTTGCCGGCCATGTTGGGACCAGTGAGCACTATCAGTCGCGCGTCGTCGGTGAGCGTGACGTCGTTGGGGATGAACTGGTCGCGCGGCATCATCCGCTCCACCACCGGATGCCGTCCGCCATCCACGACCAGCTCGAAGCCATCGGTCATCTGCGGCCGCACGTAGCCCTCGCGCGCCGCCACGTCGGCGAAGGCCGCCAGCACGTCCAGCTCCGCGATGCGACGCGCGATCTGCTGCAGCCGCGCCGTGTCCACTGCCACCGCGCTCCGCAGCGCCTCGAACCGTTCGCGCTCGCGGGTGTCGATCCGGTCGGCGGCCGTCAGCACGCGCTCCTCGAACTCATTCAGCGCCGGCGTGATGTAGCGCTCACCACCCGTCAGCGTCTGGCGGCGTTGGTAATCGGCCGGCACCGCCTGGCGGTTCGCGTTGCTGATCTCGATGTAATACCCGAAGACGCAGTTGTAGCCGACCTTGAGCGACGTGATGCCGGTGCGCGCGCGTTCGTCGGCCTGCAGCGACGCGATCGCATCGCGACCACCGTCGCGCAGCTCGCGCAGGCTGTCGAGATCCGAGTCCACGCCGGTGGCGATGGTCGGTTCGTCCCCGATCTGCAGTGGCGGGCGTTCCACCAGCTCGGCGCGCACTCGTGCGGCGATGTCGGCTGCATCGTCCCAGCCATCGAGGACGGCCGTCACCCGGCCCGCGTCGGCACCCGGCAGCACACCATCGCGTAGCAACGCTTCCAGCGCCCCACGCACCGACGGCAACCGCCAGAGCGAGTCGCCCAGTGCCCGCACCTCACGCGGTGTGGCCCGTGACGCGGCGACTTTGCCCGCCAGGCGTTCCACGTCGCGCACTCCGTCCAGCGCGTCGCGTAGCGCCGCGCGTCCCACGCCGTCACCCACGAACAGGCCCACCGCATCGTGCCGGGCCTCGATCAGCGCGCGCGACGTGAGCGGCGCCAGCAGCCACTGACGCAGCAGGCGTGCCCCCATCGGTGTCTGCGTCGCATCCAGCACTTCCAGCACCGTGCCATCGGTGCCGCCGCCACGGAGACTCTCCACCAGCTCCAGGTTGCGCCGCGTCATCTCGTCGAGCGGCATCACGCCGTCCGCCGCATCCATCACCGGTCGCATCAGGTGCGGCAGTCCCGCCGGCTGCAGCTCGCGCAGGTAGCGCAGCAGTGCGCCCGCGGCGGCCAGTGCTGGCGTGGACGTCGGACCGAGCGCGAACCCTTCCAGCGAGTGCACGCCGAAGCGCCGGGTGAGATCGTCCACCGCCCACGCCGCATCGAAGGTCCACGCCTCGCGACGCGTCAGCATCACGTCCGGATCGGCGATCATGGGGTCAGAGTCCACGATCAGCAGTTCCTTCGGCGACAACCGGCCCAGCAACGCCGGCAGCTCACTGGCCGATCGCACCGCGAGGCGGAACTCGCCGGTGCTGAGATCGATCGCCGCCACGCCATGATCGGCACCGAGGTGCACCACGGCGCAGAGGAAATTGTTTCGCGCGCCGTCCAGCAGGTCGTCCGCGAACACCGCGCCGGGCGTGATGGTCTCCACCACTTCACGCTTCACGATGCCCTTGGCCAGCTTCGGATCTTCCACCTGCTCGCAGATCGCGACGCGGAAGCCCTGGCTCACCAGCCGGCGCACGTATTCCGCGGCCGCGCGCACCGGCACACCGGCCAGCGGCACTTCGTTCGCACCGCCGTTGTTGCGCGACGTGAGCGTCAGGCCGAGTGCGCGCGCACCGACCTGCGCATCCTCGTAGAACATCTCGTAGAAGTCGCCCATGCGGAACAGCAGGATCGCGTCCTGATGGCGCGCCTTCACGTCCCGGTACTGTTGCATCAGCGGCGTACTGGCGGCCGCCATTTATCTGGTGATCACGGGTAGGCGACCACGATCGCCGCCTGCCCCGGACGACGCCACAACGCCGCCGACGCTTCCGCCTCGGCGCGGGTGCGGAAGCGACCGGCACGCAC
>JANMON010000152.1:0-22716 GCA_031369265.1 Gemmatimonadaceae bacterium | reverse complement strand
GATGAACGAAGCCGGGCTCACGGCCGGACGACCGTATCGCAAGTCTGCGACGGTCGTTGGCGATGTGCTTGGCCGCTATCACCCGCACGGTGACAGCAGCGTGTACGACGCCGTGGTGCGAATGGTCCAGGAGTTCTCGCTTCGGTATCCGCTGGTGGACGGCCAGGGCAACTTCGGCAGCATCGACGGCGACAACGCGGCCGCCTATCGCTACACCGAAGTCCGGCTGACGCGGATCGCGATGGAGATGCTCGCCGACATCGACCGCGGCACAGTGGATTTCGGCGCCAACTTCGATGACACGCGCGAAGAGCCGAAGGTGCTGCCGTCACGGCTGCCGAACCTGCTGGTCAACGGCAGCACCGGCATCGCCGTCGGCATGGCCACCAACATCCCGCCGCACAACCTGCGCGAGGTGTCGGCCGCGATCGTGGCGATGGTGGACAATCCCGAAATCGAGACCGACGAGATCCGGAAGCTGATCACCGGCCCCGATTTCCCGACCGCCGGCTTCATCTACGGCCGCGCCGGCATCAAGGACTACATCGAGACCGGCCGCGGGCGCCTGCAGGTGCGCGCCCGCTGCGTGATCGAGGAGAACGAACGCGGCACCAAGAGCCAGATCGTGGTCACCGAGATTCCGTACCAGGTGAACAAGGAACGGCTGCGCCAGCAGATCGTGGACCTGGTGCGTGAGGGCAAGGTGGCCGGCATCAGTGCGCTGCGCGACGAGTCGAACAAGGAAGGCATCCGCCTGGTGATGGAGCTGAAGCGCGATGCGATCCCGCGCGTGGTGCTGAACCAGCTCTACAAGCACTCGCAGCTGCAGACGACGTTCGGCGTGATCATGCTGGCGCTGGTGCCCGACATCAAGACGCGCCAGCTGGTGCCGAAGGTGATGCCGGTGCGCGAGGTGCTGCGCCACTACATCGATCACCGCCACGAAGTCATCACTCGCCGGACCCAGTTCGACCTCGACAAGGCGCTCGAGCGCGAGCACATCCTGGAAGGGTTGAAGATCGCCGTCGACAACATCGACGAGGTGATCAAGATCATCCGCGCCGCCGACGACACGCCGACGGCGAGCCTGAGCCTGCAGACGCGCTTCGGGCTCTCCGAGCGGCAGGCCGAGGCGATCCTGAACATGCGCCTCGCCAAGCTCACCGGCCTCGAGATCGACAAGCTGGAGGCGGAGCTGGCCGAGGTGCGGGCGCTGTGCGCCGAGCTGCGTGACATCCTCGGCAGCCGCGAGCGGCGCATGACGATCCTGAAGGCGGAGTTGATGGACGTGGCCGAGACGTTCGGCGACGCGCGCCGCACGGAGATCGTCAGCGACGAGGGCGAGTTCAGCGTCGAGGACCTGATCGCCGAGGAAGACGTGGTGGTGACGATCTCGCACACCGGCTACGTGAAGCGGACGTCGGTGTCGCTGTACCGCCGCCAGCGTCGCGGGGGTCGCGGCAAGACCGGCACCGGGTTGAAGGACGAGGATTTCGTCAGTCGCCTCTACATCGGCAGCACGCACGACTACCTGCTGATCTTCACCGACGACGGGCGCATGTACTGGCTCAAGGTGTACGAGATCCCGCAGAGCAGTGCGGGGGCGCGCGGCAAGCCGATGGTGAACCTGATCAACGTCTCGCCGGAAACGCGGGTGCGCGCGGTGGTGCCGGTGCGCGACCTGGAGAAGATCACCGAGGCCGATGAACGCTTCCTGTTCTTCAGCACGCGTGGCGGCACGGTGAAGAAGTCGCGCATGTCGGACTACACCAACGTGCGCAACAACGGCATCAAGGCGATCAAGATCGAGGCCGGCGACGAGTTGATCGACGTGCAGGAGACGTCGGGCACCAACGACATCGTGCTGGCGACGCGCTTCGGCCTCAGCTGCCGGTTCCACGAGAGCGACGTGCGCGAGATGGGCCGCGACACGACGGGGGTGAAGGGCATCGAGCTGCGCCCGGAAGACATCGTGGTGGGCATGGTGGTGATCAAGCGCGACGCGACGCTGCTGGTGGTGACGGAGAAGGGCCTCGGCAAGGTCAGCGACGAGGCGGAGTACCGGGTGCAGAAGCGCGGTGGCAAGGGCATCCTGACGCTGAACCGCACCGAGAGGACCGGGAACGTGGTGGCGTTGATGGAAGTGTTGCCGGAAGACGAGATGATCCTGATCACCAAGCAGGGGATCCTGATCCGCTCGTCGGCCGCCGAGGTCCGCAAGACGGGCCGCAACGCGCAGGGGGTGAAGCTGGTGGCGCTGGACGGTGGCGACTCGGTGATCTCGGTGGCGCGTGTGGTGCCGGAGGACAAGGATGCGGAGGACGGTGCGGCCGGCGACGAAATCGCCGAGACGGGTGGCGACGCCGACGCAGGTGACGGCGCGGCACCAGGCGCCTGAGGGGGCGCGCGACGGGGATGACGGCGGCAGCAGCGTGACCAAGGGAGGTTGCCGCCCGTCATTCCCGTGCTCTCCGATGTCCACTTCTTCCCGCCCGACGAGGCACGAACGGCGATGACTGCGCCACGAATCATCGTCGCCGACAGCGATCCGGCGGTGCAGCAGACCATCTCGTGGGTCCTGCGCGAGCACGGGTACGACGTGCGCGGGGTGATCTCGTGCGTGGCGGCCGTGGAAGCCGCGCGCGACTTCGTGCCCGACCTGCTGCTGATCGATGCGCAGCTGCTGGAGGAGGGCGGTGCCGACGCGCTGACCACCCTCAAGGGTGAGCCGCCGTGGACCGACCTGCCGGTGCTGGTGACCTCCACCCGCGCGCCGGAAGAGATCGTGGAGCGGGTTCTGGCCAGCGGTGCGACGGACGTGGTGCGCAAGCCGCTGCGGTCCGGCGAACTGCTGGCGCGCATCGGTGCCAACCTGCGCACCCGGTCGATGCTGGACATGACGCGCCAACAGCTGCAGACGACGCAGGAGGCGCTGGCGCAGGCGCGCGAGGAAGCGCAGACCGGCCGGACGCTGATGGCCATCATGCGCGAAGTCAGCGCGGACCTGAGCAGCGAAGAGATCTACCACGTCCTGGTGCGTCGGGTGGCGCGCGCGATCGGGCTGTTCCGCTGCTCGGTGGTGCTGGCGCGACCTGGGGAGATGACGGCCGTGATCCCGGCCGCCTACGACGATCCGACGCTGCGCAACCTGCCGATGGATCTCGAGAAGTATCCCGAGGTGCGGGTGGCGCTCGAGGCAGGCCGCCCGGTGCTGATCCCCGATGTGACGGTGCATCCGCTGTTCGCGGAACTGCGGCAGCGGTGGGCCCGCGAAGGGACCATCGTGCCGACGCGCAGCGTGATCGCGCTGCCGTTCTTCGTGGACCGTCAGCAGGCGGGCGTGTTCCTGCTGCGCCGCGGCGAAGGCGAAGCGCCGCTGGACGATGAGGACGTGGCGTTCGCCGACGCGGTGGTGAAGGCCGCAGTGGCATCGATCCAGCGTGCGCACCTGCTGGAGTCGGCGCGGGCCGACAACGTGCGACTGGCGGCGCTGGCGCAGACCGATCCGCTGACGCAGGTGCTGAATCGCCGGGCGCTGACCGATCGACTGGTGTCGGAGCTGGACCGCGCGCGGCGCTACGGCCATTCGGTGGCGGTGCTGATGCTCGACCTGGATCACTTCAAGGCGGTCAACGACAGCCGCGGTCACCTGGTGGGTGACGGGGTGCTGAAGGACACGGCGGAGATCCTGCGCAGCGCGGTGCGCAGCGCGGACTTCGTGGCGCGCTACGGCGGTGAGGAATTCGTGATCGTCCTGCCGGAAACGTCGCTGGAGGGTGCGACCACGTTCGCCGAGCGCTTGCGCGAGCGCATCGCCAGCACGTTGTTCGCCGGGGGGCCGGGCGGGACGCTGACGCTGTCGGTCTCGATCGGTGTGTCGCTGTTTCCGGCGCCGCGGATCACCTCCGTGGACGACCTGCTCTCGGCGGCCGACACTGCGCTCTATCGCGCCAAGGCGGACGGGCGGAATTGCGTGCGGTCCTGACGCGGAATCGGTGCTGCGGGACGGACGCGACGAAGGGGTGACTCATGGCGAGCCACCCCTTCGTCGTTGCGCCGCGGAACGGTCGCGGAATCAGCGTGCGGCGCGCAGCGTGATCGTCTCCTGACGACCGTTGCGCAGGATCTCGATGCGCTGGTCGCGTGCGCGGTCGAAGGTGACATCGAGGCTGTTGCCGTCGCGCACCGAGCGGCCGTCTATGCTGAGGATCACGTCGCCGGCACGGAGCGGCTCCCAGCTGTCGCGGGTGCGGACCACCAGCGCACCGCGTTCACTGCCACGTCCGAACTGCTGCGCGAAGTCCCGATCCACGCTGGCCAGCGACAACCCATCCAGCACCAGCGTTGCGCCATCGGTGCGGCCTCGGACGGTGCCGCGACCGGTGCGGTCAATGCTGCGTCGGGCGGCGGGCGCCTCATCGTCGGACTCGTCGTCGTCATCGCGCGAGCGCATGCGGTCACGTTCGGCGCGTTCGATCTCGATGCGGGCGCGCGCCATTTCCTGCTGGCCGCGCTGCATCTCGCGCTGTGCCTCGACACGGGCGCGCTGTCCCTCGCGCAAGGCTTCCTGTCGCTCGCGCATCGCTTCCTCACGCGCCCGCTGCCCTTCCTGCACGGCTTCGCTGCGTGCGCGCTCGATCTCCCGTCGATCGGCGTCGCTCAAGGCGAAGTTGCGCCCGACGCTGGCACGGATGTCGTCCGCCATGCCCTGAAACGCTCCTGGCGTGATGCTCCAGCCCATCTGGCGTGACGGCACCACCGACACCGTGCGGCGGCGGCCTTCCGACAGCACTTCGAGCCGGACCGGCTGCGAGTCCCGCGCCGCATCGAGTGCACGGCGGAGGCGCGAGATCCGCGCCTCGACCCCCTCGGGGCTGCCCGCATCGGCGGCGGGGACACGCAGGTCGATGCCATCCACGCTGACGACCCGATCCCCTTCCATCAGGCCGGCCTTCTCGGCGGCGCCTCCCTCGGTCAGGCTGGTGATCAGCAGGCCGGCCGTGTCACGCAGGGTGCCCCGCTGCGCGAAGCTGACGCCGAGCATCCGGCGCGGCGACACGGACATGGTGGTGGCCAGCCGGCGCATGCCCGGCGCTTCGTCGAGCGTGATCCGCCGCGTCTCGGTGCGTCCGTCCATGCGCAGCTCGAGGGTGACGCTTTCCCCCGGCGCCTTGGCGCCGATCGCGCGGCGCAGGCGGCTCTCGGGCAGTCGTTCGGCGGCCGAGTCGCCGATGTCGCGGGGATCGAGGCGGAGGTCGATACCGTCGATCGACACGATCCGTGCCCCGTCGCGGACGCCGGCCTTGGCGGCAGGCGTGTCGTCCTCCACCGACTCGATCAACACGCCGAGCGTATCGGAGGGCCCGGACGAAGTCCGGAGCGTGACGCCGAGCCGTCCACCGGAGCTGAAGGTCATGCCATCGATGTAGACACGCGGCGCTGGCGCAGGCGTCGGCGCCGGGCGTGCGGGCTCAGGGACTCGGGGCGTGCGCTGGGCTGCGATCGGCAGGGCGCCGACGGGCAGGCAGAGGCCGATCAGGTAAACGGAACGGGCGAACGAAAGCGTCTTCATCGTGGTCTCCGGCGGTCAAACTGCCGTCGCGTCATGCGCCGGTCAGCGAATCGACCGTGTGACACCGGGCCGTCGCCGGAAGGTTGCCTTCGTGGTCACGCCGGCGGTGCAATCGGCTACGCCGTTCGGGCTGCACCAGCGGATCGCGGAACGGCTACAGTCGCTTGCAGTACGGCAACAGCAGATCGCAGAACGGGACCGCCGCAGCGCGAGACGAAGCAGGCGCTGTTCTGCGGCCGTTCACTTCCGCGGCTGTTGCCGTTCTGCGATATGGCAATTGAAGTCGTCGCGCCGGCGCAGAGAAGAGCTCAGACGACGATGTTCAGCAGGCGCCCGGCAACGAAGATGATCTTCTTCGGCTCGACCGTCACGAACTTGGCGATGTTGGCGTCCAGCAGGGCCGCAGCGTAGACGTCGGACTGTGCGGCATCACGCGCGACGACCACGGTGCCGCGGGTCTTGCCATTGACCTGCACGGCGATGGTGATGGTGTCGGTGATCAACAGGGTCGGATCGAACGCCGGCCAGCCGGCGTCGAAGACAGAGCGGGTGTGGCCGAGCACTTCCCAGCACTGTTCCGCGAGGTGCGGTGCGAACGGCGCGACCAGCTGCACCAGGGGCGCCACTTCGTCGTGCTGCACGGTACGCTCGCTGGCGCGCAGCACGTTCACGTATTCCATCATCGCGGCGATAGCCGTGTTGTAGCCAAGCGCGGGGATGTCCTCGGTGACCTTCTTGATGGTCGCGTGCAGCTTGCGCCGCACCGTCGGGTCCACGGCGCCGTCGGTGACCGACTCATGCACCGAACTCCAGACGCGGTCCAGGAAGCGGCGCACGCCGGTGATGCCGCTGTCGCGGTAGTCACCACCCTCCTCGTACTTGCCGAGGAACATCAGGTAAGTGCGCAGCGAATCGGCGCCCCAGCGGTCGATCAGCTCATCGGGGTTGACGACGTTGCCCTTCGACTTCGACATCTTGGCGCCTTCGCGGATGATCATGCCATGCGCGCGGAAACGCGTGAACGGTTCCTCGAAATCGAGGAAGCCGCCGTCGTGCAGGACCATCGTGATGAACCGCGAATAGAGCAGGTGGAGCACCGCATGCTCGTTGCCACCGATGTAGGTGGTGACGGGCAGCCACTTGCGTGTCAGCGCCGCGTCGAAGGCCACGTCGTCGCGGTCGGCGCTGGGGTAGCGCAGGAAGTACCAGGCGCTGTCGAGGAAGTTGTCGCTGACGTCGGTCTCGCGCCGGCCCATCTGGCCGCACTGCGGGCAGGCCACGCGATACCACTCGTCGTGACGCGCGAGTGGTGAGATGCCGCTGTCATCGGGACGGAAATCCTCGATGTGCGGCAGCACCACCGGCAGCTGGTCCTCGGGCACCGGCACCGGGCCGCAGCTGTCGCAATAGATGATCGGGATCGGCGGACCCCAGTACCGCTGCCGCGAGATGCACCAGTCGTTGAGGCGATAGTTCACCACCGGCTGCGCACTGCCGCGCCCCTCGAGCCAGGCCACCACCGCCTTCTTCGCCTGCGGCACGGTGAGCCCCGAGAACTGGGCGGAATTCACCAGCAGGTCGGCGTCGCTCTTGGCCACGTAGGCCTCGGTAAGCGGCGTGGCCGGATCGTCGTCGGCGCCCGCGACGACGCGGATCACGGGGAGGGCGAACTTCTGCGCGAACTCGAAGTCGCGTTCGTCGTGGCCCGGCACGCCCATCACGGCGCCGGTGCCGTATTCCATCAACACGTAGTCGGTGATCCAGACCGGGATCGGCTGTCCGGTGGCCGGATTGATGGCCTCGGCGCCGGTGAAGACGCCCGTCTTCTCCTTGTTCACCTTCCGCGACACCACGTCCTGCGTCTTGGTGCGTTCCAGGTAGGCGTCAACCGCCGAGCGCTGGCCCGGAGTGACGAGCTCGGCGACCAGCGGGTGTTCTGGGGCCAGCACCAGCCAGGTGGCGCCGAAGATGGTGTCCGGGCGGGTGGTGAAGACCGCCACGTCGTGGGCATTGGCGACGCGGAAGGTGACGTGTGCGCCTTCGCTGCGGCCGATCCAGTTGCGCTGAGCCTGCCGCGTGACCTCGCTCCAGTCGAGCGCGGCGATGTTGTTCAGCAGCCGCTCGGAATACTGCGAGGTGCGGAAGAACCACTGCTCCAGCAGCCGCTGCTCCACCAGCGCGTCGCAGCGCTCGCAGTGCCCGTCGATGACCTGTTCGTTGGCGAGGACCGTCTTGTCGTTCGGGCACCAGTTGACCGCGGCAGCCTTCTTGTAGGCCATACCCTGCTTGTAGAGCTGCAGGAAGAGCCACTGCGTCCACCGGTAATAGGAGGGGTCGCTGGTGATGACCTCCTTCTGCCAGTCCAGCATGAGGCCGGCACGGGTGAGCTGCGACCGGAATCGATCCACGTTTCGCGGCGTCAGCTCAGCTGGGTGGACCCCACGCTTGATGGCGTAGTTCTCGGTCTGGATCCCAAAGCTGTCGAAACCGATTGGTTCGAAGACGGTGCGACCCTGCATCCGCTGGAACCGGCCGTGGATGTCGGCGCCGGTGAAGGCGAACAGGTTGCCGATGTGCAGTCCCTCGCCCGACGGGTAGGGAAACATCATCAGCTGGTAATACGGATCGCGGCCGTCGCTGAGTGCGGGAGAGTTGGTGCCCTGGTCGGCCCAGCGCTGCTGCCAGGTGGCTTCGACGGCAGCGGGGTCGTAGGCGGGGGTCTCGGGCAGGACGGGTGTCTCGGACATCGGCAGGGGCGGGATGCCGGAAGGCATCTGTCGGTTCAGTTCGGTTGATCGCAAGTGTGCGTCTCTCTCTAACTTACCCGCGTGCCGTCTCCCTCTGAAAGCGTGAGTCGCGCCCTCCGAAATGCCCTGCTGCCGGCTGCCTGCGCGGCGTTCCTAGCGGGGTGCGGAAAAGGGGCGACCGATTCCACGCCTCCGCTGCCGCTCACGGCCGTCTCGCGAATCGACGTGCAGCTGACCGGCGATTCGCTCCTGCTGGGCGACACGGTGCAGGCGGTCGCGACCGGTGTGAACCGGGTCGGCGACGTGATCGTGCTGGCCGGCACCGTCTGGTCCAGCACCGACAGCAGTGTGCTGGCGGTGGGTTCGGGCGGGATGGTGCGGGCGCGAAACGTCGGCACGATCACGCTGGCGGCGATGGCGGACGGGGTGGTGGGGTCGCGGAACGTGCGGGTGGTGTCGCGGCCGTACCGCGTGACGCTGGTGGCCCCGGACACCGTCGAGCTGATCGATGCGATCCAGATGGCGAGCCAGGTCGAGACTGCGACCGGCGTGCGGCTGGGCGAGGTCGCCCCGCGCTTCTCGTCCGCCGACACGACGATTGCGCGCGTGCAGCAGACCGGCGTCGGTACCGCCACGGTGCGGGCCCTGGCTCCGGGGGCGACCGACCTGCTGGCCGTGATCGGCCGTGACACGACCCGGCGGCGGATGGTGGTGCGTGTGACACCGCTGCGGTCGCTGACCGTTGCGATCACGTCGCGGGTGGTGGGACTGGGCGACAGCGTGCCGTTCTCGGTGGTTCCCATCGACACCCTCGGCCGCGAACTGCCGCCGGGTGGCACGGTGCTCGGCATCGAACCGGCGGGGATCCTGCGGGTGCGGAACGGCCACCTGATCGGGCTCGGCGTGGGCCGCGTGATCGTCAGCGTCACCAACGGCACCATCATCGCACGCGACACGCTGACGGTGCAGACGCCGTCGGAGTTCCCGCTCGACATCGTGGACGGTGACGGCCAGAACCCGCTGCCACAGCGTGTGATGTTGAGCATGGCGCGGGTGGCAGCGAAGTGGCGGCAGGTGATCCGCGCTGCGCCGGCGGGCGAGTTCGTGCGCCTGGATGTCGGCGAGTGCCGGAATGCGGTGCCGGTGGGTCAGTTCATCACCGGCGTACGGGTGTTGATCAAGCTCGACACGCTGCCGTCGCGCATCGCGGGTCAGGGCGGGCCCTGTGTGATCCGTGGCAATGGATTGCCGCTGCTGGGTACCGTGTCGCTCAACATCCTGAACTGGGCCTCGCTGAGTGATCGCAAGCTGGACGACCTGATCCAGCACGAGGTGGGACATGTGCTGGGGCTGGGCACGATCTGGCAGCGCGGCATCTTCGCGCCGCTGGTGAATGGAGACACGGCCGCAGCCGACCCGATCTTCGTGGGGACGAACGCGCTGGGCGCGTTCCCGAAGCTGGGCCAGAGTCGCCGCTTCACCGGGCGTACCGTTCCGCTGCAGCTGAACGTGCGCGGACACTGGCGTGGCGACGTGTTCCTGGGCGAGCTGATGGCGCCGACGCTTATCGCGGCGGCGCAGCCGACTTCGTCAGTCACGGTGGCCGCGCTGCGCGACCTGGGTTGGGTGGTGGAGTCGGAGGCGTACGAGGAGTTCACGCTGCCCGAGACGGTGCTGTCGGCCGCCGTGGTGAGCGCGCGCGTGGTGTCGCCGCGGACGATCATGACCGGCATGCAGCTGGAGCGAGACGTGCTGCTGCCGGAGCTGATGGTGATCGAGGGTCGGCGGTGGCGACTGGATCCGAACGGACGGCCGCGATTGCGCTGAACGACGGCGTGGTGCGGAGCGGGGTGGCTACCTGGTCCGGCGTGCGACGTCCACCAGCACCGGGCGGTGATCCGAGCCGTAGTCGGCCAACAGCCGCGCCGATTGCACCACCCACGCGTCGTCGGCCAGCACGTGGTCGATGCGCAGCTGAATCCAGCCGGCGCGCCGCGAATACCCGAACCCGCGGCCCGCCCGCGAGAAGCCGTTGCTCATGGCGCCCCAGTGCCGGCGGTAGATCGCGCTTTCGCTGGGCATGTTGAAGTCACCGGCAACCAGGCGCGGTCCGGGGCCGAGGTCCACCCAGCGGCGCGCCAGTCGTGACTCGAGGTCACGGACGGCGGTCTTCTGCGCGATCGTGCCGCTGGCATCCTCGTCGCCATCGATCAACGCCTCGAACGCCTTGCGTGGTGTGTCGAGGTGCAGGTTGGTGAAGTCGAACTCACCGTCGGGGCCCCTGAGGCGATAGCGCTTCACCCACGCCGCGCCGCTTGCGTTCGCGAACGCGTCACGGCGCAACGAATCGATGCGCACGATGGGATAGCGCGTGAAGAGGCAGGTGACGCCGATGTCATTGTAGTATCCCGGCATGTTGCGCAGCATGCGCACCGAATTCTCTCCGCATTCCTGCACCGCGAGAATGTTCGGTGCCCAGTCGATCATCAGCGCCGCGAGATTTTCCGGCGCCACCGCATCGCCACCGATGTTGTAGGTGATGACCCGGATCTGATTCTCACCGGCAGCACTGGCGACGAGGCGTCCGGCACCGGCCGAGAACTCGAGGATGCCGAAGAGTCCAACGATGCCGCCAGCGAGCGTCATCACCACCGCCCGTCGATGCTCGAGGAAGAGCGCCATCAGCAGGATCGGCAGGCCGGGGAGCAGCCAGGGCCAGCGGCCGAGGAACATCAGGACGGTGGCGGGCCACCACGCGTCGCCGAGGACGTTGAGCAGGAGTGTGCCGAGCACCATCAGCGCCACGAAACCGAGCGCCAACGACTCCAGTGGCACGAATCGCAATCGCGTGCCGACGTGGAGAATGGAGCGAGGGGCCCTGCCGAGGAGCCACTGCCGCGTGCGCCTGAAGCGATAGCGGTCCATGCGAGCGCGACAGCCCGGGCATTTCACCTTGTGCCAGTACTTCTCAGGATCAAGCACGACACGATGCAGACCGGTGTCGCAGCGGACCTGGAAGCGATGGAGGGCGGCAGATGGCACGGGGGCGAATGTAGTGGGCTGTGCGGGTGCCGAGACGGGTGCGGGGTGCGGCCGCGTGACAGGGACGAGAGACCTGCCCGCTGCGGCACATCATACGTGCGGGCGGCACCACGCTGCTGGCACCGGTCGGCGGTAGATTCCGCGGTCTCACACCATCGGACCTCCAACTCCGCCATCCATGCCCGACGTTCGCCACCAGTCCTGGGACGATGTCCGCCTCGAGGAACTGACGCCGCTGATCAGCCGACGGCTGATCACGTCCGAGAAGATGATGCTGGCCCAGGTGTTCCTGAAGCAGGGTGCCATCGTGCCGGCGCACGACCACATCAACGAGCAGTTCACCTACATCCTCTCCGGTGCGTTGCGTTTCTGGATCGGCGAACATGCCGATGCGCCGGGCGCCACGTTCGTGGACGTGAAGGCGGGTGAGGTGCTGGTGATCCCGAGCATGGTGCGGCACCGCGCCGAGGCGCTGGAGGACACTTTGGACGTGGACATCTTCAATCCACCGCGCCAGGACTGGCTGGACGGCACCGACGCCTACCTCCGCAGCGGGGCGCGCTGACGATGGATTTCGGCATCCGCGGCAGGGTCGCGCTGGTCTGCGGCGCGAGCAAGGGGATCGCCTTCGCGACTGCCGAGGCGCTGGCGCGCGAGGGATGTTTGCTGGCGATCTGTTCTCGTGATGCGGAGTCGATCGCCGCGGCTGCCACTCGGCTCGAACCGCTGGGCGTGCCGGTGCTGGCGATGGTGGCCGACCTCTCGACCGCCGAGGGCATCGAGACGGTGGTGCGCGAGACGCATTCGCGCTACGGGCACGTGGACATCCTGATCGCCAACACCGGTGGCCCGGCCACGGGGCCGGCGATGGAGCATGATTGGGCGGCGTGGACGTCGGCCAGCGAGTTGCTGCTGCGCAGTGCGGTGGAACTGACGCGCGCCTTCGTGCCCGGCATGCGCGAGCGGAAGTGGGGCCGCGTGATCAGCATCACGTCGAAGGCGGTGAAGGAGCCGGTGCCGTCGCTGGTGCTGAGCAACAGCCTCCGCGCGGCGGTCACGGGATACCTACGCACGTTGTCGAACGAGGTCGCCAAGGACGGCGTGACCGTCAACAGCGTGCTGCCGGGGTTCACCGCCACCGAGCGGCTGGATGCGCTGGCGGCGGCGAATTCGGCGCGCAGTGGCGTGTCGCGCGACGACGTGTTTGCCGGGTGGATCGCACAGACGCCTGCGGGGCGACTCGGCAGGCCGGAGGAGTGCGCGGCCACGATCGCCTTCCTAGCGTCGGAGCAGGCTGCATTCATCACCGGCCAGGCACTGCTGGTGGACGGCGGTGCCGTCAATTCCCTGTTGTAACGCAGTTCCACCACGATCATCACCATCCAGACAACGACATGAGTCAGATTGCGGCCACCGAGTGGATCTGGCGCGACGGTTCCTTCATTCCCTGGAACGACGCGCAGGTGCACGTGCTCAGCCACTCGATGCAGTTCGGGTCATCGGCGTTCGAAGGAATCCGGTGCTATCACACACCGTCCGGGCCAGCGATCTTTCGGCTGCGCGAGCACCTGCAGCGGCTGGTGAACTCGGTGAAGATCTACCGGATGGAACTGGCGTACACGGTGGATGAGCTGAGCGCCGCCTGCTGTGCGCTGGTGCTCAAGAACAAGCTGGATGCCTGCTACCTCCGGCCAATGGTGGTGCGTGGCTACGGCGCCGCCGGCATGGTGCCGTTCGCGAGCCCGATCGAGGTGTACCTGCCCTGCTGGCCGTGGGGTGCATACCTGGGCGATGACGCACTGGAGTCGGGTGTGGACGCCTGTGTGTCGAGCTGGCATCGCTTCGCGCCCAACACGATTCCCTCGCTGGCGAAGATCGCCGGCAACTATCTGGGCGGGCAGTTGATCAAGATGGAGGCACTGGCGAATGGCTTCGCCGAGGCGATCGCGCTCAGTCCGGGTGGCACCGTGAGCGAGGGGTCTGGGCAGAACGTGTTCCTGGTGATGGACGGTGCGCTGATCACCACGCCGCTGGATGGTTCGCTGCTGGGCGGCATCACGCGGGCGAGCATCATTGCGCTGGCGCAGCGCGACGGGCTCACGGTGCGGGAGCAGACGATTCCTCGCGAGATGCTGTACACCGCCGACGAGGTGTTCTTCACCGGCACCGCAGCGGAGCTGACGCCGGTGCGGAGCGTGGATCGCATCAAGGTGGGCGCGGGTAAGGTGGGACCGGTGACGAAGCAGCTGCAGAAGGCCTTCCTCGACATCGCGAATGGGCGCGCTGAGGACACGTTCGGGTGGCTGACGCCGGTGCGGGCGACAACGTGATGTGACGGCCGATGCGTGAATTTGGTGACGCATTGACGAAGTGATGGTGGCATCGTGTGGAGGGTTCGCACGATGCCATTTTCGTCGAGGGTGTTCAGCATGACGGTCACGCGACTGATGACGGCTGACGAGCTGCTGGTGCAGCAGCCACCGGACAAGGATGTGGAGCTGGTGCGGGGGCGGATGATCGTGCGGGAACCCCCGAAGCCGTTTCACGGGATGTACGCCGCCAACCTGTGTCATCTCGTCAGCAGCTACGTGCGGCCGGCACGGCTGGGCGCGGTCTTCGCACAAGACACAGGCTTCCAGATCGCCAGCGATCCGGACACGGTGCTCGCCCCCGACCTGGCCTTCATCCGCGCGGCACGGCTCCCCAGCGCTGACGAGGATGGTTACTGGCGCATCGCGCCGGATCTGGTGGCCGAGATCATGTCACCGTCCGACCGGCGGAAAGCGGTGGTCCGCAAGGTGCACGACTGGCTCGACGTCGGCGTGCGCGTCGTGTGGTTCATCGAGCCGAAACAGCGGCGGGCGACGATCCACTTCGCTGACGGCAGTGAAGTCGTCGTGCCAACCGATGGTGACCTGAGCGGCGGTGACGTCCTGCCGGGGTTCCGCTGCGCGCTGAATGAGGTGTTCCGGTAAGGCAGCGCCGCCGCGACTGACGTGCACGTCCAGTCCGCCAGCGCGCGCGTGGTACGGATCTCGCACTCACATCGACATAACAGTGCCCATACCACAACCATCGGCGTGATGTCGCGTGGCGCACGCGGTGCGTTCCGGCGGCAGCCGCCCGGAGCATACATGCGCAATCATTTCCTGGCGGGCGCGAGCGCGCTCGCTCTGCTCGTCGCTTGCAGTACGACCGGCCCGAACGCCGGACAATCACCCACGCCCGGAGATTCGACGCTCGTCACGCGCACGGATTCCATCGCGCGTGATTCGGCCGGTGCGATGAATCGGACCGACTCGGCCGCAGCGGCCGTGCGTCGCACTCGCGATTCGATCCTGAACGCTGCGCGAACCTCAGTGGATACCGCAGCCACGGCGGCGCGCACCACGGTCGACTCGATCGCCGGCAACCTCACAACCAGCATTCAGGTTCGCTCGACCACCGGCCGCGACCTCGGCACACTGACGGTCACCGAGGTCGCGCAGGCCCTGTCGTTCTCGGGCACACTGCGTGGCCTGCCGCCAGGCCTACACGGTGTGCACGTCCACATGGCAGGACGCTGTGATGCGCCGGCGTTCACCAGCGCCGGTGATCACTGGAATCCCACCGGCAAACAGCATGGGACGGAGAACGCACGAGGGCCGCATCTCGGTGACATGAGCAACCTCACCGTCGGCGCCGACAGCAGCGCCAGTGTCCTGGTGGTGACGCGCGGTGGCACGCTGCGGGGTACGACGAACGGGTTGATGGACGGCGACGGTGCATCGTTCGTGGTGCATGCGACAGCCGATGACTACCGCACCGATCCGTCGGGGAGCAGCGGTGATCGGATCGCGTGCGGAGTGCTGGGCGGAAAGTAGGTCCACACGCTCACGTCGCCCCATCGCCACCCAGCCGCGCCACCGCACCGGCCAGAAACTCTGTCCGCCAGAGTTCGAGGGTCACCGCCGGCACACCGGTACCGGCCGACACCGCGGCAAGCGATTCGCCTTGCAGCAGTCGCAGCACCAGTGCCGCCTTCGAAGCTGGTGCGATGGCCGCCATCTCTTCGGTGGTGAGGGGTGGCGAGTCGGCGGTGCGCACGGGCAACGCGGTGCTGTTCGTGGCCGCGGTGCGCGCGCGTCGCGCCTCGATTGCCCGCACCACGAGTGCGGTGAGGGTCTGCACGTGCGTCAGCGCCTCGGTATCCGGCAGGGGCTCGCGCACTGACCGGTCGCCGTAGAGGCAGCCGACGATCTGACCGTCCACGATGATCGGGAAGATGCCGAACTGTCCGATGCCGAGTTTCGCGGCGAGGCGCTGTTCCGGCGGGTTCATGGCGCGGTCGCCGGGGACGTAGAGCGTCTTGGCCTGCAGGAGTGCGGCAGGAATGGCACCGCCCTGCGCCGTCATCGGGAAGTCGAACTCGGCCAGCAGCGCCTCGGTGCCCAGACCGAGGCCTGAGCGCGCACGAAGCCGCGTGCGATCTGGGCTCAGCACGCAGGCCACGACGCGATCAAATGGCGCGCCACGCAGCGTGCCTTCGAGTGCCAGGAGCAGCACCTGTCCCAGATCCGTGCCGGAGGTGGGATCGATCTTGCTCTCGAGTTCCTGCTGCAGGCGTTCGCGCAGCGGCGCCAGTGCTTCACTGCTCTGGCTGTCCTGCGTGGCATCCCAGACGTCGTTGCCCAGCGCGGTCACGCCGAGCGCGGTGCAGGCGGCCACCGAGAGCTGCTTCATGCGGAGCGCGTCGACTCGCACGCTGGCGGTCACGAACAGCTCACGCGTCTCGTCCAGCGCTCGTGCGACTACGTCGCCCACCTGGGCACGGGTGAGCTTGAATCGCGTGCTGTAGCGCGCCACCACCGTGTCGAGGTCCTTGCGGGCATCACCGGCGTCGGCGTCGCGGCGGTACATGACGGTGGTCAGGTCGTGGGCGAAGGCCGTGATCGCGCTCACCAGCGCCGGTGCTCGGCTGGACCTGGCGTGCATGCTCTGCACCACCTCGTCCGGCATGCCCCAGTAGCGACACAGTTCGGCGCCGAGGTCCTCGTATCGGAAGCCGAGCACCGCCGTGACGGCGCTGCCTTCCGGCTGCTTCTGCTCTCGCACGAGGGTATGGATGCGTGCGTAGTCCACCGGGAAGTGGCAGGCGACCAGCACTTCGCCGAGGTTACGGCACATGCCACAGAGGTGCGCCTCCTCGGGATCACCGACGCCGAGCCGGATGGCCACTTCGCGCGCATGGTTCGCGGTCAGCAGCGACAGCAACATCAGTTCCTTCAATCCCGCCGAGTGCTTGCGGTAGTTCTCGAAGAGCAGGAGGCTGCTGGCCAGCTGTCGGACCGTGCTGGCGCCGAGCAGCATCATGGCGCGGGTGACGCTCTGGATGTGCCGGTCGGCGCGGCGATAGTGCGCACTGTTGGCGGTGCGGACCACGCTCAGCGTGAGGCTGTATTCCCGGAGTACCACGTTGGCCAGCCGCTGCATGGAGCTGGCATTGTCGTCGAGGGCCGAGATGGTGTCGGCGATCTGTTGCGACAGGGCGGGGAAGTCGCGGCCGGCGAGGATGCGGGCGAGGCGTGCGCGCACCGGAGAGACGTCGTCACCCACGACGGCGGCCAACCGCGTCTGCGGCTCGGGCCGGGCTGGCGAGGTGGTGGACGGGAGGCTCCGCGCGGTGCTCATCGGAGTGAATATCGGCCGCGGGCCGGGGATTCTTTTCCGGCGCGGGTAGATTGCCGGCATGCCGTCGCCTGCCGTTCCACTGCATTTCGAGCCGCTGACGCTGCTCCCGCACCGCTTCCCGCTGTTGCTGGTGGATCGCATCACCAGTGTGGAGCCAGGCAAGCGCGCGACCGGGGTGAAGACGGTCACCGGCAACGAATGGTGCAGCGTGGGCTCGACCGGTGATGCGGGCGCGATGGAGATGCCCCACCTGTTGATCGTCGAGGCGCTGGCGCAGTTGTCCGCGGCGGTGCTGGTGACGCTGCTGGAGGGCAGCGCCGGGGCGATCGGCTACTTCCTTGGCATCAACAACGTGCGCTTCCGTGGTCGTGCCGCGCCAGGTGACGTGCTGGACCTGTCGATCGAGCTGCGGCAGTTCAAGCGCGGCGTCTGCCGGACGCATGGCGTGGCCCGTGTCGGCCGCACCGACATCGTGCGCGCGGACCTGACGACGATCATCCGCGTGGCGGATGCGCGCGAACGGGCGGCGTTGGGCTAGCGCCGTCCGTTCGCGGCCGCCTGCCTAGAACGACATCATCTGCGTGAACTTGACGATGATGCCGCGGCCGCCGATCGGCGCGTCGGGCGTCAGGATCCGCTGGTCGTTGTAGACGATGAACAGGTCGCTGAGCGGATGGTGGATCAGGTTGAAGCGGATGTTGGCGTTGAACTGCTTGCTGACGGCGTCGTACTGCGACAGCGCATCGATGAACATGTTGGTGGTGAAGGAGTAGCTGGTCTTCACCGTGGTGAGGCTGTTCACGAACCGCAGGTTCGGCGTGTTGAGCACCGCCTCGGTACGCTGCAACCCGACGCTGGCGCGGAAGCGGTAACTGGGCCGGTACCGCAGCGTGGCGCCGACGGTCTGCTGCCGACCGTCGTACAGCCCGCCGTAGGTGTACTTGGTGTCGGCGGCGAACATCCGGCTCTGGTCGGTGGTGAGCAGCAGCCACTGCTCGGTCCAGTCGTAGAGACCCGCCGCGATCGGCTGGGCCATCCTGGCATTCGGCCGGAAGGGCGCGGTGAGCCGGTTGGCGGTCGGGTTCACAGAGTACTCGAACACCGCCCCGTTGTTGAAGAACAGTGACATGCCGCTATGCAGCGTCTTGGCGAGCAGGAAGCCGGAGAGATTCTCCTGGTAGTTCCAGCCGATGTGCGGGTGCAGCTCGCGGATGCCGTGCGCGCGCAGCCACGCCGACCGTGGGCGGATGCCGGTGTCGATCAGGTACTTCCGCACGCCCACGCGCCGATAGAACCCGAGATCGTTCTGGAAGCCCGGGCCGAGCTCCATCGCACCGGTCTTGATGTGGAAGAACACCCCTTCCCAGTTCACCGTCGAGCGCACGGCATACGCGTTGCCCGACTTGCCGGTGGTACTGGTGGTGGCGGCGTACGAGTTCCAGTCCAGGATGCCGAAGGGACGGAAGTTCTTGTCCACGCCGATGACGCGGTTGGTGTACGCCGGACCCGAGGTGTGCACGTTCTGCATCATGAACACGCCGACGTCGTTGCCCACGCGACCGAGGTTCTGCCGGAAGCGGATCACGCTGGCATTGGACGCCGGGTCCCCGCCTTCGGCGCGATCCTGTACGCTCATGACGCCGATGCGTGTGCGCTCGCTCAACTTGCCGGTGACGCGGATGCCGCCGAGGATGGGGATCGGGGTGCCGCCGGCGGTGAGGCCGATGCGTCGCGAGAAGAAGAGCAGGTTGTCCTCGTCGGGCGTCGGGATGTTCGACGCGCTGCGCCGCGCCGCATCACCGACGTAGAAGACGCCCGAGTTCTCGAGGAAGAAGTCGCGCTTCTCGGGGAAGAACTGGGAGAACTGCGTCAGGTTCACCTGCTGCTCGTCGGCCTCCACCTGCCCGAAGTCGGGGTTGACGGTGACATCCATCGTCAGGCCGCTGGTGATGGCGGCCTTGATGTCGCCACCGACGTTGACGGTGTTGCGCATCGTGGGTGACGGTGCGGCAGTGGTGCCCAGGGCGCGGACGGCATTGTTGGAGACGTACGGCTTGATGCGCAGGTCGCGACCGGCGCTGCCCGTTTCCAGCCCCACCAGGTCACCCGCCAGCGAGACGCGGTTGAGCGAGAAGGCGCGCGGCACCGGCGCCCAGAACGAGATCTCGTTCACGCGCCGCAGGCGGCGCGAGAAGTTGATGCCCCAGGTGGCGTCGCTGCTGCGATCGAAGCGCAGGGCCTTGAAGGGAATGCGCATCTCGACGCTCCAGCCGTCGGCCTGCTGCTGCGTGCGCACGTCCCACACCGCGTCCCAGCTGCGGTTCAGCTCACGCCCCTCGAGCGCGACCTGGCGGTCGTGGCGGGCGCCCTTGATGTTGGTGGAGAGGACGTAGCCGTTGCGCCGGTCGCCAAAGGTGTCGAGGAGAACCTCGAAGTCATCCTGCTCCTCCTCGATGAAGTCCTTGCGGATGTCGTTCACCACCGCGTGCGCCAGGTCGGCGTCGTGCATCCGGGCGCCGACGTAGAGATACTGCGCGTCGAACAGCACGCGGACCTCGGTGCGCTGACTGGCGGGCTGCCCGCTGAGCGGCTCGGCCTGCACGAAATCCGACGTCGGCTCGGCGGCGGTCCAGGCGGCGTCGTCGAGCGCACCGTCGAGCCGGATGGCGGTCGTCGCACGCGCGGCGCGCACGGTGCGCCGCGCCACCGGCGCCTGCGCCTGCATGGGAAATACGGTGACCAGCGAGAGCGCGCAGGCGATGGCGAAGGGAGAACGTCTGGTCACGAGCCTGTGGTGTGTCGGGGATTCCAGCATCCGGCGTATCGGCTCCGACAACAATAACGGCAACGACACTCGGGCCTGCGTGTCGTTGCCGTCATCGTGATCATTACGCCGTCCACATCCGACCTGCGTCGGTCACTGCACCACGCGCGGGGTGTTGGGCGTGATGACGTGCTGTGAGCCCTTGAGCAGGTCGTTGATCTTGCCGATGCGATCGCGGACGATGGTCTCCAGCCGACGCTGGGCATCATCCGTTTCGACGACCAGCTCACCGGACCGCAATTGCTCACCGGCGGTGACCGGCCACTGCGGGCGCGCGATCATGCCGCTGATGGTCTGTACTTCCTCGCGCAACCGCGGATACTGGCGGTAGCCCAGCCCCGCCAGCGGGCGGGCAAGCACGGAGTCGCGGAACTGGCGCAGGTCGCGGATGGTGCCGTCGATCTCGGTAAGCGCCGGTGCCAGCGTCTCGGCACGCGCGGAACGGAGCGTGGTCTGCACCCCGGTGAGCTGGCGCAGCAGGTCGTCCACACCGGACACCACGCGCGTGACGCGCGCCTGGGTGGCCTCGATCGCCTTCGCCGCGTCGTGCTGCTGCGCGACCTGCGCCGGCGTCATCTCCACGCGCGGATCGTTCTGCACCGTGACCGGCTTGGTGTATCGCTTGCCGCCCACCACCAGCGTGACCTGATAGGTACCCGGCAACACGCCGGCGGACGACGGTCCGAAGAAGTTCTCTTCCTCACCCGCGCCACCACGCTCCGACTCGGCGGCGCGACGGCGCTCGCGCAGGCCGGCCAGCGAGGTGTCAGGTGGCGTGGCCGGACCGGCCGCCCCACGATTGCCGCGGCCACCGAGCCCACCGCCGGCCGGTGCTTCGTAGCGCAGGTCCCAGGTGATGCGATTCACGCCGGCATCGTCGGGCACGCGGCGGAATCGGCGCACCACGGTGCCCGATGCGGTGGCGATCTCGATGTTCACTTCGCCCGCCGGCTGCGACTTCAGGTAGTACGAGATCATCGCGCCATTGGGCGGATTCTGTCCCGCGTAGGTGCGCTGCCCCAGGTTGCCATCACGATTCCAGACGTTCCAGCGGATCGACGGACGGATGTCGAACAACTCGGCGTCGTTGGGCTGCGCGGCGGCGAGCTGCTGCAGCGGCGTGAGGTCGTCGAGGATGTAGAGCCCGCGACCATGCGTGGCCAGCAGCAGGTCGTTGTCGCGCGGATGGATCTGCATGTCGCGCACCGGCGTGACGGGCAGGTCACCGCGCAGCGAGACCCAGGTCGAGCCGCGATTCCACGACGCCCAGACACCGGCCTCGGTGCCCACGTAGAGCAGGTTGCGGTTCTTCGGATCTTCGCGGATCACGTGTGTCCACCACGCCTTGTCGGGCAGGTCACCGCGGATGCTCTTCCACGTCCGCCCGTAGTCGGTGGTCATGTAGACGTACGGCGCGTAGTCGTCGTCCTGGTGATGATCGGCGGTGACGTAGGCGGTGCCGGCGTCGAAGTGCGATGCCTCGATGGTGGCCAGCCAGGCATTCGGCTTCAGGCCGGCGATGTTGGTGAAGACGTTGCTCCACGTCTTGCCACCGTCGCGCGTGACCTGCACCAACCCGTCGTCGGAGGAGGTCCAGATGACCTTCTCGTCCAGCGGTGACGGCGCGACGCTGAGCAGCGTGGAGTGGAACTCGGCGGCGGTGTTGTCCACCACGATCTCGCCGCCGGACGACTGCTGCTTCCTGGGGTCGTTGGTAGTGAGGTCGGGGGAGATGACTTCCCAGCTCAGGCCGTAGTCCCTCGACTTGAACAACACGTTGCCGCCGAAGTACACGATGCCCGGGTTCTGCGGCGAGAGCGCGATCGGGGCGTTCCAGTTGAAGCGGTACTTGTGGCCGATCATCGCGTCGCCCACCGAGCCGACACGGTTCGGGTAGGGATAGATCGTCTTCTGCACGCCGCTGCGCTGGTCGGTGATGTTCAGCATGCCGCCCTGCGAGTTGCTGTAGACCAGCCAGGGCTTGTCGAGCACCGGCACGGTGAAGAAGCCGTCGCCGCCGGACATGTTGCGCCAGTCGGCCTGGCGGATGCCCTGCCCGCTGAGCGAGTTGCTGGCACCACACCAGTTGCCGTTGTCCTGCAGGCCACCGCAAACCTGGTAGGGCACCTGCATGTCGTAATTGATGTGGTAGAACTGCGTGAATGCGAAGGTGTTGACCACGTCCCAGTTCTTGCCGCCGTCGCGGCTCACCTGCCAGCCGCCGTCACTGCCCTCGAGGATGTAGCGCGGATCCATCGGGTCGATCCACATGGCCTGGTGGTCGCCATGCACGTCGCGCGCGATGGTGGTGAAGTTGCGGCCCCCATCGTCGGAGAAGTAGAGCCCACCGGCCAGCGAGAAGACGCGGTTCGGGTTTTTCGGGTCGACACGGATGTCTGCGTAGTAGAACGGGCGGAAGTTGATGTTCGGGTCGCGATTGACCGTCCGCCACGACTTACCGGCATCATCGCTGCGCCAGAGTTCTCCCTCGTCCTTCGTCTCGCTGATCACGTACACGATGTCGGGATCGCTGGGGGCCACGGCGACACCGATGCGGTCCATCGCCTTGCGCGGCAATCCGCGCAGCAGGTTCGGGCCCGAGAGGCGCTCCCACGTGACACCGCCGTTCACGGACTTCCACACCGACGTGTTGCCGGCACCCGACTCGAGATGCCACGCCCATCGGCGATAGGTGTACATGCCGGCGTAGATGATGTTGCTGTTGTTGGCGTCGGCCGAGATGTCGGAGCAGGAGGTCTGGGCGTCGATGTAGAGCACCTTCTTCCAGGTGGTGCCACCGTCGGCGGTGCGGTAGACGCCGCGATCCTCGTTGGCGCCCCACTCACGCCCCAGCACGCAGG
>JANMON010000140.1:0-43340 GCA_031369265.1 Gemmatimonadaceae bacterium | reverse complement strand
GTAGACGATGTCGGGATTGCGCGCGTCGATGATCAGTCGCGCGATCTTGTCCGACTTCTCGAGCCCGATCTTCGTCCAGTGCTCGCCGGCGTCCACCGACTTGTACATGCCGTCACCGACCGACGCGTTGTTGCGCGGATTTCCCTCGCCGGTGCCGACGTAGATGATGTTCGGGTCACTGGGCGCGATGGCGATGGCGCCGATGGACCCTGCACTTTGGTCGTCGAAGATCGGCTTGAACGTGGTGCCACCGTTGGTGGTCTTGATGATCGCGCCGTTGGCACCGGCCACGTAGTACGTGAGCGGGTCGCCGGGCACGCCGACCACGACCGAGATGCGTCCGGCGTTGTTGGCTGGTCCCACCGAGCGCCAGGCCACCCGCTTCAGCAGGTCGGCCGGACTGGGGACGGCAGCGGCGGCGGTGCTGCTGCGCGCGGGCGACTGGGCCGCCAGCAGGCTGGCACCGAGAGCGGCGACGACGAGCTGCGGGACCGCAGATCGCGAGGGGAGGCGCGTCATGTGCGGAGCGGTGGGCTGGAGAAAATGCCGTGGTGCCCGACCGGTGGTGCCGGGTGGGCGGAGGGTCAGCGGCGTCAACGATGTACGCGGTACGGCGGCCATGCGCTGCCCGCCCGACGGACTGCCGCAGACACCAGCCCGGCGTCGCCGCGCCGACCGCGGTCGGCTACCGGAAACCCAACGCCTGCCCGGCACGTGGTGTACGGAGGAGCAACAGCTGGTCGGACGCGCATCGCGCCGCAGGCTGCAGCGCCACGCCTCTTCCGAGCCAATCATGCCCAGCACCTCCCGTGTGGACCTCCGTGCCGGCGTCGCCGCGCTGTTCGTACTCGCTGGCTGCGCTTCCGGCGGTGCCTCGACACCCCCCGCGCCGGCGCCGCAACCGGTGACTGCCACCGTCGCCACCGCGCCAGCGGCACAGCGGGCGCCGACCGACAGCGTGGACCCGGTCACCAACACCGTCCTGCGCGGCTCGGCGCCGGGTGCCCGCGCGGCGCGGACCGATCGCCAGCTGCTGACGCGTGACGAGATCCGCTCCACGCAGTTCACCAACGCGTACGAGGTGGTGCGGGCGCTGCGCGGCAACTGGCTGCGCGTACGCTCGGCGGACAGCTTCGCCAAGTCGCAGGTGCTGCAGGTGTACCTCGACATGCAGCGCCTGAACGGCGGTGTGGAGGAACTGCGCCTGATGCAGCCGGCCAACATCGCCTCGATCCGCTTCATGGACCCCATCCAAGCTTCGGCGCGCTGGGGCATGGACCATGGTGCCGGTGCGATCCTGGTGACGACCGCCAAGCCCTGATCTCGCTCGGTCGGCGCCGCGGCATTGACTGGCTCGGTCGCGTTTCCGGAAAGTTCGGGACACTTTTAGGGCATGGACCGTTCTCGACCATTGGATGATCCGTCGAACGACTTGCCGGGCGCACCATCGCCGGAGCCGACGGTCGCTGCTGCCGCGGCGGTGATGCCCACGCCGGACCAGGCGGCGCTGCTGCGGCCCCTCACCCGGCAGATCCCGGGCGCGATCTATCAGTACCTGCTCGCCCCCGGCAAGCCGCCCTCGGTGCCGTGGGCCAGCGAAGGAATGCGCGACCTGTACGAGCTGGAGCCGGAGGTGCTGCGCGAGGATGCGTCGATCACGGCGACCCGGCTGCACCCCGACGACCGCGACCGGGTGCGCGCGAGCATCGCAGACTCGATGCACACGCTGCAGCCGTGGCGCTGTGAGTACCGGGTGATCCTGCCTATCCGCGGCCTGCGATGGCTGCGCGCCGATGCGCGACCGGAACGGCTGGCTGACGGCAGCACGCTCTGGCACGGCTACATCAGCGACGTGACCGAGCGGGCGCTCGAGCAGCAGGCGTTGAAGGAAAGCGAGGAACGCTTCCGCGTGCAGATCGAGCACGCGCCTGAAGCAATCGTGGTCTACGACGTGGATCGTGACCGCATCATCGACGCCAACTCCAATGCCGAGCGCCTGTTCGGCTACTCACGTGACGCACTGCTGGAACGCAGCATCCGCGACATCCATCCGGCGCAGCAGTCCGACGGCATGATGAGCCCCGATGGCGCACGCGCCCTGGTGGAGCGCGCGCTGGCCGGCGAGGCGTTGGTGTTCGAGTGGGATCACCGTGATGCCAGCGGCCGCGTATTCCCCTGTGAGGTGCGCCTGGTGCGCCTGCCGGCCGAGGGACGATCGCTGGTGCGTGGCAGCGTCACCGACATTTCGGCGCGCAAGCAGGCTGCCGAAGACCTGGTGCGGCTGAAGGCGGCGATCGCGTCGTCGCTCAATGGCGTGGCAATCGCGGATCTGGACGGCCGGATCACCTACGTCAACAAGGCGCTGCTCGACCTCTGGGGTTACACCGAGCCGGCGCAGGTGCTGGGCACGATGGCCGCGCAGTACTGGGCCGAAGTGGATGCACCGAACGAACTGATTGCGACGCTCAAGGCGACGGGCGCCTGGTCGGGCGAGATGCCGGCGCGGCGCGTGGATGGCACGGTGCGGCTGTTTCAGGTGAATGCGAGCGCGTTCACCGACGCCGGCGGGAAACAGGTGGGGATGCTGGCATCGTTCGCCGACATCACCGAGGCACGTCGTACCGAAGAGGCCCTGCGCCTGCGCGATCAGGCGATCCAGGCGGCAATCACCGCCATCGCCATCAGCGATCCGCAGGGACGACCGGTGTACGTGAATCCGGCGTTCGTCCGACTGTTCGGCTACGACAGTGCCGACGAAGTGCTGGGCCGCGTGCTCACGGACTTCGTCACCGCGGACGCCGGGACGTTGTCGGACACGCTGCAGGCGCTGTTCACCGCGGGGGCGTGGCAGGGGGAGTTCATCGGCCTGCGTCGCGACGGTACGCTGCTGGACGTGATGGCCGCCACCAACCTGGTGCGCGACGCTCGCGGCGAGATCACGCACCTGATGGGCTCATTCCTGGACATCACCGACGCCAACCGCCTCGCTGGTGAACTGCAGCAGGCGCAGAAGATGGAGTCGGTGGGTCGGTTGGCGGGTGGCATCGCGCACGACTTCAACAACCTGCTGACGGTGATGCAGGGCAGCCTGGACCTGGTACGCGAGCGCCTGGGCAGCGACACGGTGCTGCACGACGAGTTGGCGCAGATCGGCCGTGCTGCCGCTTCTGCTGCAGATCTCACCCGGCAGTTGCTGGCCTTCTCGCGCAAGCAGATCATCGCACCGCGCACGCTGGACCTGAACGCGGTGGTGCGACAGGTGCACGGCATGCTGCATCGCGTGCTCGGCGAGGACATCCGCCTCGAACTGCTGCTGGCGGAAGACCTCGGGTCAGTACGCTTCGACCCGGGTCAGGCCGAGCAGATCTTGCTCAACCTGGCGGTGAATGCTCGCGACGCGATGCCCGACGGCGGTCGCCTTGCGATCGAGACCAGCAACCTGACGCTGGATGGCTCGTACTCCCGCACCCATGCGAAGGTGGAGCCGGGGGAGTACGTCCTGCTGGTGGTGTCCGATACCGGCGTGGGCATGTCGGAGGCCACGCGGACACACGCCTTCGAACCGTTCTTCACCACCAAGGGCGTGGGTCAGGGCACCGGGCTGGGACTGGCGATGATACACGGCGCCGTGTCGCAGAATGGCGGGCGCGTGGAGGTGTATTCGGAGCTCGGGCACGGCAGCAGCTTCAAGGTCTACCTGCCGCGCGTGCGCGACGCGGTGGCCGACCCAGCGACCGATGCCGCCGTGCCCGCCGTCCGTGACGAATTGCCGCGCGGCACGGAGACCGTGGTGCTGGTGGAAGACGACGACAGCGTGCGCGCGCTGCTGCGCCGCCTGCTGGAGCGCCAGGGGTATCGGGTGCACTGCTTTCCCGGTGGCGAACCGCTCCTCGCCTGGCTCGACACGCCGCACGAGCCCATCCAGCTGCTGCTCACCGACGTGATCATGCCGGGCATGAACGGCAAGATGATCGCGGAGCGCGTGCAGTCCCGGTATCCCGACGTCCGCGTGCTCTACGCGTCAGGGTACACCGCGAACGTGATCGTGCAGCACGGTGTGCTGAAGCCCGGAGTGGAGTTCCTGTCGAAGCCATTCACGCTGGCGACACTGGCGCAGACGGTACGCACGCTGCTGGATCAACGCTGACAGTGACACTGACGCTGACGCTGACGCGGGCGACACGGCGCGTCGATCACCGCGCCGCGCGGGTGCTGGCCGGTGCGCGTCGGTGCCGGGTGGCCTGCTCGAATCCGTACGCCAGCGTGATCAGCTTCCCTTCGCTCCATGCTCGGCCGAAGAACGTGATCCCGGCTGGCAGGGTGTTGTTGCGCGTGTAGCCCATCGGCACGGTGATGGCCGGGAAGCCGGTGGTGGGCGAGAAGAGCTGACTGTTGTCGCCGTGCGGCGTGTTCAGGTCACCGATCAATCGTGGCGGGTTGCTCCAGGTGGGATACACCAGTGCGTCGAGCTGCAGCGAGTCCATCATGCGCGTGACGGCGGTGCGGAACCGCACCCGCATCGCCTCGCGCCCGGCGCAGGCCGGATTGTCCTCCGGGGCCACCGAGACGGTGTCGGCCGCCTGCAGTCGCAGCTGCGTGCTGGGATGGAAGTTGCCGCTGCGCAGCACCTCGCGGATGGTCTTCACCGGGGCATTCCGGCCGCGCGCCGCGAAATAGCGCTCGAGGTCGTGCTTGAACGTGGCGCAGCCCGGACCGGGCACGCGCAGCACCGCGGCCAGCGAATCGATGCCCGCCGGATCCACGATCGTGGCGCCCTGCGCCGTCATCGCCGCCAGCGCGCGCGTGAATACCGTCACCACTTCGCTGTCGGTGGTGGGACGTTCGTAGGCCTGTCGCAACACGCCGATGCGTGCGCCCTTCAAGCCACCCGGCACCACGAACTTCGTGTAGTCGGGCTCGCGCCGCGACTCTGCCGGTGCGGTCACCGCGTCGGCGGTGTCGGCGCCGGCCACCACCTGGAACACCGCCACCGCATCGGCCACGGTGCGCGCCATCGGACCGGCGATGTCGCTGCCATTGGCCAGCGGTACCACACCGGCGCGCGACGTGAGCCCCATCGTGGAGCGAATGCCCACCAGCGCCTGATGCGCCGAGGGTCCGCGAATGGAGTTGCCGGTATCGGTGCCGAGGCCGACGGTGCCTTCGTTGGCGGCGATCGCGGCTGCAGTACCACCACTCGAACCGGCGGTGACGCGATCCAGCGCATACGGATTCTTGGTGTATCCCGGCAGGATCGAACTCACCGTTTCGTATGGCGTGAACGCCCACTCGGCGAGGTTGCTCTTGGCCAGTACGATGGCACCCGCAGCACGGATGCGCGCCACCATGGTCGCATCACGCTCCGGCACCCAGCCCTTCAACGCCAGTGAGCCGGCGGTCGTCTGCAGGTCACGTGTCTCGAAGTTGTCTTTCACGATCATCGGAATGCAGTGCAGCGGCCCCACCGGACCACTGGTCGCGTAGCGCGCGTCGAGCGAGTCGGCGGTGGCGAGGGCGTTCCCGTTGAGCGTGACGATGGCGTTGATGGCGGGACCAGCCTTGTCCACCGCCGCGATGCGATCGAGGTAGGCCTGTACCAGCGCATGACACGTCAGCCGCCGCGCACGAAACGCCGCCTGCACTTCGGCGATGCTCGTCTCGTCGATGCGGAATGGGGCGGGACGCTGGGCAGCGGCGGCGGATGTGACGGCGACGCTGGCGACGGTCGCGATGATCAGGGTGGAGATGCGCATGCCTGCAGCGTATCCCGCACCCGACCGTTCCGGAAGGCAGCCGACGCGGGAGGACGGTGCGCGCACGTCAGGTGACGTGCGGTGCCACGTCACGTCAGCGCCAGCGAAACGTGACCACCGAACCGGGCGCGATGCTGGTGGTGAACGACCGCTCACCTGACCGCACCGTGATCGGCCGCGCGTTTCCCGAGGCATTCACGATCAGCAGGGCCACGCTGCCATCCGGGTTCCGGAAGGCGACGGTCTCGAGATCGTCCACGCCACTGGTCGAGGCGATGCGACGCGCGCCCGGCAGCACGAAGCGGCTGGCATGCGCGAGCGCGTAAAACTCCTCGTTGAAGGTGACCGCGCCGGCCGCCGAGTCGATCGTCACCACGCCACGACAGTCGCCGCAGCCGCCAAGATGCGGGCCGTGCCGTTCGTCGAGCGCGATGTTCCAGAGCGCCACGCCACGCGCCCAGTTGCGCGTCGCGCCGATCACCAGCGTGCGCACGTTCCAGCGCAGGTTGTCGCCGAAGTTGGGTGCCCATGCGCCACCCGAACACTCGGTGAAGTACGTGTCCTTGTCGGGATGGGCGGCATGCACCAGGCTCTGCGCCGACACGTCGCCGGCGTAGCAGTGCCACGCCACGCCGGCGATGAACGGCCGCGCCAGCTCGTCGTGCAGCACGGTGAGCGGGGACTGCGATTCGTCCCAGTTGTGGTCCCAATCGAGGATTCGTGGCCGCGAACGCGCCGGGCGCTGCGCGAGCAAGGGGCCGAGGTGTTCGCCGATGAATTGGCTCCGCTGCAACGGCAGGAAGCGCATGCCTGGATAATCCTTCGGCTCGTGATGCGGCTCGTTCTGCACGCTGAGCAGCGCCACCGGAACGCCTTCCTTTGCGTACGCATCCACGAACCTCACCAGGTATTCCGCGTAGATCCGGAACGCATCCGGGCGCAGTGTGCCGCCAAAGAGTGTGCCGGACGTCTTCATCCAGGCCGGTGCGCTCCACGGCGTCGCCATGATCGTCAGCGCCGGATTGATCGCCAACGCGCGCTTCAGCACCGGCAGCATCTCGCCACGGTGGGCGTCGATGGAGAAGTGCGCGAGGGCATCGTCCCGCTGGCCGGCGGGCAGGTCATCGAAGGTGAAATGCGAGCGCGAGAAGTCCGACGCACCGATGGTGACGCGCACGAAGCTGAACCCGGCGCCGGTGCCACGCCGGCTGAACAGTTCCTGCAACAGCACCTCGCGCTGCACCGGCGAGAGGCGCGCCTGGATCAGCCACGCCGACGCATCGGTGAGCGCGGCGCCGAATCCGTCGATCACCTGGAACTGCTGCGCCGTGTCCACGTCGATGCGCGTGCCACCGACGTCAGTCGTGACGCCGAACGCGATCGGCGGCAGCGGTGCGAGCAGGCTGCTGCGATCAGGCGTCGTGATCCAACCCTGCACACCCGCAGCGTCACGCGCCGCCGACGCGGTGTGCTGGCCACTTGCGCATCCCAAGACACCTGCGGCCAGCACCAGCCAGGGCATCATCCGACGCAGTCGGTACACGCGTCGGTTGAGGTGCATGTTCAGCGGCCGCGCGCGCGCTGCACCGGCACCGGACCCGTCGGAAACTCGGCCTTCCGGAAGAGGAATGCCGCCTTCTCCACCCGCGCCCCCTTCTCGTCGGCCACCGCGAACGTGCCGCCTTCGTACAGGCTGGCGCTACCGTAGCGGCCATCCTTCGCCAGCGCGTAGACGTTGAGGTCGAAGCGCGGACGCCCCTTGTCGTTCAGCAGGCGGGCCTCGGTCATGCTCACCACACGTTCGAGTGTCTTCAGGCAGGCCTGCTCGGGCGTCATGCCCTGGCGCATGAACTCCACCGTCAGGAAGCCGCCGCAGGACTTGATGTTGGCCTCACCGCGCCCGGTGGAGCCGGCGGCGCCGGCCGTCTGGTCGCAGTACTGCCCCGCGCCGATGATCGGGCTGTCGCCCACGCGCCCCGGCACCTTGTAGGCCATGCCGCTGGTGGTGGTCACGCTGCTCATCTCACCCTTGGTGTTCACGCAGTTCATGTTGATCGTGCCATGTGTGTAGTTGATCGCGACGTCGTCGTCGAAGTCGAGCCGGAAGTCGCCGGGATTGAGGTGCGCGCGCCAGCGCAGCCAGTGCTGTCGTGATTTCTCCGTCAGCAGGTTCTGCGGCTTGAAGCCCATCTCCAGCGCGAACTTCTTCGCATGGTCACCCACCAGCATGATGTGGTCGGTGTAGTCCATCACCGCCTTGGCCACCAGCGATGGGGTCGCGATGTCCTCGATGCAGCCCACCGAGCCGGCGCGGCGCGTGGGGCCGTGCATGCAGCTGGCGTCGAGTTGCACCACGCCATCCTCGTTCGGCAATCCGCCAAGGCCCACCGAATCATCCTCGGGGTCCAGCTCCTGGATGTTGACACCGGCGATGATCGCATCCAGCGTGTCGTCTCCGCGCTGCATCATCTCCCAGGCGCGTGCCACACCGCGCAGTCCATTGGTGGAACTGACCACGCGCGCCGCGACGGCTCCATCGGTGACGGGCAGCATCGGTTCCGCCAACCGCATCGCGTGCAGCCGCTCGGTGAGCGTGAGTGAGGCGGCGGCGGCGGTGCGGGCGATGAAATCGCGACGGGTCAGCGGCATGGGAGTCTGTCGGGTGGAGGACGTCCCCAACGATATCGTGCCGCCGCACGGTTGGGTGGGCTGGGCGGCATAGGTGTGCCCGGCCGGGTCACTCACTGCTCCTGACCGCGGCGGCGCTGCCCTTAACGTCGGGGCGAAGGGGTCGTCTGCAGGGTGTAGCCAACATGGCACCGACCGATGCCCCAACGCGGCGCCCGCCGCAGGAGAACTGACCATGCGTTTCCAGACCCTGATTCTCGCCGCCGCCCTGCTAGCCGCTCCCGTGGCCGTCCAGGCCCAGGCCGGTGCCGCTGGCGCCAATCCGGATGTGGGTCGTGAGGCCCGCGAACTGCGCCGCGACAACCGCGAAATCCGCGGTGACCGGCGCGAGATCCGTGGCGATCGTCGCGAGATCCGCAGCGACGCACGCTCGGCACGTGCCGATGGCCGCGTGACCGGTGCCGAGCGCCGTGAACTCAAGGGCGACCGCCGCGAGCTGCGTCGTGACAAGCGCGACCTGCGCAGCGACCGCCGTGACCGTCGTCGCGACGCACGCGACCTGCGCCGCAACCCGTAAGCGTCCCCCTGTCGGTCGGCCGTCGCCAGCAGGCGGCGGCCAGCCGCATCCTCCCCCGTCCAAGGTTTCCCGATGAATCACCGTTTTCTGACGCTCGCCGCCATCGCGCTGATGGCCGCACCCATCGCGCTGCAGGCACAGGGCGCCAGCACCACCAACCCGGGCACGACGCGCCGTGAACAGGCCGTCGAGCGTCGCGAGGCAGCGGTGGCCCGGCGTGAGCAGGCGGCGGCGCGCCGCGACGCCGCTCTCGAGCGTCGCGCAGCGATGACGCCCGAGCAGCGTGACGCGGCCCGTGCGCGCCGCGCCGAGCGCGCCAGCGCGATGCCGGCCGAGCAGGTGGAGTTCCGCCGCGACCTCCGCACCTACCAGCTTGGCCTCCGCGAAAAGGCCGCCGAACTGCGGGCGCAGGTGAAGGCTGGTACGATTACCGGTGATCAGATGGCGGCCGACCTGAAGGCCTATCGTGCTGCCAACCGACCGAAGAACCCGGCCGTCGCCAAGCCGGAGACGGATACGCCGTAATACGGCTGTCGCCGGACAGTGTCACACCGAGTCATGTGAGTTTCATGCACGTTGCAGCACCGAGTCACGCGCGCGCCGCCCGCATCGCCCTCTGGGTCCTGCTGGCGGCCGTGCCGTTTCTGCCGGTCGCACCGGTCGCGGCGCAGCCCACACGACCGCGCGGCGACACGCTCAGTACGCGGGTGCGCGACAGCATCATCGCCGACGTCTTGGCCGACACCCTGAACATCGTCGCCGAGGAGCCGCAGCTGCTGGCGCCCGGATTTCGTCAATCGTTCACCATCCGGCCCACGTATCGTCGCTACACGGTGGGCGGGGTGAGTGCCTCGGAGCAGGCGGCGTATGCCGGCTGGGTGGGCCGATTCCGCCGCGCCACGCTGCGTCTCGACCTGACGCCGGTCGCATACCGGGGCGATACCACCGCCACCGACGGCCGTCCGCCGGTGGAGTTCGGCGGCACGTCACCAGCCAGCCTGCGCCTGGACGTGAAGGTCCGTACTGCCGACACGCTGCGTCTCTTCGCGCAGTCCATGTCGTCGCCGGCCACGCTGAGCGTGGCGCAGGCGCAAGCCATCGGCGCCGTCGGCACCAGCACCATCGACCTCGATGCCGGTGCGCTGGGCATCGCGTCGCGCGTGGGCGTGCGCTACGCGCTGACGCAGGCGATCGGTAGCGGTGTTGCCGTGTCCCTCCGCACCGGCGTGGAATACGACCCGAAACCCAGCGGCAGCGATGCGGTGAGCTGGCGCGGGACGACCGTGCGCGGCGGCGTCGGCCTCTCGCGCACCAGTGGCGAAACCACGGTGGGCGCCGGTGTCGAGATGACGCGCAGCTTCACCGACTCGCTCGACGGCCGGAACCTGTTTCCGGGCGGCGGCATGCTGACGGTGGACACGCGCCTGATGCGATTCTTCGGCGGCGACGGCACCGGCTTCCTCACCCTCAACGGCTTCTATTCGCGGCCGCTGGATCTCGAACGCCCCGACGTCGCCACGCGCATCATCCCGATCGGTGACTTCCTCGGTGCCACGCTGGCGGCGGCGATCCCCGCAGGCGCATTCAGTGTGCAGCCGACGGTGAGCGTGCTGCGCGAAACGAGCAATGCGCAGACCACCGTGAGCGGCATCCCCACCACGCTGGATGCCAGCGGCACCACCGCCAGCGCCAGCCTCGGCGTGTCGATCCCGATCGGCCGCTCCGTGACGGTGACGCCGGAAGTGGGCGGTGCATTCGGTAGCGTGGGGCAGACGGTGTCGGCGCGGTTCCCGCGGCGCACGCGCAGCCAGAGCTTCAGCGATCCGATTCGCGGCGGGTGGGTGACGCTGGAGCTCTCGATCGCGCGCTGATCGGCACACACCTCAGCCGCCGAACCGTGCCAGCATCGACTCGACATCCGGTGGTGTGAGGATACTGCCCGTTGCAAACGCCTCGGCCGCCGGATAGTCCGTCGCGCGGACCACGGCGGCAGCTGCATCCAGATCGTACGCGGTGTGCCGCAGCGTCACGACGTCGTCCAGCAGCAGCCAGTAAGCGCCGGGTGCACCGAACGGCATGCCGACACTGCCGGCGTTGACGATGCGCTGCCGCCCCACTCGCCGATCGAACTGCATGTGCGTGTGTCCGCACACCACGGTCGCGGCAATGACGTTGCCGAATTCCGCAGCCATCCGCTCGTCGCTGGTGCGCGCCGTGACGATGGTGGTGTCGCTGTCTGGAGTGGCGTGACAGCACAGCACCTCGCCAAGGCCAGCGATGCTGAGTTGGAGTGTCGCGGGCCACGTCGCGATGCGCCCTGCGCACGCGTCATCCAGCAGTGCCGCGTTCCACCGCATCACGTCGTGATACGCCGCAGGAATCGACGTCGGCACGCCGGTGGAGCGCGTCGCCAGCGTCTCGCGATCGCCGTTGCCCATCAGCCACTGCCGTGGTGTGCCGCACCGGTTGAGCAACGCCAGACATTCGATCGGCATCGGGCCCGGAAAGACGTCGCCGCCGATCACCAGCAGGCTCACCTCCAGCCGCGCCACGTCCTCCAGCACGGCCGCCAGCGCGGGGGCGTTGCCGTGGATGTCGTAGAGCGCGGCGACCCGCTGGTGGGTGACGGAGGATGGGGTCATGGGCGAGTGGTGATCGGAACCGGTGTGACATGCAATCTGGCATGTAGCCGCGCCGCGGGGATGGCGCGCCGTCGTCCCGACGATACGATCCAGCCGAGTCACCTAACACTTCACGCGAGCCTGCCATGCCCCTGCTGCCGCTGCGTCACGTCCTCACCATGTCGCTGCTTTGCAGCGGTTCCCTGCTGGCGCAGCCCACATCGTCTGCCGCGGCACCACCACCGCGAGTCGCCACGCTGGCCGAGGTCATCGCGCGGGGCGAGTCGCTGCAGATGCCCGGACGCTTCAGCGCCGTGCCCGGTGACGCGCTGTCGCACTACACGGCAGGCTTCGCGACCACGCTCTGCGGTGCGGTGTTTCTCACCGGCCTCTCGACGGCCGACGCCGCCGCCAACGTGGGCTTCTTCACCGGGCCGCTCGAGTATCGTCGTGAAGTGCGTGACACGGTGGTGGATCGTGCGACACGCACGGTGCGGTTGACGCTCAGGAACGGCGTCACGCGCGTCGCGCGCGTGTACGGCAGCCAGGGCTGCGTGCCGTTGCCGGCCGGGATGGATTCGGTCTATTTCACGCCCTCGGTGGTGACGTCGGCGCTGCCACCTGCCGCCACCACGCCGTGGCCGATGGGTGACGTGCTCCCAGGCGCCCCGCTGCCCTCGAACATCGACCCGCTGCTGCTGGAGCGTGCGCTGGACGAGGCGTTCGGCCCGCGTGACGCGATGACGCTGGCCGTGGTGGTGACCTACAAGGGTCGCATCATCGGCGAACGCTACGCCCCCGGCATCGGCATCCACACGCCGCTGGAAAGCTGGTCGATGGGCAAGAGCCTCACCGGCACGCTGGTGGCGCGACTGATCCAGATGGGCACCTACCGGCTCGACCAGCCGGCGCCGTTTCCCGAGTGGCAGAAGCGCGGCGATCCGCGGCAGCAGATCACGATCCGCGACATCATGCGCATGTCGAGCGGACTGCGGCTGCGCGCACCGCAGGACCCCGGCTACGATCCGAAGCTGGGTTATCCGGAGCATCTGTACCTGTACGCGGGTTCGGCCAATTCGTACCAGTGGGCCGTCACGCGCACGCAGCAGTGGAAGCCGGGGCAGGTGGGGCGCTATCGCAACGTCGATCCGGTGCTCGCCAGTTACCTGGTGCGACTGGGCGCCGAGAAGCGCGGTGAGAACTATCACGCCTTTCCGACGCGCGCCCTGTTCGACAAGATCGGCATGCGCGACGTGGTGATCTACACCGATCCATACGGCAACTTCCTGGGCCAGGGCGCCGAAGTGATCGCCGCGCGCGACTGGGCACGCCTCGGCAACCTCTACCTGCAGGACGGCGTGTGGAACGGCGAGCGCCTGCTGCCGGAGGGCTACGTGAAGTACGCCAGGACGCTCGCACCCGGCTGGGTGGCCGACGGCCGTCCGGTGTACGGCGGCGGATTTTTCTGGGTCAACGGCGATGGTGACGAACCGATGCCGCGCGATGCGTACGCGATGCTGGGTGCGGGTGGGCAGAGCGCCTGGATCGTGCCCTCGCACGACCTGGTGATCGTGCGCATCGGGAAATATCGCGGCGCGGATGCAGGCGAGGCGGCGCGGCAGAAAGGCACCGCTACGCTGCTGCAGGCCATCCGGCGCTGATGCCGATCAGCGCACCGAGAGTCGTGGTTCGAGCCGCAGGATCACCACCTTCCGTGCCGCGATCAGACCTTGCATCGCCTCGCCGGTGGGGCCCAGGCGCTGCACCTCGCGGTAGCGCTGCCAGTCGGCGAGGGCACGCATGCGGTGGATGCGCAGGAAATCCCAGCCGTCGCTGACCAGCAGGCGACCGGTCTCCGACCAGCGATACAGCGCGGCCTCCCGCTCGATGCGGCGCATGCCGGCGAAGAGCAGCGTCGCGAAGCGCTCCTGCTCCCCCGGTATGATGCGCAGGTACTCGAACACGGTGATGCCGGCGCTGTCGTCGGGCGTGTCGCTGAGCGCGGGCAGGATCTCCACGAACTGGTCATGATGTGACTGCGACATCGCTGCCAGCGTACCGTACAGTGCGAAGGCCGACGCACCCGACTGGCGTGGCGCGCGCAGCGCGGCGTTGGCGGCGTCCATGCCGGCCATCCCGGCGTAGCTGCTGCTGACCACCAGGTCCATCGGTTCCGGGCTTTCCGCCTCGCGATAGGCGCGGAACCGGCGCAGCGGGGCGACATCGCGGTAGATCGGCTTGAGCTGCGACTCGTAGATCGCAATCGCGTCGGCCGCCTTCCCGGGCTGGAACAGGAAGGTCACGAGCTGGCGCACCTCGGCCACTGGCGCCGGCGTCGCCTGGGCGGGGAGCGACGCGGTGACGAGCATGGCGAGGGTCACGACACGCGTCGTGACGAAGCGAACCGGTGATGGCATCGGTGACCGCGTCGGTTGCAGTGGTGGCCGCGTCACGACGGTGACGGGTATGCCGTGTGTGGATGGGAGCGTGGTGCTGCGCTGAGTCTAACGCCGCCGCGTCGCCGTCCGGCCCACGTGGCACGACACCGTGTCGCGCGGTAGAGTCAGGCTTCACGCCCGGTCCTCTCACGCACAACGGCCCGTCCCATGCGCCATCGACTCACCTGCATCTCCGTCGCCACCGCCACGCTCGCTGCCGCGACGGTGCAGGCGCAGGAACCGGCGCGCCAGACCGACGCCGATGCATACACACGCTACGAACTGCTGGCGCCGGGCTCGGGGAAGTTCCGAATCATCTACGAGGTCAGCGCCACCACGCCGGGCGCCGCGTACTACTTCAATCCGATCCGGAAGGGCAGCATCGCCACCGACGAAAGCGTGCTCGATCGCGCCTCGGGGAAGCCGCTGGTTTTCGACGAGGTGGGCGCAGCGGTCGCGCGCGCCGGCGGGGTGCGCGGCGACAGCCTGCAGACGTACATCCGCGTCACGCTGGCGCGGCCAGTGCCGGCCGATGGCGGGGAGCAGCGGGTGCTGATCCTCAAGACCTACGAGGATCGACTGAGCTACTTCACGCGGGGCGATACACTCATCTTCACCCGACCACTCGGCATCAAGCGCAACGCGGTGGTGCTGCCGATGGGCTACGAGCTGCTCGCGTCGAGCTTTCCCGCCCAGGTGCTGCAGGAACCCGATGGTCGCGTGGGCATCAGCTTCTGGAACACCACGCCATCGGAGGCCGCGGTGACGATGCGCGCGGTGCCCGCGCGCGCGATGCGTGCGCAGGTGTCGAGTGTCGCCAGCCGGCTCGCCGAACGTGCGCATCAGGACCGGGAGATCGTGTATCACCTGCAACAGCCGGAGACACACGCCTTCGATCTCTACCACGATTACACCGAGTCGCGGCCGGGGACGGCCACCTACCTCAACATCGTGCGCGCGGGCAGCACCGTCACCAATCCCCGCGCGGTGAACCTCGACACCGGCGAGCCGCTGCTGCACGAAGTGCTGAAGGGCGACGCCATCAGTCGCGCCGGCCTGACGGTGCCCGACGTGACGCCGACCACGGAGGTGGTGGTCTTCCGCTTCCCGGCCATCGTGGCCGGGACGTCCCTGCGGCTGCGCATGTTCGAGACGTACACGGATCCGGCGCGTTATCGCATCGAGAAGGACGAGCTGGTCTGGGACCGCGGATTCGGGCGACCAGCGAATGCCGTGGTGTTGCCGGCTGGCTGGATGCTGACCAACAGTGCGATTCCAGCCACGGTGTCCACGCTGCCCGACGGTCGCGTGCGGCTCGACTTCATCAATCCGCGACCGGACGAGATCGCGGTGCTGATCACGGCGCGCCGGCGCTGACAGTGCCGACCGGCACGCAGATGATGTTGCGCATGCCGTCGCAAGATTGGCGCAGGGTAATTTCGCGATTATCGTAGAGCGCGCTGGCGGCGCGAGCGGACACCGCGCGTCGTGTCGGCAGGGCGACAGCCGGACCCGGCGTCATTGCACCACGCCCGTTCGCGCTGCAACGTATCACGTCTGATTGGCGAAACTCTGGCTGGAGTGCGGTCTGCCTACGTCCTGTTCGAAGTGTGGAGCCTCGACCGCAGAAGATGCGATCTTCTGCAGCCGTTGCGGGCTCAACTTCACGCTGGAATACGCCGCGATGCGCGTGCCGCTGCCCACCGGCGGCACGGATGACACGCTGGAGCGTCTGCATGCCTCGCTGGCCGGACGCTACGACGTGCAGCGTGAACTGGGTCGCGGCGGCATGGCGACCGTGTACCTCGCCAGCGACGTCAAGCACGACCGCGAAGTCGCCATCAAGGTGATGCTCCCTGAGATGGCGGCTTCGATCGGTGCCGAACGCTTCGAACGCGAGATCAAGCTGGCGGCCAAGCTCCAGCATCCGCATGTCCTGGGCATGTATGACTCGGGCGTGTCCGATGGCCTGATGTACTACGTCATGCCGTTCGTGAAGGGCGAGTCGCTGCGCGACCGCCTCGATAGAGAAGGCCAGCTGCCCGTGGATGACGCGATCCGCCTCACGATGGAGGTGGCCGATGCGCTGGGGTATGCGCACCAGCTGGGCATCGTGCACCGCGACATCAAGCCGGAAAACATCCTGCTCTCCGGCGATCACGCGCTGGTGGCGGACTGCGGCATCGCCAAGGCGGCCAGTGAGGCCGGCCAGGCCTAGCTGACGCAGACCGGCATGGCCGTCGGCACGCCGGTGTACATGGCACCGGAGCAGGCCGCCGGCGAAGCGGTGGGGCCGACGGCGGACCTCTACAGCCTTGGCTGCATGCTGTACGAGATGCTGGCAGGCGAGCCGCCGTTCACCGGCAAGAGCTCCATGGCGATCATGGCGCGGCACGTCATGGAGCAGGTGCCCAGCGTGCGGATCGTGCGTCACGCGGTGCCGGAGGAGATCGAGGAAGCGATCTTCGCCGTGATGGGGAAGGTGCCGGCCGATCGCCCGCAGACGGCGCATGCCTTCATCGAGATGATGGGCGTGGCGATGGGGACCACCTCCACCATGCGCACGCGCGCCGTGCGTGGGCGGACATCCACGCACCGTGTTTCGGACATCACGGTCACGCCGTGGTGGCGAAAGCCTGCCGCGATTGCCGCGGTCGCGGTGGTGCTGGCGGGTGGCGGCATCGGAGCCTGGACGCTGGCGGCGGGAACACCGAAGGCCTCGGTGATCGAGAATTCCAACCGGCTCGCGGTGCTCTACTTCAGTGATGAGTCCGCCGACTCGTCGCTGGGCCCACTGGCCGACGGCCTGACCGAGGAGCTGATCCGCACGCTCTCCACCAGCACCGCCAGCTTCACCACCATCTCCCGCAGCGGTGTGGAGAAATTCCGCGGCCTCACGGTGTCGGACGACAGCGTGGCGCATGCACTGCGCGCCGGCTACCTCGTGCGCGGCACGGTGGAGAAGGACGCGGGCCGGGTGCGCGTCAACGTCTTCCTCGACGACGCGACAGGTGTCAACCTGGGCAAGAAGAACATCTCGCTCGCGCTCGACCAGCAACTGGCACTGCGCGACTCGATCGCCGTCGTCGCCTCGGACATGATCCGCGACAAGCTGGGTGCGGAGCTGAAGCTGAAGGAGACGCGCGTGCGCACCACGAGCCCCGACGCCTGGCTCTTCGCCCAGCGCGGCGAACAGTCGTGGAAGCAGGCCGAGTTCGCGATCAGTGCCGGCGACGCACCCTCGGTCAGCAGGCGCTTCATCAGTGCCGACTCGCTGTTCGTCCTCGCATCGCAGGCCGATCCGCGCTGGCCTGAGCCCTTTGTGCGTCGCGCCTTCATGGCCTATCGCCGCGCACGCCTCGCCGGTCGTGACGTGGTGGCGATCGCCGAGTGGATCGCCAAGGGCGTGACACTCAGCGACAGCGCACTGGCGATCGATGGCAACGACTCCGACGCGCTCGAGGCCCGTGGCAACCTGCGGTACTTCGGCTGGCTTTCCGGCATCGAGACCGACGCCACCCGGAAGGCACTGGCGCTGAAGCAGGCGCAGGACGACCTGGTGCGCGCCACCACCATCAACCGCTTCCAGGCCGGCGCCTTCGCGACGCTGTCGCACCTCTACTACCAGACGACGGAGTTCGGCCCCACCGACGTGCTGCTCGCCGCGCAACAGGCCTACTCGGCCGACGAGTTTTTGTCCAACGCGAACGTGATCCTGTCGCGGCTGTTCAACGCCAGCTACGACCTCGAACAGTTCCAGAAGGCGGGACAGTGGTGCGCCGAAGCGCGCCGGCGCTTCCCGAACGACGTGCGGACGATGCGCTGCCGGTTGTACATGCTCTCGACCGGCAGCGAGGCGCCCGACGTGGCGCTGGCGTGGTCACTGCGCGATTCGGCGGTGGCACTGGTGCCGCCCGCCGCAAAGGAACTGGAAGGCCTGACGGAGAACATGCTGGTCGCGGCAGTCATCGCGCGCGCCGCGAAGGATGGCACCCCGGCGCTAGCCGACAGCGCCCGTCGCGTGGTCGAGCGTTCGCTGGGAACGCCCGCCATCGATCCGCTGCGTGACCTGGCCTTCCGCGGCGCCTTCGTGCGCGCGCAGCTGGGTGACAAGGGCGATGCAGTGCGACTGCTCAAGGAATACCTGGCCGCGAATCCGCAGCGCATGGAGGCGTTCCGCAAGGATCCGGGTTGGTACTTCCGTAACCTGAAGGGCGATCCAGCGTACGAACAGATCGTTGGGGCGAGCTGATTCACTCGTCCAGTGCTCGGCAAACTTTGCCTGATTCGCGCTCGGCGTGCGCGCCAGAATTAGTCCTACTCCATCTTGAGCACGCTCGTAAGGCGTCGTGCAGAGACGTGATTCTCATCAGTCCGATGTGACGCGGTTGTCGCGTGCATTCGCGAACGAACGGCACGCCGAACGATTATGAAAAATTTCAGAGAAAGCGCTTGCGTGATCGCAGCGTCGCCGTCAGCGTAGTGCGCGACTGACCTCGCACTCCCCCCCGCGCGAGGCCGGATAGCTCACCGCGCGACCGCGCCAGATCGGATCAGCCATGCGTATCCATGTACTCTCACGTCTAGCGGCGCTGCTTGCATGCGCCGCGGTGACGGCCTGCGGCGACACCCGCAGCAGCGGTATCCCGACCACGCCGGAACCTGCAGTCACCGGTGCCACGGCGCCGCGGCCCAGCCTGCAGACCACCGCCAACGCCGCCTGTACGCCAGTGACGGCGACCCAACTGGTGAACCTTGCCGTCGCGGCCTTCGGTCCCGGCTCGCCCGATGTCTCCTCCGTCATCGGCAAGATCGGCCAGCTCGAGTCGGCCGTTCTCGCTGGCGATTACGTCGCGGCGCGGCAGGTCGCCTTCAACATCATCGAGTTCACGCTGCGCAAGAATTCGCAGCGCGCACTCGGCGGCACCGAGGAAGCGCTCAAGACCTTCGTCAATGCCGTGGCCTGTTATGCCGGCTTGAACTTCACCATCGATGATCCCGATGGCGTGGCGGTGGTGACGCCAGCCGATGGTGCGCGCATCATCTACTCGGCAGACCGGCTGGCCGGCATCTCGCTGGCGGCCAACACGTTGCAGGAAGCGACGATCTTCTCGATCCTGCCGATCCCGTTCGTGCAGGCGGAGCCGGGTGATGGTCCGCTGAACACCAAGCTGGATCAGTATCGCGGCTTCTATGATTTCCAGAAGTTGTCGGCCAACAACCTGCCGCTGTTGCAGAACCTGATCGTCGGGGTCTGTGCACCTGCCAGCCTGAGCGCCGACCTGTTCGCGCGGCTGCGACTCGGCCATGACGCACTGGCTGGTTTCCGGCTCGAGCCTCAGGCCAACGCCGACTTCCTGAACTGTGCCACCGCGTACACGGCGGCCGAGCCGCGTACCGACTTCTTCAGCCCCGGCCTGCTCGGTCGCGTGGCGGCGTTGTTCACGCCCCGCGTGGCTTTCGCCGCCAGCAGCAACGCATTCTTCGCTGGTGGCGTGGGCGGCCTGGCCTCTGAACTGAGCCCGTTTGCGCCGGTCGATGCGACGGTGTCGTTCGCCGGTGGCGTCGGTGGGTTGGCGTCGGAGCTGCGCATCCTGACCATCGAACCGTCTGCCACCAGCTGCTCGGGTACGGAAGCACCGGCCGGCAACGCGATCGAGGCGGCCTGTCGTCCGAAGGTCATCCTGACCACGGAACTTGGTACGCCGCTGGCTGGCGCGCCGGTGACCTTCACCGCCACGGTAGGTGGTGGCATGGTGGCGCTGCAGAATGCCAATGGCAGCTGTGGCACCTTCGCCACCTCGGTGGTCGCGACCACGATGGCCGATGGGTCGGCGCAGGTGTGCTGGACGCTCGGCAGCACGCCGGGCCAGAACCGCCTGCGGGCTGTGGGAGGCATCGGCGGCGACGTTCCGGCCGGCGTGACGTACGAGGACGCGCGTTTCTTCACCGCGACGGGCAATCCGCCCACCGGGTTGGCCTTCCGTGAGCAGCCGGCGAGTGGTGCAACGATCGTGGCCGGCACCAACATCCCGGTGCAGGTCGCGCTGGTCGACAAGAACAACGTCACCGTGACCAGCTTCACTGGTCAGGTCACGCTCGCCCTGCGCCGGGCCGGCGCGGCGGCTGCCTTCGCTGCCGGTACGCAGACGGTGGCGACAGCGGTGAATGGCGTGGCCACGTTCTCGCCCGTCAGCATCACCGTCGCTGGCACCGGCTACAGTCTACGCGCCTCCGGTGCCACCTACCAGGTCGATGGCAACAGCTTCAACGTTGGGTCGTCCAGCGTGGCCACGCTGACCAAGGTGCTGGGTGACAACCAGACCGCGCTGGCCGGCACCGTGCTACCGGTGCAGCCGACCGTGCTGGCGCGTGATGCGTTCGGCAACGCGGTGCCTGGTGTGGTGGTGGGCTGGCAGCCTGGCGGGAGCAGCGCGGGAAGCGTGAGTCCGGCGCAGTCCACCACCGGGGCCGATGGCCGAGCCAGCACGGTGTGGACGGTGGGCGCCGGCAGCAACGAACTGTTGGCTACGTCGGGGACGAGCTCGGTGCTGTTCACGGCCACCGGTACCTCGGCATCGCTGGCAGTGCTGAACCAGTGCCTGCCCACGGGCAGCGGCGACCCGTTCAACGATCCGGACAAGCCATACGCGTTCTTCATTCCGGATCCGGGCAACAACAAGACGATCCGCGAGATCACCGTGTTCATCTCGTCTGCCGGGCAGGCCAACGACATCACGCGGCACGACGTCCGGCTCACGCTCACGCGCGGCACCTTCAACCCGGCCGACCCGTCCCTGCGCACCGAGACGGCCACCGCCTTCCTGCGCGGGAACAACGCCGAAACCAAGGCACTGACGTTCATCCTGCGCGAGCCGATCGTCGGCGCCAGCGGAGCCAGTGCGCGCAAGGTCATGATGCGCCTCTCGACGTTCGGTCCCAATGCCGACGCGGCGAAGCTGAACTTCAACTCCGGTCCGTGCTCGCCGAACAGCACGCGCTGCAACGTGCCGAACATCTGCAAGGTCACGGAAGTCAGCAGCCCGCTGCCGTATCCGGAAGGGACATTCTACCGCCAGAGCGTCGGGATCACGGTGCGGGGCAACTAGCCCGGCGAAGTACGGCTGACGCAGTCGCGAACGGGGCCGGCCACGATCCACGTGGCCGGCCTTTTTCGTCAGGCGAAGAATCCGATGAACAACTGGCAGAACAGCGCCCCCGCCAGCGTCATCGAGAAGCCCCACAGCAGCAGCTGGCGGAACAGCTTCTTCGCGTCGGCGCTGCCCTGCGGCAGCGCGGCCACGCAGAGCGCGCCGATGGTCGACAGCGGGGAGACGTCCACCAGTGCGGCGCCGACGTTGATGCTCATCGCGATCTGCAACGCATCGCCGCCACCCAGCTTCTGCACCAGTCCCGGCACCGCCGGAATGAACGCCGGATACACCACACCCGACGTCGAACTGTAGGTCGAGATCAGGCCCGTGATGCCGGCGATGGTGCCGTTCACGGTGCGCGGTGTGGCGATGCGCGCCAACAGCGTGGTGAAGAGATCCATGCCTCCGGTTTTCTCCAGCACGCCGATCAGCACACTCACGCCACACACCATCAGGATCACGGCCCACGGCACCTGCTTCACGCTCTCGGCGTCATCGCCGAGGCCGGTGAGGATCAGCACACTGGCGGCCACGAACGCTGACAGGCCCGGATTGAGCCGGAATGCCACCACCGCCGTCACCCAGGCCGCGATCACCGCGATCGTGCTCCAGTGTCGCGACGTGAGTGCGGGCGGCTCCTCCATGCGCGACACCGTCCCGGCACGCAGCAGCGCTGGACCGCCGAACAGCGCCCACGCTGCCACCGATGCCAGCAGGTGTGCGGCGAAGTTCGCTGACCACACGCTCCACAGGTGCCCATCGAGCCCGATCTTGGCCATCGAACTGTGCACGATCACGCCGACGGCGCTGATCGGTGACAGGTTGCCGGCGTTGGCGCCGTTACCCACCATCAGCGCGGCGAGGAACACCGGCATGCGGGCCTGCACCGCGATGCCCATCGCCAGCGGTGCCAGCAGCGCGGTGGCTGAGATGGAGCCGGGACCGGCGGTCGAGATGGCGCACGCCATCAGGAAGAAGAGTGGCGGCAGCAGTGCCGCATGGCCGCGCAGCATACCCACCGCCGACTTGGCGATGGCTTCCATGGTGCCGTTGGCCTGCGCCACGCCGAACAGGACGCTGACGCCCACCAGCGTGATGAAGAGGGTGCTGGGGAACGTGGCCATCACCGCGTCCACCTTCCAGCCGGCGGCGAAGATCGCGATCGGCCAGGCCAGCGCCACCGCCAGCACCCCGACGTTGATACGCGAGGTCAGGCTGCCGGCGATCACCAGCAGCAGCGCGAACAGCGAGAGGAGCGCGGGGCTCATGGTGCCGGCGGCAACAGGTGCTTCTGAACCTTGCCCAGCGCGGTCCGCGGCAGGCTGTCCACGCGCACGAAGGCACGCGGGATCTTGAACGAGGCCAGTTGCGTGCGCAGGTGCGCCTCCAGCGAATCCACGTCGAGCGCGGCATCGCAGACGAGGTACGCCACCGGGACCTCACCGCGCGCAGCGTCAGGCCTGCCCACCACCGTGGCTTCGCGGATGCCCGGCTGCTCCAGCAGCAGCTCCTCGATCTCGCGCGGATAGATGTTGAAGCCCCCCGAGATGATCAGCTCACTGCGCCGTCCCTCGAGGGTGATGTAACCGTCGGCCGCGCGCACCCCGATATCACCGGTGCGGAACCACCCATCGCGGAATGCGGCCTCGGTGGCGTCGGGACGTTTCCAGTAGCCGGCGCAGACGTTCGGTCCGCGCACGCACAATTCTCCGCTGCTGCCATCCGGCACGTCGCTGCCGTCCTCGCCGACGATGCGCACCGCGGTCAGCGGCAGCGGCAACCCCACCGTGCCTGCTCGCCGTTCGCCGAGGTACGGGTTGCTGACGTTCATCAGCGTCTCGGTCATGCCGTAGCGCTCCAGGATCACATGTCCGAACCGCGTCTGGAATGCCTCGAGCACCTGTGCGGGCAGCGGTGCCGACCCGCACACGAACAGGCGCGCCCGCTCACCGATGCTGCGTGCGAGGTCCGCGTCCACGTCCAGCAAGCGTACGTACATCGTCGGGACGCCGAAGAACACGGTCGGCACGTACTCCGAGAACAACGCCGCCGCCTTCTGTGCCTCGAATCGCGCCACCAGGCGCAGGTGGCAACCGCTCAGCAACCAGCAGTGCAGCGCATTGCCCAGTCCATGCACATGGAAGAGCGGCAGGGTGCAGAGGAGTCGATCACTGGCGTGCATGGCCCAGCTGGCGTTCAGCGCCAGCGCGTTGCTGGCGAAGTTGCCGTGGGTCAGCACCGCGCCTTTCGAGGCGCCGGTGGTGCCGGACGTGTACACCAGGGCCAGCGGCGTCTCGGCGTCGCACACGGTGCCCTGCACGCAGAGTGGGCGTGCGCGCACCTGCACCAGCGCGTCGGCGGCCCGCGTCAGCTGGTCGATGCTCCACGCCGTCACGCCCTGCGCGAGGTCGCCGAACCGATCGGGGGTCGTCACCACCGCGGTCGGCTCGGCGTCGCCCACGATGTGCGCGATCTCCCGGGCCTGATAGAGCACGTTGACCGGCACCGCGATCACACCCAGCTTCACGCAGGCGAGCCAGAGATCCACGATCTCGATGCGGTTGGTGAGCAGGAAGGCGAGGCGGTCACCCTGCCGGATGCCGCGATCGTTGAGCACCCAGGCGAGGCGATTGCTGCGCACCTCCAGATCGCCGAACGTGAACGACTCGGTCTGTGTGGCGGGCGCGTCGGCGTCGATCGCGACGCGTGAGGCGGCGCCGAGCAGCGAGTGGTCGAGGAGGGCGAGCAACGACACGGATGGCCTTGGGAGTGGCGGTGGAGTGACACGAAGGCCGACGGCGTGAGGCCACGTTAGCCACTGCGGACCAGCTTGTCACCGCGGTCGGACCCGATGGTCGTGCGCGACACGTCACAGAGGCGCTGGTCGCGAGCGACCCGGTCTACCGACGCGCCGGTGCCGTGGGTATCAAGATGGGCAGGTGCAGCACAGAAGCTTCCGCCATATGACCGAACCCAACCGGAGTACGACATGGTCCGACCGACCGTCGCCCTGCTTGCGACGCTCTGCCTTGCTGCCGCACCAGCCTGCACGCGTGACACCAACGATTCGGCGGCGGACACCGCCAGTGCGCTGCGCGCGGCGTCGGCCACGGCGCAGACGTCGGTGCGCGGGGAGGCCTACATCGAGTCGTTCGAGCCATTGCCTGCCGATGCGATCCTGCGCATGGAGCTGCGTGATGCCGCGCACCCTGACAGCGTGACCAGCGTGATCGCCACACAGGAGTTCTCCTCCAACCAGGGACCGCCGTGGGCGTTCGAACTGCAGGCCGCCGACTCGCTGGTGCCCGCGGGCGCCACACTGGTGCTGTCGGCGCGCATCAACGCCGGCGACCGCCTGCTGTTCGCCAGTGGCGAGGACACGCCGGTGCCAGCGGGTGAGGCAACCGGGCCGCTGCGCCTGCAGCTCTCCCCAGTGACGATGAGCGACGGCAGCGGGGCGGGCCCCGGACGCCTGGAGGTCACGCCGGGGCCGGGTATCCGCCTGCGGTGCGGCGGCGACGAGTTCCGTGTGGCATTCGAGGCTGGCGCGGCCTACGTCACCACATCGAACCGCAACACCACCACGCTCCCACGCCTCACGACGCCAGGGGGTGAAGATCCGGAAGCGCCACGCACCTTCACCAACGGCCGGCTGACATTCGTGCAGGAGATCGTGGGCGCCAGGCGGGTGTCGTTCGCGCGCGGCAAGATGGTGCCGACGCCGTGCACGACGATGTGACGGTCAGGCCGCATCGTCGGGGCGCGACTCCGGCGACGGAAACCGCGACGCCGCTGCGAACGTCTCCCACGGCCGGCCATCCGTGTGCTGATACTCGCGCCAGTGCGTGATGCGCCCGCCATGCACACGAACCAGTACCGTGCCGTGGTACTGGTGTGTGCCGCGGTAGGTGTACTCGCCGGCACCGAGCTGCTGCGCTTCATCGAAGAGCACCGTGTGCCAGGTCACAGACTGCGGCAATCCGTCGTCATCGGCGAAGAATTCCAGCAGCGCATCGCGCCCGTGCAGTGCGTATCGCAGCGGGTCCGCATACCGCACGTCGTCGGCAAAATGACTGGCGACGAATGCGTAGTCACGCCGCGTCCAGCCATCGGCCAGCGCCGACAGCAGCAGGCGGAACGCGTCGGACGTCATCGGCACCGGCCGCCCTCAGTACCGCCAGCTGCGCAGGTCCGCCCCGGCCGGCGCCGTGGTCAGCATGCGCTCCACCGCCCACGGCAGCACCATCTGCGGGTAACGCAGGCGCGAGTAGGCATTGCTGCGCGTGTGATCGCCGTTCCAGCAGTGTTCATCGCGATCACCGTAGTCCACCACCGCGTCGGCCGCGGGTGACGCGGTGCGCAGGAACTTCTCCACCTCGTAGACGGCGTTGTTGAGGTAGTAGTTGTCCATGTCGCCCACGTAGATGCGCAGCTTGCCCTTCAGCTTCGGGCCGAGTGTGGCCCAGTCGCGCTTGAGGATGAACGACAGGTCCCAGTGGTCGCGCCAGTAGGTCGCCACCTTCGGGTCGATCTTCCCGCTCTCGCGGTCCCAGATGCGCGCCGGGTAGCCGTCGGGACCCACCGGAGAATAGGTGGACTCCCAGACGTCGAACTGGTCGCCCGAACGCCCGTGCGAGCCAAGGGCGTACTCGAACTGGTTCATGTCCATCACCGTCGCATCCACGTGACCCAGGAAGTTGCGGTGGGCCGGGCGCTGCGTGCGCTTGAAGCGGCTGGTGACGAAGTAGGCGTTGGTGTCGCTGTAGATGTTGACGGTGGTGTAGTGCCGGAAGTCGATCGGATCGGGGCAGGCCACCCAGGCACCGTTGTACTCCTCAGGATAGAACATCTGCACCGCCATCGATTCCCAGCCACCGGTGGAGCCACCGAACAGGAATCGCGCCCAGCCCTGTCCCAGCCCGCGATAGCGCTTCTCGATCTCGGGAATCAGCTCGTACTGGATCGCGTCACCATACGGCCCGGTGTTGGCGGAGTTCACGGCATACGAGTCGTCGTAGTACGGCGTGGGGTGCTGGATCTCGATCATCAGCGCGCGCGGAAATCCCTTGCCGGTCCACGCCTGGAAGAACTCGTAGCCCAGCTGCTGCTGGATGCGGTTGTAGCCCGCCAGCTGGAAGCGTTCGCTGAAATCGGGCTTGATCGTGCTGTCGGGCGGCGTTTCGCGCCAGCCGCTGAGCGACATCGGGAAGTGCCCATGATTGATCGCCAGTGGATAGCGTGACGACGGATGTTCGTCGAAGCCCCATGGCAGCAGCACCCACGCGGCCAGGAACATGTCGCGACCCCAGAACTTCGACAGTCTCTCGCTGCGGATGCGGACGTACTTCACGTACTTCGTTTCGCGTGTGGCGGGATTCGGCAAGGCCGCGATCTCGTTGTCGAGCGACAGCGCGATGGTGGCCGGTCGCGCCGGATCCCAGCGAATCGTGCGTGGCGTGCTGTAGAGGTTCCCTGGCTTCGAGGCCCACTGCTGCCCTTCGCCGCGATCGGGCGCCAGCTTCAGCCGGCGGCCGTCGGCCAATGCGAAGGTCTCATAGCGATTGAGGAATGCCTGCACGCGATAGGTGCCGGCCGGCACATCCTTCAGCGCCCGGATCGGGAATCCGAACGCCTCCGTCGGCACCACCCGCGCGCTGCCGGGCGCCCAGCCATCCACGTCACTGCCGAACACCAATTGCGTGCTGGCGCCGAACTGGATCTGGAACCGTGGCTCGGCGGTGGAATCGGCCGACAGCAGGAAGAGCAGCCGCCCGTCCTGCGGTGTCGACGCGCGCGCGGCGGGCAGCGTGATCGTCACACGGGGCTGCGCCGGCAGTGCCGCGAGCGGCAGCGCGAGGACGGTCAGCGAAAGCAGGCGGGTCAACGACACGAAACGCTCCGGGAGCGGGAAGCCCGACAGTGGATGGTCAAGCCTGCGCGACGTTGCTGCAACTGTCAAATGCGCCGCCGGAATGCAGACGCGGTCGCCACCAGTGCCCGGCAGCGACCGCGTCGACCTGCGTGTGCCACGCGATCAGAACGCGGCGCCGATGTTGATGCGCGCCGTCGGCAGCAGCGGGATGTTGATCGGATCGACGTTGCCCTCGGTGCCGAGGTAGCGCTTGAGCCCCAGGCCCACCACCGTGACGAACCGTGCCGAAGGGCCGAGGATCCACTGGTAGCTCAATTCCGTACCGATCGTCGGCCGGGTGGTGCGCTTCTGGCGCTCGACACCCGTGCTGTAGTCGTAGTCGTCGGCCGATGCGAAACCTGCCGTCGCGGCCACCGAAAAACCCTGAAGTGCCATCTCCCCTGGGTAATAGCGCGCTTTCACCTCCAGCGATCGGTATCCGTTGAAGTCATCGATCCCGTTCACGCTCGATCCGCCGCCCAGCGTGACGCTCGGCGACACTCGCACTTCGACGTCACCGGCGACGTATTCCGCGAACAGCGCAAACGGGTTGATGGTCACCGCCACGGTGCGCGTGGCCGGATCCACACGGGTGCGTGTGGACTGTGCTCCGACGGCGGACGCTGTGAGCAGGGCAAGCGCGACGACAACACTGCGGTGCGGCATATGATCGGGACGGGGTGAACCGGGAAACGTCCGTGACTCGGTTCCCCGAACGTTGCACTATCGCGCAGCGCTCCGCGACGCCTTGCGCACGATCCACTCCACCGCCATGCCCAGCACCTCAGGTGACGCGAGGTTGGTGCCGAGGGTGCTGTATCCGGAGGGATTTCCACCAGGCTGCGTGATGAAGAAGTGATTCAGCTCCGGAAACACGCGCGCAGTGACGTCGCGATTGCCGCCGGCGCGGAATGCACGCTCCAGCAGCGGTGCCTCACTGGCGATCACCTGCTGATCGTCGCCACCCTGGAGGATCAGCACCGGCACTTTCACCTGCCTGGCCGTCGCGATCGGGTCGTGTGCACCGAAGAACGTCAGCCATGGCGTGGACGCGAGCGCGGAATCCACCATCCGCGGGACGTTGGCCAGCATCTCGGCGCGCTTGGCGGGCGCCATCGTGGTGTCACGTTCGATCGCATAGCTGCTCTGGAAGCGCAGGATGTCGCGACCGCTGCGTCCCGGCCCGGCCATCAGCACGATGCCTGCCAGCGCGGGTTCGTCCACCGCCACCATCGGGGCGATCATGCCACCTTCGCTGTGCCCGATGAGGAAGATGCGCGCCGCATCCACATCGCTCCGCGTGCGGAGATACGCCATCGCGGCGCGAATGTCATTCGCGAAGTCGCGACTGGTGGCGGTGGCAAAGTTGCCGCTGGACTCACCCACACCGCGGTCATCCAGTCGCAGCATCGCGACGCCGCGGCGGCCAAGCGTATCGGCCACCTGCCGGAACAGGCGATAGCCCTTCGGTACGAGGCTGATGTACTCGTCGCGATCCTGCGGCCCGCTGCCGCTGATGCTGATCACCACCGGCAACCGCGTCGTCGCACCGGCGGGCTTGGTGAACGTGCCACCGAGGGTGTGACCGGCGGAGGTGGGCACGGTCACCGTCTCGGCGCTGTACGGCGCACCGGAGGGCGCGCTGTAATCGGGCTTCGCGAACGCCAACTTCGTCACCGCCACGCCATCCACGCGCGTGAACACCAGCGTCCCACCCACGTCGCCACCACGCTTCACGCGTCCGGTGCTGTCGGTGATCAGGAAGGCCGACGAGGCGCCGAACGTGACCGTGACGGAATCACTCTGCAGGTTGGTGAACACCGCGTCGGTCGTGGCACCGTTGACGAGCGAGAACGTGGGCATCGATGCCGTCGCCGCCTTGGTGCGCCGCGCGGCGATCAGCAGCGTCTCGATGTACGACACCACGGTCGCCGCCGCCGGTTGTGCACCGAGCTTCGAGGGGATGCGTTGCGTCTGCGGCGCGCCGCCACGTTCGATGACGGCGATGGCGGTGTCGGCTTGCATCTCGACCTGCACCTTGAGCATCGGCGGGGCCTCGGCACTCGCCCCCGGTGCCTGCACCGTGAGCGTCATGGCACCCAGCGCGCCGCCGACGCCGATCTGACTGGACAACAGTTGCAGTCCGGCACCCTTCGCCACCAACGTCACGTCGAGCCGGGTGGGCGTCCGTGTGTATTTTTCCACCACGACCGTATCACCGCGCAGCACCTGCACGAACGCGCTCTGCGCGCCGGCCGTGGAGGCGGTGGCGCAGAGGAGCAGGGCAATCCGTCGGAATGTCATGGTGGGCAGCGTGAGGGGGATGGGCCGATCCCTGAAACAATACGTCCCTCGCGGCAGCGGCAATCGTGGCACAGGCGCGCCGGCCGGCCCGACGCGTCAGCCGCCGCCTGCGAACCCCTGTTGCCGCCAGGCTTCGTAGGCCACGATGGCGACGGTATTCGAAAGGTTCAGGCTGCGGCGTGCGGGCAGCATCGGCAGCCGGATGCGGTCCCCGGGAGCGAAGGCGGTGAGCATCGCATCCGAGAGTCCAGCGGACTCGGGGCCGAACACCAGCACGTCGCCGGCCGTGAATTCCACGTCGGTGTAGCGCGTGGTGCCGCGTGCCGAAAAGGCCAGCCAGCGGTGCTGGTCACCGATTTTGCTGCGGCAGGTTTCCCAGTCCGCGTGGATGCTGACGTCGGTCAGGTCGCGGTAGTCGAGCCCCGCACGCTCCAGCTGCCGATCCTCGAAGTTGAAGCCCAGCGGCTCGACCAGGTGCAGCCGCGCGCCGGTATTGGCGCAGAGGCGGATCACGTTGCCGGTATTCGGCGGGATTTCTGGTGTGTACAGGACGATGTCGAACACGGCGTGGCGGCTGAGGGAGTGCGACAGGCAATATGCCGCACCCCCGTCACCCCGTCACCGCCGTCACGTCGGCGCCGCGGTCAGGCCGGCTGCAGCCACGCCTCCCAGAACCAGCTGCGGTCATCGGTGAAGAGCCGCTCCACGCGCCACCCGCCCGCCTGCGCCACGGCATCCAGACGCGCCCGATCGTACTTGCACGAGATTTCGGTGCGGATCGTCTCCCCTTCGGCCATGTAGAACTCGTCGCCGAAAAGCCTGAACGAGTGGGCCACCACCGACTCGAGGTGCATCTCGATGCGGCTCTCGGCGTCATTGAAGTACGCGCGATGGCGGAAGGCGGAGAGGTCGAAGTCGCCGTCGAACTCGCGATTCAGGTGCTCCAGCACATTCAGGTTGAAGCGCGCCGTGACCCCCTGCGGGTCGTTGTACGCGGCATGCAGGACGGCGGGATCCTTGCGCCGGTCCACACCCAGGACCATGCCGCCGTGCGCTCCCACCAGATCGCGCACCGAGCGCAGGAACGCGCTCGCGTCGTCCGGCGACAGGTTGCCGATGGTGGACCCGGGGAAGAACGCCACCCGCCGCGCATCGGTCGGCAACGGCGGCAGCGAAACGCCCGCGGTGTAGTCGGCCCACACCGGCATCACCTGCAACTGCGGAAACTCGCGCGCCCGCTCGGCCGACACATCCATCAGCTGTTCGCGCGACACGTCCACCGGCACATAGGCCACCGGATCGCGCAGGGCCGCCAGCAATGGCCGCACCTTGGTGGCGGCGCCGCTTCCGAGTTCGATCAATGCCACGCGCGGTCCCATCAGCGCGGCCAGCGTATCGGCATGCGTGGCGAGGATCGATTCCTCGGTGCGGGTCAGGTAATACTCCGGCAAGGTGCAGATCTGCTCGAACAGCGCCGCGCCCTGCTCATCGTAAAACAGGGTTGCCGGCAGCGTCTTGGGGCTCGAGCGCAGCCCGGCCAGGATCGCCAGGCGCAGGCTGCGTTGCTGCGGCGCGACGGTGGACGATGGGGGTGAGTGAATGGCGGTCATCGGACATCACGGGCAAGGCGAATGCCGGTGAACTGCCACCGGGCATCGCTGGGAAAGAAGTTGCGGTAGGTGTGCCGCGCATGACTGGCTGGCGTGGCGCACGACGCGCCGCGCAGGATCCACTGGTCGCTCATGAACTTGCCGTTGTATTCGCCGATGGCGCCGGCCGCCGGCGCGAACCCCGGGTAGGCGAGATAGGCGCTCTGCGTCCACTGCCACACGTCGCCGAAGAATTGCTGCGGTCCGACTCGCGCATCGGAGGACGGATGGAACGTGCGCGCCTCGACGAAACGTCCCGTCATGGGATGCGCACTGGCCGCCACCTCCCACTCCGGCTCGGTGGGCAGGCGCATTCCCGCCCAGCGCGCGAACGCATCCGCCTCGTGATGACTGACGTGTGTCACCGGTGCGTTGGGATCGAGCGGGTGCAAGCCGGACAGCGTGAACTCATGCCAGGCATCGTCCACCACTTCCCAGTACAGCGGCGCCGACCAGCGGCCTTCCTGCGCCGCCGCGAAGCCGGTGCTCAGCCAGAGGGGCGCCTGCGAGTAGCCACCGTCGGCGATGAACTCGGCGTATTCGGCATTCGTCACCAGCCGATGCGCGATCGACGCGGGCGCCAGGTAGACCCGATGGCGCGGCGCTTCGTTGTCGAAGTGGAAGCCCTCGCCGACATGGCCGATCTCGTGTACGCCTTCGTCGATGCGCTGCCACCCCTGCGGGGCCGAACCGGCTGGATGCAGCGGCTCGGCGCGATACGCCGGCCGCATCGGGTTGGTGAAGAACACGTGCTTGATGTCGGTCAGCAGCAATTCCTGATGTTGCTGCTCGTGATGCAGGCCGATCTCGATCAGGCCCCACGCCTCGTGCGACGCATCGGCGTCGATGCGACGCATCAGCTGGTGCATGGCCCCGTCGATCCACTCGCGGTAGGCGAAGACGTCGTTCACCGTGGGGCGCGTCACGAGACCACGCTGCGCGCGACAGTGCCGTTCACCAGCCTGCACATAGTACGAGTTGAACAGGAACGCGTATTTGTCGTTCAGCGGCCGGTACGACGGCAGGTGCGGCAGCAGCACGAAGGTCTCGAAGAACCAGCTGGTGTGCGCCAGGTGCCACTTGGTGGGACTCACGTCGGGCATGCTGCTAACCACGAAGTCCTCGGTCAGCAGCGGATCACACAGCGTCTCGGTGTCGCTCCGTACGAGGTCGAAGCCGCGCCGGATTGCCGCCGTGTCGCGCGCGCCGGTCGGAACGCGCAGGGGCGCAGCCGGCCTGGACGGTGCGCTGAGTATGTCGGGGGTCATGCGTCTCTCGAGGGCGGATGCTTCGTGTCGAGCCCGTTCGGCTCGCCTCGAGGCAGTGTGTGATCGGGTTGATACCCCGTCAGCCGTTTGTCGGCGGGTGGCGGGTCGAGGCGTAAGTTCTCCAGCGTGATCACTCCAGCGACGGCGCACGCGAGCGCACTTTCGGCGCTTCCCGGCCTCTCGGCCAGCGACGTCAGCCATCGCTATGGCGCCGTGAACGCCCTCGACCATGTCTCGATCGACGTGGCGCCCGGCGGCTTGCTGGCCCTCGTCGGCGAAAGCGGTTCGGGGAAGACGTCGCTGCTCCGCTGCTTCAATCGCATGGTCGAGCCGGCGCAGGGACGGGTGACGATCGATGGCGTGGATGTCCGCACCATGGACGCCGTCACTCTCCGCCGCCGCATCGGCTACGTGCCGCAGAGTGGCGGACTACTGCCGCACTGGACTGTGCTACGCAACGTCGCGGTGGTGCCGCGCCTCACCGGCATGCCCGACCCTGATGGTGCGGCCCGCTCGGCACTGGAACGTTGCGGGCTGCCCGCTGACCGATTCGGGGCGCGCTTCCCGCATGAACTCTCCGGCGGACAACGCCAGCGTGCCGCCATCGCCCGCGCCCTCGCCGCATCGCAGCACCTGCTCCTGCTCGACGAGTCGTTCAGCGCGCTCGACGCGATTTCGCGCCACGAACTGCTGGAGATGTTCATCACGCTCCGCGCTGCGCGCGGCTTCACCGCGATCCTCGTCACACACGACCTTGGCGAGGCGGCGCGCCTGGCGGACACGATCGCGGTGATGCGCGTCGGCCGTGTGGAGCAGTGCGCGCCGATCGCCGAGTTGCTCCAGGCTCCAGCCACGCCATACGTGGCCGAACTGCTGCACCGCGCGCAGGCCTCGGCGCGCGTGCTGACGCCAGCATGAGAGCACACCGGGACCGGATCGGGTTTGTCGCGCTTCATGTGACGCTGCTGGTGGCGGCACTCGCGTCATCGACGGCGGCAGTGGCGCAAACAGCCCCGCAGCGCGCGATCGTCGTCGCCTCCAAGCCGTTCGGTGAGAGCTACCTGCTGGCCGAGATGTTCGCGCAGCTGCTGGAGCATTCCGGGCGACAGGTGGATCGTCGCCCGGGACTCGGCGCCACCGAGGTGGCGTTCAGCGCCCTCCGCACCGGCGCGATCGATGTCTATCCGGAGTATGTCGGCACTGGCCTCGTGGCCATTCTTGGCGATAGCGTCACACCGGCGATGCGCGCCGATCCGCGCGCCGCGTTCGCGCATGTCGCCAGTCGCAGTGTCGCGCGATACGGTGTGCGCTGGCTGCCACCACTCGGCTTCCAGAACGGCTACGCCATTGCCGTGCGTCGTGAGACGGCGGCGCGATACCGGCTGCGCACGTTGAGCGATCTCGCCGCATCGCCGGCGCGACTCACCGCCGGATTCACCTCCGACTTCATCGGGCGTGGTGACGGCTGGCCCGGACTGCGTGCCGCATATGGCCTCGCGTTGCGCGAGGTGCGTCCCCTCGCACCCGCCGTGAAATACGAGGCGCTGACTTCCGGTGCGGTGGAGATCATCGATGGCTACGCCACCGATGGCCTGCTGGCGAAATACGACCTCGTCACGCTGGAGGACGATCGCCGCTTCTTCCCGCCCTATGACGCGGCCGCGATCGTGTCGTCGCGACTGCTGCGCGACGATCCTGGCGCGGTGGCCGTGCTCACCACGCTCAGCGGCCGTCTGTCGGAAGCGCGACTGCGGGAGTGGAATCGTGCCGTCGAGGTCGAGCGTCGCCCGATCACCGACGTGGCGCGCGAGGCACTCAGCGCCGCGGGCCTCGGTGATGGTGCGGCCAACGCGGTTTCGGCAGCCGCCGGTCGCCCCAGCGGTACAGGTTTCTGGTCATTCATGCGCTCGCGATCTGCCGATACGCTGCGTCTCACCGGCCAGCACCTGCGTCTGGTCACCACGGCGCTGTTGCTCGCGATCCTCGTTGCCGTACCGCTCGGCCTCTGGCTGGTGCATCGCCCACGACTCGCCGAGGTGGTGCTGCAAGGGCTGGGTGTGGTGCAGACCATTCCCGGCCTGGCGTTGCTCGCGTTCATGATCCCGTGGCTTGGCATCGGCACGCTGCCGGCGATGATCGCGCTGTTCGCCTACGCACTGCTGCCCATCGCACGCGCCACCGTCGCCGGGTTAGGCAGTGCTGATCCAGAGGCCGCTGCGGCGTTGGAAGCGATGGGCGCCACCACGCGACAGTCGCTGCTCTGGGTTCGGCTGCCGCTGGCCGCGCCGATCGTGTTGTCCGGCATTCGCACCGCCGCCGTGCTGACCATCGGCACGGCGACGCTGGCCGCGTTCATCGGCGGCGGTGGGTTGGGCGAGCCGATCGTCACCGGGCTTGGCCTCGCCGACATGCGGCTGGTGCTGTCCGGCGCGATCCCCGCCGCGGTGCTGGCCGTTGCCGTGGATGCGCTGCTGGCGCTGGCCGAGCGTGCGGTGCTACCGGCACATCTGCGCCACGCGGCGACTGCGACGCAGCGCTGATCGCCGCCGTGGAGCCGCGTCAGCGCAGCCAGCTCCACGCCAGCGCACCGATGCAGGCCACGATCAATGCGATGCTCACCCACCCGGTCACGCGGGCCCATGGCCGCGTGCGCGCCTCGCCCATCAGTCCAGCGTCGCTGGCCAGCAGCTGCAGTGCGATCACGTGCAGCGGCAGCAACACCGCATTCACCACCTGGCTGCTGTAGATCAGCGGAATGAGCGGCAGGTTGGGCAGTGAGACGATGCTCACCGCCGCCACCGTCAGCGCGATGAACGCCGCGTAGAACCATTGGAAGTGATGCGAGTCGAGGTCCAGCGAGGCAGGTTCACCCACGCCCTCGGCCATCGAATACGCGGTCGCGATGGGCACGATCGCCGCCGCCAGCAGCGATGCGCCAAGCAATCCCGCGCCGAAGAGCACCGTCGCGAAGCGTCCAGCCAGCGGTTCGAGCGCCCGCGCCGCGTCCCCGGCATCGCTGATGTGCACGCCCGCGCGATTGAGCGTGGCGGCACACGCCACCGCGATTGCCAGCCCGATCACTCCCGTCAGCACCGAGCCGATGATGACGTCCACCCGCGCCAGGCGCAGTCGGTCGAGGGTGATCTTCTTGTCCACCGCGTAACTCTGGATGAAGGCCAGCCCCCACGGAGCCAGCGTGGTGCCGAGTGCCGCCGCCAGGGCCACCCATCCCGCCGCCGTCTGCGGCATCCGCGGGATGACGGAGTTGTTCAGCACCTGCGTCCAATCCGGCTGCGCCAGCAGTCCATCCACGATATAGAGCGCCAGCGTGGACGACACCACCAGCAGAACCCGCTCCACGCGGTGGAACGAGCCGAGCACCACGATCAGCGAAATCAGGATGCCGGCCACTGGTGCGCTGATCCACGACGGGATGCCGATCAGGCCGCCCGCCGCCGAGATGCCGGCGTACTCGGCGCAGATCGTGCCGAAGTTGGCGAAGAGCAACCCGATCACGGCGGTGTAGCCGGCGCCCTTGCCCCAGCGCTCGCGCACGATGCCGACGAACCCTTTCCCCGTGGCCGCCCCGATGCGCACCGCCATCAGGTGGAACTGCACCAGCAGGATCGTCGATGCGGGAATGATCCACAGCAGCCGGTAACCGAAGTCGGCGCCGAGCACGGAGTAGGTGGTGATGCCGGCCGGATCGTCGTCGGAGAGGCCGGCCAGCAGGCCGGGTCCAAGGACGGCGAGAAAGGCCACCAGTGCGGTGCGTCCCGAGTTGCGCGCCTGTGCGAACCGGAACGCGGTGCCGCGGTGATGATGTGCCACCGCGTGCGGCGGCGCGCCCACGCGTTGGCGACGCTTGCGTGCAGCACGTTCGGCTTTGCGATGGAGAGCGCTCATCTGCGCAGCATAGTCGGCGGTGGCGGGTGGGCGGGACGCCGCCCCGACCCACGCTCGCGGCTGGTGAGCGTCGCCGTAGATTCTCGGCCATGCGCATCCTGCCCACTCACGGCCGCCTGCTGGCCGGCGCCGTCGCCCTGTTCGCCATCGGCACCGCGGTCGCGGGTCCCGCCGCCGCCCAGTCCCCACGCCGCACCTACCCGCAGCTCGAGGCGCTCTTCACCGAGTGGCGCACCTTCGAGGAGCCGCCGCGGCTTGCCGGTGTGCCGGACTACGCTCCCGCCACCAACACCCGCCGCCTCGCGCGGCTGAAGCGGCTGCAGGCGCGGCTGGCCGCCATCGACACCACCGGCTGGCCGATCCCGGAGCAGGTGGACGCGCACCTAGTGCGTGCCGAGATGAACGGCATGCTCTACAACCTCACCGTGCTCACGCCCTGGTCGCGCGACCCGGCCTACTACGCGTCGATCAAGACCGAGGAGAGCGATACGCCAGCGGAGGAAGGGCCGGTCATCCACGGCACCATCCGACTCTGGAAATATCCCGTCTGGCCGCGGACGCGCTTCGAAACTTCGCGTGCGCTGAGCGCCACCGAATCGGCCGACCTGACGGGCCAGCTGCGTGCGCTGCCAGCACTGTTGCGCCAGGCGCGCGTGAACCTCGCGCGCGGCAACGCCAAGGACCTGTGGGTCGGGGCGGTGAAGACCTTCGAGGAGCAGCATGAAACGCTGGTCGAGCTGAAGAAGCTCGTCGGGCCAACCGGCGACGTGTCACTGCAGCAGGCGATCGACTCCGCTGCCCTCGCCACCGCGCGGTTCACGGACTGGCTGAAGGTCGAGGCGCCGAAGAAGACCGGTCCCTCCGGCATCGGCAAGGCGCAGTACACCTGGTTCCTCAAGAACGTGTTGCTGGTGCCGCTGACCTGGGAGGACGAGGTCACCATCACCCGTCGTGAACTGGCCCGCGCGCACGCCTCGCTTCGCCTCGAGGAGCAGCGCAACAAGGAGCTGCCGCCGATGCCCGTGATGGAATCGCGCGAGGCGTACATGGACTTCCAGAACGCCGCAATCACCCGCTACACCACCTTCGTGCGTGATCGCGGCATGGTCACCTGGGAGCCATGGATGGATCGTGCGCTGCGCGAGCGCATCCATCCCTTCACCACCCCCGACGCGCGCAACTTCTTCGCCCAGACCTACCATCGCGATCCGATCCCGCTCTGGACGCACCTCTGGCACTGGTGGGACAACGGCCGGATTCGCGAACATCCGCATCCCAGCGCCATCCGTCGCACGCCACTGCTGTACAACGTCTGGATGAGCCGCGCCGAGGGTATGGCGACGAGCATGGAAGAGTGGATGATGCAGGCTGGGTTGTACGACGTGTCGCCGCGCTCGCGCGAGATCGTCTGGACCATGCTGGCCGCCCGCGCCGCCCGTGGGCTGGGCAACCTCTATGCGCACAGCAACGAACTGACGATGGCGCAGGCCGCCGACATGCACGTCAACTGGACCCCGCGTGGCTGGATGAAGCGTGACCCGCTGCTGGGCTTCGAGCAGCATCTGTACCTGCGGCAGCCGGGCTACGGCGCGAGCTACGTCACCGGCGGGCGCCTGATGGAGGAGACCATGGCGGAACGAGCCCGGCAACTCGGCGACCAGTTCACCATGAAGCGTTTCTTCGACGAGGTGAACACGGTCGGCATGATTCCCGTGTCGCTCGTGTACTGGCAGCTGACCGGTGACGACCGCATGGTGCGGGAGTTACGCGACGGTGTGACGCCGCGGCCGTTCATCACGCGCTGAGACAGGCCGTGCCTCTTCTTCCTTCAAGCCACACGCCGTGACCATCTCCTGGATCGACTGGGTCATCGCCCTCGCCACGATTCTGGTGTGCTTTGTCCCGGCGCTCTTTCTCGCGAAGCGCTCTGCGTCCAGCACCTCCGAGTTCTTCGCGTCGGGCCGCAACGTGCCGTGGTGGCTGGCCGGCCTGTCGATGGTCGCCACCACCTTCTCCTCCGACACACCGAACTGGGTCACCGAGCAGGTGCGTCGCTACGGCGTGGCCGGTAACTGGCAGTGGTGGGCCTTCGTGCTCACCGGGCTGGCGACGGTGTTCTTCTTCGCGCGACTCTGGCGCCGCTCGGGCGTGATGACGGACCTCGAGTTCTACGAGCTGCGCTACTCGGGCAAGTCGGCGTCCGTCGTGCGCGGATTCCGCGCCGTCTACCTCGGCCTGTTCTTCAATTGTTTCATCATGGGCACGGTGACGTTGGCGGCCTGCAAGATCGCCAACATCCTCTTCGGCATGCCTGCCTGGCAGACGATCGTGATCTGCGGCTTGCTGAACGTCGCCTTTGCCGCGCACTCCGGGCTCTGGGGTGTGCTGGTGATCGACATGATCCAGTTCTTCATCAAGATGACGGCGGTGTTCGCAGCGGCCTGGTTCTCGCTGGTCGAGGTGGGTCGCCGACTGGGCGGTGATGCCAGCGGATGGTTGGGCCTCAAGCTGCTGGTGGGCAAGCTCTCCACGCTGCAGGTGGTGCAGGGCGCGGGGAGTGCACAGCCGGTGATGTCGGTGTCCGACGGCTCCGGCCAGCCGATCCTCGACATGCTGCCCAACTTCAGCATGTCGGAACTGGCACTGATGATCTTCATCCTGCCGATCGGCATCAGCTGGTGGGCCAACTGGTATCCCGGCGCCGAACCGGGCGGCGGCTCGTACATCGCGCAGCGCATGCTGGCGTCGAAGTCGGAGAAGGATGCGCTCGGCGGCACGCTGTTCTTCAACATCGCGCATTACGTGCTGCGGCCGTGGCCGTGGATCATCACCGCTCTCTGCTCGATCATCGTCTATCCCGACCTGGCCTCGATCCAGTCAGCCTTCCCAAATGCGGACGCGAGCCTGATCGGCCACGACTCGGCCTTTCCGGCGATGCTCAAGTTCCTGCCGGTGGGATTCGTGGGACTGATGATCGGAGGGCTGCTGGCCGCCAATTCCTCCACCATCCTGACGCACCTCAACTGGGGCTCGTCGTACCTGATCCACGATTTTTACCGGCGCTTCATCCGCACCGACGCCAGTGAAACGCACTACGTGAATGCCGGCCGAGTGACGACGGTGCTGCTGTACGTCTTTGCTGCGCTGCTCAGCCTGGGCATGACGTCGGCGCAGCAAGCGTTCCAGGTCTTGCTGTCGATCGGCGCCGGCACCGGACTGCTCTACATCGCGCGGTGGTTCTGGTGGCGCGTGTCGGCCTGGTGTGAGATCGTAGCGATGGCTGCGTCACTGATCACGGCCCTCGCCGTACCGGCCATGCTGCCGGATGCGGGCTTCGCGACGGTGACCATCGTGCAGGTCGGCATCACGACGGTGGCGTGGCTGGTCACGGCCTTCGTCGGGCCGACCACGGATCGCGCCACGCTGATCAGCTTCGTGCAGAAGGTGAAGCCGGCGGGTCCGGGCTGGACGTCGGTGCGCGCCGAGGCCGGTGTGTCGGACGGTGTGGTTACGCAGGAGAACCGCATCGGCGCTGCGTTCGTGGGCTGGGTGGCCGGCTGCGTGGTGATCTGGAGCTCGCTCTTCGCGATCGGCAGCTTTCTGTATGCCTCCGGCGATCCGACGCGGTGGACCTCGGCGTGGGTGCTGACGGGTGTGTTCCTCGTCAGCGGTGTGATCCTGCTCAAGGTCACGCAGCAGCTCTGGGCCGACAGTTCGGCCAGTCAGGCGCGGGAGGATGCGCGGGTGGCGAAGGGCTGAGGTCGTGGCGCGGGCCAGTGCACGAAAACGGTGACGCTGGCGGTGATTGGAGGCAGTATCGTGAAGGGAGTGCTGACATGCTGGCCGCATGTCGCACTCCCTTTGTACTCCTGCCCGGAGATACCTATGGCCGTGCGCGTGCCGTCAGGCCTCATCACCGCAGACGATCTCCAGCACTATCCCGACGACGGCAACCGGTACGAGGTCATCGACGGGGAACTGTTCGTGACACCGGCGCCGCTGGTGTCGCATCAACGTGTCCAGATGCGACTCGTCGAACTGCTATTGCCATACGTGCGCGCTTCGGGAATCGAGTTGTTCGTCGCACCTACCGCCGTGCGCGCATCCCCACTGACCGAAGTATTGCCAGATCTCCTGGCAGTCCCCATTGGAACCGCAGATGCGCCGGGTGACCGCTTCATCGTCATGGGCGAGGTCCTGCTCGCGGTGGAGATCGCGTCGCGCTCCACGGCTCGAGTCGATCGTGAGCGCAAGCGACCGCTCTACATGGCTGAGGGCGTACGCGAGTACTGGATCGTTGACGGCGCCGCGCGCAGCGTCGAGGTATGGACGCGAGGGGCGATCGAACCGAGGGTCGTGCGAGACCAGCTCCGCTGGCAGCCGGATGCCAGGCACGATGCGCTGGAGATATCGCTGGAAGCGTTGTGGAGCGGTGCGCAACGCTGATCGAGAGCGGTACACGCGCGATGACGATGACGTGCGAAAGATTTCTGTGCAGTATCGTGTGAGCGAACGTGACATGCTGGCCGCATGTCGATCGATCGCCACCATTCCGCCCGGAACAGCCCATGGCCATGCGCGCAGGATCGCTCTACCGCACAGCGGACGACCTCGACGACAGGCCGGACGACGGGAACCGGTACGAGATCATCGACGGGGTGGTCCTCGTGACCCCGCCGCCATCACTCGGGCATCAGCGAATACTCCGAGAGCTTTTCTTGAGACTTCATTCATTTGCCTCGGCCCGCGGATTGGAAGTGCTGTTCGCCCCGGTTGACGTCCGCGCCTCGCCCGTCACGCAGGTGGAGCCCGACCTGCTGGTGCTGCCACGGCACTTCGAGGGTAGCGAGCATGTGCGGTGGGCGCCGATGTCGGCGCTCGTCCTCGCGGTCGAGATCCTGTCGCCATCCACGGCACACGTGGATCGCGGACGGAAGCGCGAGCTCTATCTCGCGGAAGGAATTCCGGAATACTGGATCGTCGACGGGTCGTCGCGGTGGGTGGAGGTGTGGCGACCCGGTGCCGCGGACGCGCAACGTGTCCGCGACACATTGGTCTGGACGCCGCCCGGCGCCACCGAATCACTGGACGTGGATCTCGTCGCGCTCTTCGATGACGCCCGGTAGCGTGCGCCGGCGCTACGGACGTGCCGGTCGCGGCAGCGCCGTCGGCGGCAGGATGTTGTTCAGCCGCATGTAGTTCGAGATCTGGCTGTAATGATCCGCCATGTCGATCACATGGCCCAGCGCCATCGCCGCACGGGTCGTGGTGCGCGTGTTGGGGCCCATTGTCATCGTGAACTCCTCGCCCAGCTTCGCATCATCCAGCTGCGCGAACGCCTCTTCGCAGAACGCGAACGACGCCTTCATCTTGGTGAGCAGTTGCTCGCGCGGCCACTTCGCCTTCACCGAGTCGGGCGTGGTGCCGTCCTCCGGTGCCACGGTGGCCTTCTTGGCCCCGAAATTGTTGCAGAAGATGTAGTTGTCGCTGGCCAGGTGCTGCGCGATGTAGCCCACCGTCAGCTGCGCCGGCGTGGGCTTGTAGTTGAAGAGCGATTCCGGGATCGAGTCGAATGCCTGCGCCAGGTTCCGCTGCAGCGCCATGGTGCGCGTGCGGAAGACGGCGGTGACGGGATTGGCGGTCGCGGCGGGTGTCCCTTGTGCCGAGAGTGCGAGGGGTGACAGGAGAACGAGACAGGCAATGGTGATTCGCTTCATGATGGCGCTCCGGAGAAGGTTGCGACGCAGGTGTCGAAGTTACCGATGGGGCTGCGACGCAGACAGCCCGCACGAGCTTGACAAAATGAGAACGCACACGCGAGATGGGCGTATAGAAGGTTCGCGTCAGTGACAGACGCGTTGAACTCCCACCTGAACGTGGAGCATACTCATGCACTTCCTCATTCGTTCTGCGGGTCGCTTTCTGCTTGCGGCTGCGCTGGCGACGGTCGTCGCCGTCCCGGTTCAGGCGCAGACGTTCGTGAACTTCGACGACCTCGCCCCATCGGTCGGCGGTGGTGCCGCGCTGCCGAGTCCGTATCAGGGGTACACGTGGTCGTTCGGAGGCACGCCGATGGGCTGGATTTCGCCAGGCTCCCCATACACTGACGACGTCTGCCGTTCCGGCACCAACTGCGCATACAACGGCTTCGGACTCATCAGCGGCGTGACCAGTGCCACGCCGTTTACGTTCAGCGGCTGGCTGCGGCGGTGGAACTGGAGCAACGATGCCGGCGGCGCCACGTCGGTGTTGATCGAGGCGCTCAACGGTGCGTCGGTCGTCGGGTCGGTCACCGTCCAGACCAGCGCGTCGTATCAGTTCTTCCAGCTGCTCGCGCCGATGACGACGCTGCGGTTCACGCCGCAGGGCGGCTCGGGACTTGGCTGCGCGCAGGGATCGGCGAACTGCGGCTACTTCCTGCTCGACGACGTCACGTTCAACCCGTCTACGGCCCCGACGCCCAGCGTGGTGCCGGAGCCGTCGACGTATCTGTTGATGCTGACTGGATTGGTGGCGATGGTGGTGGTGCGGCAGCGGCGTCGGCGCGCGTAGCGGCCCACTCGGTTGGTTACGCCGGCTGCTGCTGTGCACCACCGAACAGGATCCCACGCTCCGTCACCAGCACGATCACTAGGGCCAGGGTGCCGCAGACCACATAGCCCGTGGTCAGCGGCACCGCAGTGCCATCGAACTGCTGCCCGATCACTAACCCCACCGTCGAACCCACGGCGAGCGTGATCGTACCGTAGATCGACGAGCCGGTGCCGGCCACATGTCCCAGCGGCTCCATCGCGATCGACGCGAAGTTGGCCGCCACCATGCCGAAGCAGAACATCATCGCCGCCTGCAGCAGCGCAAAGGTCACGATCGTCTCGTGTCCGCTGCGCGCCACCACACAATGCAGCGCGGCGAAGGTGATGAACCCCAGCAGCGCGCGGTGCGACACGTAGCGCACGCCGAGCCGTTCCACGATTCGCGAGTTGAGCAGCGACGCCAGCGCCATCCCGATCGCCACGCAGGCGAAGATCAGCGGGAACAGCTACGGGGCGTGGAAGATGTCGGTGAAGACCTGCTGCACCGAGTTGATGAAGCCGAACAGGCCGCCCAGCACGCTGGCGGCGGCGAACATAT
>JANMON010000095.1:0-19964 GCA_031369265.1 Gemmatimonadaceae bacterium | reverse complement strand
GAGTCCGTCTGCGGGATCGGCGAGAACCAGGCCGCTCGGGCGATGGTCCCCAGGTCGGGTGCGCGTTCAGCGTCGCTCCGCGGGGCCACCGGCGAGCGCACCGACAGCGTCGGCATCGCGTCGAACAACGCCGCCAGCGCCGCCGAGTGATCCGCAAAGGCCGCTGGTCCCGCCGCAGAAGCGTAGCCACGGATCCAGCCATCCTGCACGGCGCTGAGCACGCCGTTGACTCGCCCCTGGCGAGCCAGCGCGGTGGCCAGGAACCAGTCGGCGCCGCGCGCCAGGAGCTCGGCGGGTCGGCGGGCCTCGGTGTTGTAGGCGTTACTGACGGCCGACGCCGGCACGAACTCCGCCAGCCGTGCCAGCGGTGCGGCGATCGGCTGCTTCCGCAGGCCGCGCCCGCGCAGCGCGTTGTCGGTGGCATAGGTGCCGGTCCGGCCCACGTAGTCACGCGCCGCCTGCCAATCCAGATCGTGCATCAACTCATGCCCGACGGCACCGAAGCCGGTAGCCAGCGGCAGGGTCAGTGTGCGCGAGCGCGGATCGTGAACCGCCAAGGCCCCTGACACCACCGTGTCGCCGATGCGCACGTTGAGGCCGATGAAGCTGGCGCGCGGAAACACCTCACGAACGGCATCCACCGCGGTCGCGAATTCGCGCGCATAGAACGGTCGCCATGCGGCCGGTACGTCACGACCGAACGTCAGCGACGCCAGACCCAGTCGCTCGGCCACCTGTTGAGGCTTCAGCGCCAGCGAACCCGGATGGAACGCCGCTTCCTGTGCCAGCGTGCGCATGCCCTGTGCGGCCAGCAACGTGGCGGCGGCCGCGATCGGCGCCAACGCGCTGTCGGCCGACACGCCGGCCAGCGTCATCACCAGCGTTTCCTCGTTGGTGGCGCTCAGCAACATGCGCGTGACGGCGGTGGCCTGCACCGCATTGCGGTCCACGGCCACGATGCGCGCGTCGAGCACACTCAGTCGCACCTGCGGCTGCGGTGGACGGGTGCGCACGCTGATCAGCAACGACAGCGCGCGCGCTGCGTTGGCCGGCAATGGTGCCGGCGCCATCGCGAATCGTGGGCTCGCCACGGTGACGCTGTCGCGCTCCTGCAACGCCTGCTCGATCGCGGACAGCATCGCCGGCACCCGCAACGCCACGCGCTGCGGCGACGGTGCCGCCTCGCCCAGCAATGGCCGCTCGACGCTGAAACGCCGCTCGCCGCGCCACGACGCCACCACCTGCAGCAAGTCACCATCACCGCGGGAGGCTGCGGTGATGGCGCGATCGAGGTCGCGACGTGCGCGGACACGATCGTAGGCCAGCAACGCGGCCGCGTCGATAAGCGGCACCGCGCCCGGGCGCAGCAGGCCGCGTGCGCTGGCCTGTGCCGATGCGATGCGGAACGCCTCCAGCGCCAGCGGCGAGTCGCCCTCACCCGCCATCACACTGTCCACCGCATGTAACAACGCCCGTCCGGCACCGCTGTCGCGCACCAGCGCGATGTTCAGTGCATTGGGCAGCGCACGCATGGCGAGGCTGTCACGCTGGAGCCGGGCAAGGATGCCGTTGGCCACGCGCGGGCGCCACGCGGTGGGCAGGCGCGGATCGGTGCGCGCCAGGTCCACCAACCGGAACGGACTGCCGAGGCCCACCTGCGCGCGGGCGAAGTACTGCAGCGCGATGGCCGCCGGAAACGGCACCTGCGGCACCGGGGTGGCATGCGCGAACGTGGAGAGCGAGTCGGCAAAGCGCGCGCCATCCGCCAGGCCGTGCCGCACGGCCCGGCGCGCATCGGCGCGGTCGGTGAGCCGGATGCCGGCGAACGTCAGCGTGATCAGGCCCGCGACGAGCAGCACGGGCCTGATCAGTCGTTGCGTGCGGGCAGTGGGCGGGACAAGCGACACAGCACACCTGTGGAGTGGTGATCGGGATCCGTACCGGAGACGATCCGCATCCGTCGAACGCACATCGACCGGGATTCACCGGCGTGGGTCAGGCGGTCGTATTGAACATACCCGCAGTTCCAACGACCGTGCCGCCCGTATGGCGTCGTCACCCGATGGTGTCGGTCGGCCGGGCGACTGGCTGAAACGGAGAAGGCCGACGCAATTTCGCGTCGGCCTCCAAACGTACCGGTCATCAGATGCAGATGCGTTTCCGCATTCCCCCCCCACCCGAATCGCAGTACGGTCTTGCTTACTGGTTGTTCGTGGCGGCTGTCTCGGCGGTGCGAGCTTCCGCGCTCTCGATCACGAACACAACGCGACGGTTACGATCGGCGCCCGGCTCGTCCTTCTGTGCGCCCGGGACAACCTGGCGCAGCGAACCAAAACCCATCGTGCGGATCAGCGCAGCGTCCATACCCTTGGTGGCCAGTTCACGCTTCACGTTCTCGGCACGGGCCAGCGACAGGCGCTGGTTGTACGACTGCGAGCCAGCCGGATCAGCGAAACCTTCGACCGTGATCACGGCGCCCGGGTAGTACTTGTTGGCGATCTGCGAGAAGCGCTCGAGGGCGGCGCGATCGGAATCCTTCACCATGGCATCATCGAAGGCGAAGTTGACCGGGAGCATCACCTTCATGCCGTTGCCGGCCGCCACGATCTTGGCGTCGAACTCGGTGCGCAGGTCAGCCAGTTCCTTCTTCAGCTCCGTACGCAGCCCGACCAGGTCGGCTCCGAGGATGCTGTCGGCGCGCAGACGCTCAGCACGCTCGGTGGAGATCTCGGCACGCGTGGCCGTCATCTCGCGCTTGAAGGTCTTGCTGGTGACGCAGGCGGTCATCGACAGGCCGGTCAGCAGGAGTGCCGAAGCACGGAGGGCCGAGCCCGAACGGAATGAGTTGGTCATTGCAGGAAACTCCTAGAAAAGTGATGGACGAGTAGGGTGGTCCTCGTCTCGTGCTTTCGTACTTAGCGAGTTTCGTGCCACAATTTCTAACTAGTTGCCAGGCTTTGACTTAGCGAGCCACTCGCCTCCGTCCACCACAAAAACGGCTCCCGTGATCCAGTCGCCGGCTGGGCTGGCGAGGTAGGCCACCATCTGCCCGATGTCCTCCGGCGTGCCCCAGCGCTTGAGGGGAATGGCCTGCCGAGCATAGGTCTCCATCGCCTTGTCCACGCTGAAGAAGTCGGGGACGGGGGCACCGGGCGGCGGGGTGAAGGCTTTCCGCACCCCTTCGGTCGGAATCGGGCCCGGGGCAATGGCGTTGATGCGGATCCCGTGGTCGGCCCACTCCACCGCCAGCGTCTTCGTCAGCGCGTCCACTCCCGCCTTGGCGGCGGTCGCGTGCGCCATCAGCGGCCAGCCGCGGTAGTGGAGGGTCATGGAGGTGCTCACCACCCGTCCCCCACCCTGCGCCTTCATATACGGGAAGACGGCCTGCGTGCAGTAGAAGGTGCCGAACAGGTCGATCTCGATCACGCTCTTCCAGGCGTTGGCGCTCAGTGTCTCCGACGGCGCGTAGAAATTGCCGGCGGCGTTGTTCACCAGCAGGTCGATGCGGCCATGGGCATCGTGCACTTCCTTCGCCATCGCCTGCACGCGCTCCTGGTCCCGGACATCCAGCTGTACTGCGCTGGCCTTGCCGCCGGCGGAGACGATGCCGTCCACCGCCGGTTGCAGGTGCTCGGGTTTGCGGCTGGCCAGCACCACGTGCATGCCAAGTTGCGCCAGCGTGCTGCTGATCCCCAGTCCGATGCCGGTGGCACCGCCGGTGACGATGCCGACCTGACCGTCCAGCAGACCATCGCGAAACACCGGGTGTGGGCTCATGCAGGTTGCTCGATGGAGGAGAAGAGATCGGGTTCGACGCGCAGCGGACGGAAGCTGCGTCGATGATGCGGCGTGGCGCCGTGTTCCGTCAGTCCTGCCAGGTGTTCGGGCGTTCCGTATCCGGCATTCGTCTCCCACCCGTAGCGTGGATATCGGCGGTGCAGCGCGCAGAGCAATCGGTCGCGCGTGACCTTGGCGATGATCGAGGCGCAGGCGATGCTGAGACAGCACGCGTCACCCTTGACCACCGCCTGGTGCGGCAAACCGAGTGCCCCGAAAGGCGAGCCATCCACCAGCAACAGGTCGTGCGGCACCGGAATGCGTGCGATGGCGCGCCGCATTGCGATGGCGGTGGCCTGATAGATGTTCACGCGGTCGATTTCGCAGACGCTGGCGGCACCGATGCCGATGCCGATGGCCAGGCGCCGGATCTCTCCTGCCAGCCGTTCTCGATCGTCAGCCCGCAACGCCTTGGAATCGCCGACGCCGTCGATGTCGCGGCAGGTGTGCGGAAGCAGGATGGCGCATGCGACAACGGGGCCCGCGAGGGGGCCCCGTCCGACTTCATCCACCCCGACGATCCGGAGGTGGCCGTTCCTGCGGGCAGCGCGTTCCAGCCGACCCCAGCTCTGCGTGCGTGCAGGCATGGGAGCAGCGGGCCTGACTCAGGCCTTGTCGGCGACGCGGACCTTCCGCTCCTTGATGCGGGCAGCCTTGCCCGTCACGCCACGGAGGTAGTACAGCTTGGCGCGACGCACGCGGCCACGGCGCACGACGATGATCTCGCCGAGCATCGGGCTGTGGTCGGGGAAGATGCGCTCGACGCCGACGCCGTTCGAGATCTTGCGGACCGTGAAGGTCGCGCTCACGCCACTGCCGCGGCGGGCGATGACCGTACCTTCAAAGGCCTGGAGGCGCTCCTTCTCCCCTTCCTTCACGCGCACGTTGACACGAACCGTGTCACCCGCGCGGAACGGGGGAATTTCGCGCATCCACTCTTTCTGGGTCTCGATGAACGGGTGCATATCACGCTCTGCGGGGCGCCTGCGAACTGCGACGCCGGCTGGGGTTGTCTCGGTGAGCCGAGAAGGTTAACCCCGGCAGGGTCGTGATGGTAGTGCCCGTCTCTGGTGGTGCCGGAGGCCCACGGTCAGCGGCCGGACGGCCCGGCCGGGCGGCGGTGAACGATCGCCACGACCGCCAGCAGCTGCTCCTCGCGCGCGGCGAACGGGGCCCAGAATGGCAGCGAGGTGGCCGGCGCCGGAGCGCCCGGATCGAGCGCGGTGGCGTTCCGGGCCTGCAGCACCATGTACATGGCACCGCTGTCGGTGGCTGCCAGCAGCGCTCCACCCTGCGCCGCGGTGTCCTGCAGCACGCGCATCGCCAGGCTGCTGTCGGCCAGGACGGCCAGGGCACCGAAGGAGTGGCCCGGCTTCATCACGTACCGTGTGAACTGCAGCATGGCCCCGTCGTTCAACATGGGCGCCGACCCGCTGGTACGGCGCACCTGGACGCGAGGGGTCAGCGTGCCGTCGGTGCGGCGACGTACCGCGGTGTCCGCCGGGAGGCGGAGCCACCCGGACAGCATCACATCGCCCTGTGCTGCAGCCACCGAGTCGTCCCACGCCACCATGAGGACCAGGCTGGACCCATCGCCACTGGCCAGCAGCGTGGCGGTGGCGAAGCCCGGCAGCAGAGCCAGGTCGGCCTGCAGGTGCTCCACCAGTCGGCGGACCTCATCGGCCTGCTTGCCGCGGGTCACGGCAAGCGGCCAGATCTCGAGCAGCTGTGCACCGAGGGTGTCGAGGGTCATCGGCGGGCGCGGCGGCACGACCGCGGCGACGCCGCTCTCGCGCAAGCTGTCGGCGCCGCGCGCCGGCGGGTCGGCCGCACGACCGCCGCACGCGGTCAGCAGCACCGCGACCAGCAGCGGGCGGGAGACGCGCCGCACGTCAGTCGCCCCGTGACGCCGTGCGGCGCTGGCCTTCCAGCCGGCGCCATTCGGCAATCTTGGCATGATGTCCCGAAAGCAGCACGTCGGGCACGCGATGGCCGCGGTACTCCTCGGGTCGCGTGTAACTGGGCGCGCTCACGCCGGCGCCGCCGTAGAAGGAATCGGTCGCAGCCGAATCGTGATCACTCATCGCGCCGGGCAGCAGGCGCGCCACCGCATCCACGATCGCCAGCGCCGCCGGTTCACCGCCACTAAGCACGAAATCGCCCAGCGAAATTTCCTCGGTGGCGAGATGGTCGGCCACACGCTGGTCCACATCCTTGTAATGGCCGCACAGCAGCGTCAGCTCGGTGCCGGCCGCGAAGCGATGGGCGTCGGCCTGCGTGAACACCGTGCCGCGCGGCGACAGCAGCACGATCGGCGTGGTGGCACCGAGGTGTTCCACCGCCTCGAAGAACGGCGTCGGCTTCATCACCATGCCGGGACCGCCACCGTACGGATAGTCGTCCACGGTGCGGTGCCTGTCATGCGTGAAGCTGCGCAGATCCACCACGTTGTAGATCACGCTCCCCGCCGCTGCCGCCTTCGACGGAATGCTGATCGACAGCGGCACCGTGAAGAACTCGGGGAAGATGCTGACGATGTTAATGCGCAACGGCGTGCGCGGTGCGCCGGCGTCCGTCGGTGTGGTGCCCTCGACGTGCGGCGCCGGCTCGCGTTCGGCCTCGCCGCCCCGCTCAGCGCCGTGCATGTTCAGGCGTCGTCGGCGGGATGTCCTTCGGCCTGCAGCAGGCCTTCCGGCAGCAGCCCTTCCGGCGGATTGACGGTGATGGTGCGTGCCGACTCATCCACCTGCACCAGCACTTCGTCACGCCATGGGATGAAATACGTGGGCCCACCGTTCACCGGGCGCACGTCGAGCATCAGCCCCTGCGGCAGGTCATACGTATCCGCGACGCTGCCCAGGGCTCGACCATCGACGTGCACCACCTGCATGCCGAGCAGGTCGTGCAGATACACCTCGTCCTCGGCGGGCGGCGGCAATTCGTCCTGCGGTGCCAGCAGGAAACGGCCGCGCCAGAGTTCGGCCGCGGTGCGGTCGGGGATCTCGCGGATCGTCAGGCGGACCGACTCCATGTGCTGCCGGACGGCGGTGACGTGCAGTTCCTGGCCGTCGGGCGCCGGATCACCGGTGGCCGTCCCCGCAAACAGCCGACGGCCCGATACGAAGACGGTATCGGGCGCGTCGGTGATGGGCTCCACCAGCAATTCGCCGCGGATGCCGGGTGCCTTGCGGACGCGCCCGACGATCATGAGCGCGGGCGCGGGCCGGGTCATGCGTGTTACGCCTTCTCGCCTTCGGACAGCGGCACGGCGGCGGCCGCGTGCTTCCTGGCCAGGCGCGCTTCGTGACGCGCCTTCAGCACGCCGCCCTTGCGCAGCAGCGAGCGTACGGTGTCCGACGCCTGGGCGCCGACGTCCAGCCAATGGTTGGCGCGATCGACCTTGATCGACACGGCACCCTCAGTCAGGCGCGGCGAATAGGTGCCGATGATCTCGATGAACTTGCCATCGCGCGGGCTCTTGCTGTCGGCAACGACGATACGATAGACCGGGGCCTTCTTGCGGCCGACGCGGCGGAGACGAATACGAACCATCTGGGCATCCTCTGAGGGGACGTGAAGTCGCACGACCGATCCCGCAGGGATCGTCGGACGCGGCGCGATGAGGAGTCGTGAAACCCATCCTCCGCCGGCCCGGGCTCCTCGCGCCAGTCGAGAGTTCGACCAGTGCACCCGGGGGTCCTGCAACCATCGACGAACTGGGCCGTTTCCGACCGAGCCACCAAAGCTAAGCGGGCCGCGGCAGAAGTGGGATGGCCCCTGCCCTCCGCGCCGTGTTATCCCCGTCCGAACGGGTTCCGGCCCCCGCTGGCGGTGACCTTCTTCATCATCTTCTGCATGTCCCGGAACTGGTCCAGCAGCCGGTTCACTTCGGCCACCGTCCGGCCCGACCCCTTGGCGATCCGGAGACGCCGGGAGCCGTTGATCAGCTCCGGCTTCTTCCGCTCCGCCATGGTCATGGAGAGCACGATGGCCTCGACGTGCTTCATCCGCTTGGGGTCCATCTTGGCCTGCTTGAGCGCCTTGGTGTTCACGCCCGGGATCATCTTCAGCACCCCTTCGAGGGGCCCGAGCTTCTCGATCTGTTTCATGGCGCCGAGGAAGTCGTTCAGGTCCATGCCTTCGCGACGGACCTTCTTCTCCAGCTTCTTGGCCTCGTCGGCGTCGAACGACTCCTGCGCCCGCTCCACCAGCGAGAGCACGTCGCCCATCTGCAGGATCCGGCCGGCCATGCGGTCCGGATGGAACTCCTCGAGGGCGTCCACCTTCTCGCCGACGCCGATGTACTTGATCGGCTTCTTGGTGGCGCCGTAGACGGAGAGCGCGGCACCGCCACGCGCATCGCCATCCATCTTGGTGAGGATGATGCCGGTGATGCCGAGGGCGTTGTTGAAGCCTTCGGCGATGCGCACCGCGTCCTGGCCGGTCATGCCGTCGGCCACCAGCAGGATCTCGTCCGGCCTGGCGACGTCCTTCACGCGCCGGAGCTCGTCCATCAGGTTCTCGTCGATCTGCAGCCGGCCGGCGGTGTCGATGAAGACGATGCGGTCGTGCTCGCGGCGGGCGACTTCGAGGCCATCGTGCACGATCTGCACCACGTCGGTGGTGTCGCGACGGGCGAAGACCGGCACGTTGAGCTGCTTGCCCAGCGTCTCCAGCTGGTCGATGGCGGCCGGGCGGTAGACGTCGGCCGCGATCAGGCGCACCTGCCGCTGCTCCTTCTGCATGCGCAGCGCGAGCTTGGCAGTGGTGGTGGTCTTGCCGGAGCCCTGCAGGCCGACCATCAGCACCACGGTCGGCGGGACGGTGCTGAGCTTGAGCCCCTCGCGCCGCTCACCGAGCATCGCGGTGAGTTCCTCGTGCACGATCTTGACGAGCTGCTGTTCGGGCCGGACGGTCTTCAGCGCGGTGAGGCCGACGGCCTTCTTCTCCACGCGCTCGAGGAACTCACGGGTCAGCCCGAAGCTGACGTCGGCCTCCAGCAGCACGCGCCGCACTTCGCGCAGGCCGTCCTTGATGTCGGCTTCCGTGAGGACGCCCTTGCCGCGCAGCTTCGAGAAGGCCGCGCCGATTTTTTCACTGAGCTCGTCAAACATAGCCGGAGAAGTTATGCAAATCCCTGCATATGAACAAGTTAGCTGATCGCTGAGAGGGTTCTGCGGCTGTTGCCGTTCTGCGATAATGCGGTTGAGGTTGCACGGACGTAGCAGAGCGCGCGGTCGAGCCCGCTGCCTCGGTGGGCGCGTATCGAGGCCGATACTGAATCGCGGACGTCGCCGCATGATCCGGGGCCCGACGGGTGGCGTAGAGTGCGGGTGTCCGCGATTCTTAGCGACTCTCGCGCACCATTGATGAGACCGCGCTTCCCCTCTGTCGAATACCGATGACTCATTCCCAACGCCGGGACGAGATCCTTCGCGCCGAGTTGCCGCCAACGCTGCCGTTGATGGCCCTGCGCTCGACGATGGTCTATCCGTTGGGGACGATCGCAGTCCAGATGGGGAGTCCGGAAAACCTGGCGCTGTTGCGCGCCTTCGACGAGCCGGGCGTGGTGGTGGCCCTGGTGGTCGCCGGCGGCGAACTCGAGGATGCACCGGACGCCGAAGAGTTCGTCGGCAAGATCGGCGTCGCGGCGCGCGTGCACGAACGCATCAACCTCCCCGGCGATACGGTGCAGATCACGCTGCAGGGACTCCGGCGGATCACGATCCAGCGCATCGACCAGTCGGCGCCGTTCGTCGTTGCCGCCTGCACGCCGGCGTGGGATGTGTTGCCACCGGCGTTCGAGGTCGAGGAGCTCGTCACGCGCATCGTCAGCGCCACCGAGACGCTGGCCAGCCTGGTGGATCGCATCCCGGGTGAGATCCCGGCGATCCTGCGCATGAACGTCTCCGATCCGGGACGGTTCGCCGATCTCGCGGCCACGAACCTGAACTTCAAGATCGCCGACAAGGACGACGTGCTGCAGAAGCTCGACGTCGGCGACCGGCTCCGCTTCATCCTGGGCCGCCTGGAGCGCGAAGTCGCCCGCGCCCGCGTGATGGAGGACGTGAAGAAGACCACCGAAGTGAAGATCGAGCAGCACCAGCGCGAGTTCTTCCTCAAGCAGCAGTTGCGCGCGATCCAGACGGAACTCGGTGAGACCGATCCCGGCGAACGCGAAAGCACCGAACTGCTGCGCCGCATCGACGAGGCGCACCTGCCGGAGAAGGTGGCACTCGAGGCACGTCGCGAGTGCGAGCGCCTGCGCATGCTCTCGCCGGCCAGCAGCGAATACCAGGTGCTGCGCACCTACCTGGATTGGGTCCTGTCGCTGCCGTGGTCGAAGAAGTCGGGCGATCGCGACATCTCGCTCGACAAGGTCTACGGCGCGCTCGACACGCGGCATTACGGCCTCGGTGAAGCGAAGGAGCGCATCATCGAGTACCTCGCCGTGCGCAAGCTGCGCGGCGGCGACCCGGCCGGCCCGATCCTCTGTTTCGTCGGTCCCCCTGGCACCGGCAAGACCTCACTCGGCGAGGCCATCGCCACCTCCATCGGACGCGAGTTCCATCGCATCTCGGTCGGTGGTGTGCGCGACGAAGCCGAGGTGCGCGGCCATCGCCGAACGTACGTGGCGGCGATGCCCGGATTGCTGATCCAGGCGCTGCGGCGCACCGGCGTCCGCGACCCCGTCGTGATGATCGACGAGATCGACAAGATGGGCACCGGCGGCGCGACCGGTGATCCGACGGCGGCGATGCTCGAGGTGCTCGACCCATCGCAGAACAAGTCGTTCGTGGATCACTACCTGAACCAGCCGTTCGATCTCAGCTCCGTGTTGTTCATCTGTACCGCCAACAATCTCTACGACATTCCGGCCGCACTGCGTGATCGCCTCGAGGTGATCCGCATCGCCGGCTACACGTCGGAAGAGAAGGTGCAGATCGCGTGGCGCTACCTGATCCCGAAGCTGTGTGCCGAGCATGGATTGACGGAGGAGGACGCCGTCTTCACCGACGAAGCGCTGCAGTTCATCGCCGCGCGCTACAGCCGCGAGGCGGGACTGCGCAACTTCGAGCGGCACGTGGCTGCGGTGCTGCGCAAGCGTGCGCGTCGCAAGGCGGAGGGAGAGATGGAGCCGTGGACCATCACGCCGCAGAAGGCCGAGGAGTTGCTGGGTGTGCCGCAGTTCGCCGCGGAGGAGACCGAGCAGGAACCGGAAGTGGGTGTGGTGACCGGCCTCGCCTGGACGCCGAATGGCGGTGAGCTGATGCTGATCGAGGCGCTCAAGATGCCGGGCAGCGGTCGCCTCACCGTCACCGGTCAGCTGGGTGAGGTGATGCGCGAGTCGGTGGATGCCGCGTTCTCGTACGTGCGTTCACGCAGCCGGCTGCTGGAGATTCCGGAAGAGGAGTTCCGCGACACCGACCTGCACATCCACTGCCCGGCCGGCGCGATCCCGAAGGACGGCCCGAGTGCCGGCCTCGCGGTGACGCTGGCCATCGCGAGTGTGCTCAGCGGCCGCCGCGTGCGCCGTGACCTCGCGATGACCGGCGAGGTGACGCTGCGCGGCAAGGCGCTGGAGATCGGTGGCCTGAAGGAGAAGGTGCTGGCCGCCTATCGCGCCGGGCTGCGCGAGGTGATCGTGCCGCAGGGCAACGCGAAGGACATCCGCGACATCCCGGCCGAGGTGCGCGAGCGGATGACGTTCACCTTCGTGCAGACGATGGACGAGGTGCTGGACCGCGCGATGCTGCCGCTGGAACCGCAAGCGCGCCTGACACCGGAGTCGGTGGAGCGCATCGACGATGCGCAGGTGGTGCTGCCCTTCCCCGATCGCACCCCGATCGCCGCGCGTGGCGGGCCCTGACGCCTCGCCAGGCTGACATTTGACGGTTCTCGACGCGCCGCATGACACACATGCGGCGCGTTCTGCGTAGAATCCGGTAGCATGGAACCTCATCTCTGGCGCGAGTTCGCGCTCAACATCGTGCTCCACAGCCTGGCCGGTGGCCTCACCGACACCGTGGCCGTGTGGATGCTCTTCAACCCGCACAAGCCGTTCATGGGTGTGCAGGGTGCGATCCCGAAAAACAAGGCACGACTGGCGTCGAGCATCGGCAAGGTGGTGGGCGAGAAGCTGCTGACGCCCGATGACATGCTGAAGGAGCTCACGCACGGTGGCATCCGCGACGCCTTCAACGAGCGCGTGGCGAGCGTGGTGCAGTCGCTGCTGGAGACCGAGCGCGGCTCGTTGCGCAGCCTGGTGCCGGAGTCGATGAGCGCCGAACTGGAGTCGGCGCTGCAGGCGGTGGCGGCGACGGTGGCCGAGCGGGTGGAAACGTGGGCCGAGAGTGAGGAGGCACGGCCGACGGTGATTGCCTTCGTGGCCCGGTTGCGCGAAGCGATCGGAGACCAGACGCTGTCCGACGTGCTGCCAGCGGCGCGACGTGCGGCACTGATGGACCAGGGCCGCTCGCTGGCCATGACGCTCTCGCACAGCGAGACGGTAGCCTCGGCGGTGGCGGGCAGTGTGCGGGCGCAGGCCGAATCGCTGCTCACGCGCGACGAGCCGCTGCTCAAGACGATGCCCGCCGAGCTGAGTGCGATGCTCGACAAGGCCGTGGATGCCTACATCCCGGTGGCGGTGGACAAGCTCGGCGTCTGGCTGTCGCAGGGTGAGAGTCGTGAGCGGGTGAAGCGCACGCTGCAGGGCGTGATGTCGAAGTTCGTCACCGAGTTGCGCTTTCACGAGCGCGTGCTCGCCCGGTTCCTGGTGACCGAGCGGGCACTGGAGAAGGCGCTGGATGCACTGGGTGGCGAGGGTGTGGACGAACTGTCGTCGCTGCTGCGCGAACCCGCGATCCGCGACCAGGTCACGCGCGCGGTGCGCGACGGCGTGGAGTCGCTGCTGCGCAAGCCGCTGAAGGACATCGTGGGCGCACCCGATGCCGACCGCGTCACCGCCCTTTCAGCTGGCCTCTCGAATGGTGCGCTGCGCCTACTGCGCGCCGAATCCACGCAGGCGTTCGTGGCCGACAAGATCGAGGCCGCGTTCGAGGGCATGGCACATCGTCGGCTGGATGACCTGCTGGCGGGCGTCAGCGACGAGACGATCGCCGGGTGGGTGCTGGAGGGTTTGCGCGGCGAGGCCACGCAGCAGTTCGTGCGTGACACCGCGGCGCGCGTAGTGCAGAAGGCACTCGATGCGCCCATCGGCCGGCCGGCGCGCTGGTTGCCGGCGCATGCCAACGAACGTCTCGCCGCCGTGCTGGCCCCGGCGATCTGGGACTGGATCGTGACCTCACTGCCGTCGCTGGTGCAGAGGTTCGACGTGCCGGCGCTGATCGAGCGCAAGGTGAACGAGTTCAGCACCGAGCGGGTGGAGGAGATCGTGCGCGGCGTGACGCAGCGCGAGCTGAACCTGATCATCAAGTTCGGCTTCGTGCTCGGCGCGTTCATTGGTGTCGGCACCTTCTTCATCTCGCAGGCCATCCGCGCGCTGCCCTGATCGGCAAGCGTCGGTGCCGCACACCGTCAGTTGATCGGCGTGAGCAGGCTGATGGTCACCGGCACCGACACCTTGCCGCCGCGCACGATCGCGACCTGGAGCTGCTGCGCGAGGAATGAGCTGGTGGCAACGCGCATGGTCGTGATGCCGACGAGCGTGGCGTTGCCAGGCATGGCAATGCGCGCGTAGGTGGGCGAGCCAACCGGCAGCAGCAACGCTGCCTGGAACGGTTCCACCGCGCTGACGACCAGCTGCGCGGCAGCGAAGGCGGTCGGCGATCCGGTGAGCGTGACGATGGGCGCGGCAACGGTCGGATCGGCAGCAGGCAACGCACCCGAAGCGGTGGAATACCCGGACCCCTGCACCACGAAATTGAGCCCACCCGCCGTCACGCCCGGGTCGGCGGCTGGGGGCTCGGCGATGTCGTTACCGCCACAAGAAGCCAGCGACGCGACGAGCAGACACGCCATTGCCAGCACCCGCGTTCCGGACCGCCACATCGTGCCTCCATGGGATACAGACAGCACGCGCGACGGTACATGCCGTCGCGCGGGGAAACGGATCAGGCGCCGTGGAATCAGTCCATCGCAAATTCGCGGGCGAACGCCACGTCGAACGAGAACGTCTTGGCGCGACTGCGGGTCTCCATCATGTCCGCCACGCGCAACAGTCGCGCCGGCACTGCCATGATCTTCTCCTGCGCCTTGCGTCCCATCTCGTCCAGCCCCGTGACCGCCTCGATCGCCCAGAACTTGATCAGTTCCTCGACGATCTTGAGGTAGTCACGCGGTCCGTAGATGCCGGCGCGACGCACCACGTCGGCCATGTCGCGGAAGTGCGGCATCGCGACACCAGGCATCTCGATCGACGGCATGATCTCGGCCGCCGAGAGCATGGCCTGGTTCGGATCACGCTCGAGCACTGCCTTGAAGATCGCGCGATAGAACGTGTAGTGGCGCGCTTCTTCCTTGGCCACGTTCGACAGCACTTCACCGATCAGCGGCTCGTGCGTGCTGGCCAGCTTGCCGGTGTTGGCATGGCTGACCTGCGTGGCGCGCTCCTGCAGCGAGGTGTAGACGAACACGCGATACGGATCGCGATCCCAGGCCGGTGCGAAGCCCGCCTTCAGGTATTCGAACTGCATGCGCTCCAGCACCGGATTGTCGAGGATGCGGCTGTCGTGCATGTAGTCATGCAGCACGGCACCGTGTCGATCTTCCTCGGCGGTCCAGAGGTTGGTCCACTTGTGCCAGAACGACTCGTTGCCGAGATACACTGCCAGCAGGCGATGGAAGTGCGGCAGCCCTTCCTCGGTGAGCAGGTTCAGTGCGAGGGCCACGCGCGCGGGCGTCGAGATGCCTTCGCTGCGCTCGCGCAGTTGCTTCAGGTAGTGGTCAGGGTCCGTGCCCGGTTCCGGAGCGAGCAATTCACTCGGGAACCAGAGGACACGCTTGGCCTCGTGTGCGACCATGAGGTCATCGACCAGCGACTCGAGATCCGCCAGGACTTCGACCTTGGCCAGCAGTTCGTTGGATGGAGCAGTCATGCACGGAAAGATGGAGGATCGCCCACGGTGCCGGGGGCTCCGGTTGCAACGGATGGCAGGCTGCCGGCTGTGACCGGCCACACGCCGATCCTCCGGAATTTGCCCCGAAATCCACTGAACGCCACCGCTTGACTACGGACGGCGTCGCGCCAAAGGTGACCGCTCCGGCGTCAGCGCGCGCTGACGGTGATCGCCGACGCCGACAGGGCGAGCACCGGCGCGGCGGTCGGCAGATCCTCGAAGATCACGATGTCGCGCGTGCCGGACTTCTCGGTGCGGATGGTCACGCGGCGCCCCGACCCACTCACCTCACGCCGCCCGCTGACGGACTGCACCGCGGCACCGTACCGCTTGGCGCTGGCGGATGCCATCGTCTCGGCGAACTCCTCCGCGTCGAGTGGCGTGTCCCACGCGGTGACCCACGCCAGCCCTTCGCCGGAGGCCAGCGTGAGGACGGCGAATCGGTCGCCGTCGTGGCCGCGCGCGGCGGCGGCAGCGGGCCCCACCTCACCCAGCAGTTCCGCCAGCGCGAGGCGCGTCTCGAACTCACCGAAGCTGTTCTGGTAGCTGATGTTCAGACCTGCAGGTGCGGTAATGCGCACCAGGTCGGCAGGATTGCCACGCGGCCCCCACTTCTCACGATGCAGCACCTGCGAGGTGCTGGTGGGCAGTTCCGACAGCAGCTGGGCGCTGGTCACGCCGTCGCCCATCGCCGTGCGCACGAACTCGGCGCCGCCGAGATACGGGAACAGCAGCCCTTCGGCGAGGAAACCCGGTGCGGCACTGAACACCGGATTCGAAGCCCTGGCCTCGCGAATGCTTTCACGCGCCTTGTCCCACGCGATGGTACGCGCGGCGTTGCCGATCATCATCACGGTGGCGTGCCCCTCGAACACCGCCTGCGCCGCCTCGACGCGATCGTCATCGCCCTGGATGTTCTGGATCGAGTCGAGATTCACGTACTGATCCTGCAGCGCGTGCGTGAGCTCGTGGCGGATCACCGTCTCGCGTTCCACACCGGCGCGGCCGTCCACCACGAAGAGTGTCTTCCGTTTCGGGTCGTAGTAGCCGACCACCTGCTCGGTGAGCAACCGCGTCAGCAACCCGATCACGTCCACCGAGTCGGGCACCACGCCGAGCCGCTTCCAGACGCCGATCTTGGCCTCGAGGTCCTTCCGCACCTCGGGGCGCTCGAACTGCGCGATGAGGAATGTCTGGACCTGTTGCGACGACTGCGATGCCACCGTGGGCGGCTGCTTGAACTTGAGCCCGGCGGCCTCCTCGACCTTCGGCACCAGTGCGGTGACTTCACCCTGCAGATCACCGGCCTTGGGCAGTGGCTTGCGATCGCAGGCCGTGACGGCCAGCAGGAGGAGACAGGACAGCAGGACGGATCGGCGCACGGATCGTGGGTGTGAGGTCAGCGCAACGGTACGCCGAGCAACGTACTACCCCACTCCAGCAACGACTGCCCCGCCAGCAGCATCGCGACGGCGGCCGGTGCGAGGAAGACGCCGAACGGCACCAGCGGTGGCTCGAACTCCCGGCCAGCGCGGCGCGCGCGCACCCACGAGATCGGATAGACCACCAGCAGGAACGCACCGGCGCCCAGTGCTGCCGCGACGAACACGGTGATGATCGCGCGGACGGGGCCGAGCGCAGCGCCGACGACGGCCATCAGCGTCGCGTCGCCGAAGCCCATCGCCTCCTTCTTCAGTGCCACCTCACCGAGCCAGCCGATGATCGCGATGAAGCCGGCACCGGCGCAGGCACCGTAGAACGCATCGATCGGCGCGGCGAACCAGGTGTCGGTGCCACCGTTGAAGAACGCCACCACGCTGGTGACCAGCACGAACAGGAAGCCGAACACCGTGAAGCCATCGGGGATCACGTAGTGCTTGGCGTCGGTGAGCGTGATGCCGAGCATGACCGTCGCGAAGGTGGCGAGGCGCACCGAGTCGAGTCCACCACCGCCGAGGTAGGCGGCGCCGGCCCATAACACGGCGACGCCCAGTTCCACCAGCGGATATTCGATGGAGATCGGCAGTGCACAGCCGGCGCAGCGACCGCGCAGCCGCAGCCAGCCGAGCACCGGCACGTTCTCGTGCCAGCGGATCTCGCGCTCACACTTGGGACAGCGGCTGGCGGGCCTGACCACCGAGAGACCGGCAGGCCAGCGCGATACGCAGACGTTCAGGAACGAGCCGAAGCAGGCTCCGAGCAACGCGAAGGCGAGGATGGCGACGACGGAGACGTCCACGGTGTCAGCGAAGGGCGAACAGAAGGATGCCGGTCGCCACGGCCACGTTCAGTGACTCGACGGCCGGGCTGATCGGCAGCGCGACGGTGGTAGTGACCATCGGCTGCGTGGCAGGCGACAGGCCGGCGCCTTCGTTCCCCACCGCCAGCGCCCACTGGGTCGGCACGCGCAGCTCCGGGATCGGAATCCCGGCTGCGTCGGCACCCCAGAGGGCGATGCCCCGCTCCTGAAGGAACGGCGCCAGTGCATCGGCGGTACTGGTGAGTGTGGGGTGGACGAAGTGGCTGCCCATCGCGCTACGGACGACCTTGGCGTTCCAAAGGTCAACAGTTCCCGGCAGCGCGATCGTGGCCGAGACGTCGAACGCCGCCGCCGTGCGAAGGATGGTGCCGACATTGCCCGGGTCCTGCAGGGCGTCGAGCACGAGGAGCCGGAGTGGTCCTGCGGGCAGCGATTGCAGCGACCAGACCGGGGAGGTGGCGATGGCCACGACGCCCTGCGGGGCGTCGGTGCCGGCGGCGGACTCGAATTCCCGCTCGCTCACGGTGGTGATCGCGATGCCGCGCGTCCGGGCATCGCCCAACAACGTCACCACCCGTGGTTGCTGCACTGCCGATTCGCTGACGAGGAGACCGTCCACAGCCAGGGCGCTCCGCAGCAGTTCCTCCACCGTGCGCACCCCTTCCGCCACGAACCGCCCGCTTCGTTCCCTTGCCTTGCGACGCTGCAAGTCGCGGGCTACGGTCAGCAAACTCACGAATGACCTCACAGTCGCCGGGATTGTCGCAATGAGCACCACACACACCGCACGTCTCGCCATCGCGGCCAGCGCCACGTTCGCCATCACGGCGGCGGGTTGCGCGCGCATCTCGCCGCAGCAGGAAGCGGAGATGGGGCTGAACTATGCGCAGCAGATTAACGCGCAGCTTCCGATCGTGCGCGACCCGGAAGTGAATGCATACATGAACCGCCTCGGTGATTCGCTGGCGGTGCTGGTGGACGACCAGGGTCGCAACTGGCGCTTCTCGATCGTGGACGATCCGGAGATCAACGCCTTCGCGGTGCCGGGCGGCTACATCTACGTGAACAAGGGCCTGATCATGCGCGCGCAGACGCTGTCACAGCTGGCAGGCGTGGTAGGGCATGAGATCGCGCACGTCACGCAGCGCCACTCGGTGCAGCAGATGGAAAAGGGCCAGAAGGTGGGCATCGGTGCCACGCTCGCCTGCATCCTGCAGCCGACGTTCTGCCAGAACGGTGGCGGCGACCTGCTCAACCTCGGCGCCACGGCGATCATGGCGAAGTTCAGCCGAGGCGACGAGGCGGAGGCGGACCAGTACGGCGTCAAATACCTTGTGCGCGCCGGGCTCGATCCACGTGGGATGCCGGAGATGTTCGAGATCATGCTGGCGGAGCGCGACAAGGCCGGCGGCGGGAGCAGTGCGAGCTTCCTTGCCAGTCACCCGGTCGAGGAAGACCGCATCGCCGCCACCCGTCGTGCGATTGCCCAGCTGCCGGCTGGCTCGCTGAGCCGCGTCACGCGCGACACACCGGGCTTCCAGTCGTTCAAGGCGCGGTTGCGGTCCCTGCCCCAGACGCCGACGCCGGCCGGGGCGAGGGAGCAGCAGCGATCAGAGGGTGGCCACGACTGCGGTGATCAACGACTGGAACCGCGTCGCGGCCTCCTTCGACTCGTGCAGGACCTCGGCGTGATTGAGCAGGTTGGCGGTGTAGCCGGCGGCGGCGTTGGTGATCAGGCTCACGCCCACACAGCGCATGCCCAGCGTGCGGGCGGTGATCACCTCCGGGACGGTGCTCATGCCCACGGCATCGGCGCCCAGCTTCTCCAGCATGCGCACTTCGGCGGGCGTCTCGTAGGTCGGGCCGAGCAGGCCGCAGTAGACGCCGACCTCCAGACGCACGCCTGACTCGCGCGCCACCGTCTGCAGCTGCGCGGCGAGCGCCTTGTCGTACGGCGCCGACATGTCGGGGAACCGCGGTTCACCGGGCTGTGACGGTCCGGCCAGTGGATGACGATTCATCAGGTTGATGTGATCGTCGATCTGCATGAGCGTGCCGGGTGTGAAGGTCCGACGGATGCCACCGGCGGCGTTGGAGACGATCAGTGTGCGCGCGCCAAGGGCGTGCACCACCCGCACCGGGAAGACGGCCACCGCCGCCGGATGCGCTTCGTAGAGATGGAAGCGACCTGCCAGGCAGATGACGGGGCGACCGGCCAACTGGCCGATGATCAGCGCACCGGCGTGCCCTTCCACCGTCGCCGGCGGGAACCCGGGGATGTCGTGAAACGGGATTCTGATCGCATCGGTGATCTTGTCGGCCAGCCCACCCAGCCCCGAGCCGAGTACGATCGCGGCCACCGGTTCGGCCAAGTCACGGCCGGCCAGTGTGCGCACCACATCGGCGGCGGCCGACGCGGCGGCGGTGCCGTAGTCCCGTTGCAGTCGCGCTTCGTCGTCGGGCATGGGGTTCTCTCGCCTCCGATGTTCACTCACGCGACGGCTCCGGCGCGAATCGCTGAGATCTCGGCGGCCATGCGCGTGACCATGGCGCGCTTCTCCGGTTCGGGAAGAAAGCTGCTGCGGAACCCGTCGAGGGCCATGCCGGCCAGCTCGTCGAAGGTGCAATCGCAGTGTGTGGCGGCATGGTGATACTCGTCCACCAGCGTGGTGCCGGACATCAGCCGGTTGTCGGTGTTGAGGCAGACGTTCATGCCGCGTGCGAGGAACTGCTTCAGCGGATGGGTTTCGTAGCGGTCCGTGGCGCGGGTCTGCACGTTGCTGGTGAGG
>JANMON010000081.1:0-5282 GCA_031369265.1 Gemmatimonadaceae bacterium | reverse complement strand
GAAACACGCGATGCAGGTCACCCAGCCCCGCTGATGCACGCTTTGCCCTCGCAGTCCCGCCTCCTCAGCCTTACCAGCCTCGTTGCGAGCATTGCGCTCGCGGCGCTTCTCGTCGTACGCGTACTTCTTAGCGGACGGGAGCAGGGCTTGAGGATCGCGATGTAACCGCGAACCGCTTGCCCCTCCCGAGATCACTCGGAGGGGCAACCTTGGGCAGGATCACACAAGGCTCCCTCCGCGCGCGGAGGGGGCCTTCTCGTTTTCCGAGCCCCCATGTCCCACCCAGCCCGCAGTCCAGCCCGACGAACCCCGGCACAGGCCTCCGCGCCAGTGCGTGACGCCTCACCGGCGACGCGCACCGGGGCGCAGGTCATGTGCGAAGCACTGATCCGCGAGAACGTGTCGGTAATGTTCGGGATTCCCGGTGGCTGCATCATGCCGTTCTACCACGCGATGTGGGAATACCGCAGCCGGCTGCGCCACGTGCTCTGCCGGCATGAGCAGGGCGCCGGTCACGCGGCGGAAGGGTATGCGCGGGCCACCGGCCAGGTGGGCGTCTGCATCGGCACCAGCGGGCCCGGGGCCACCAACCTGGTGACGCCCATCGCCGACGCCTGGATGGACGGCACGCCGCTGGTCGCCATCACCGGTCAGGTGCCCAGCGCCCTCCTCGGCACCGATGCATTCCAGGAGACCGACATCACCGGCATCACGGTGCCGATCACGAAACACAACTACCTGGTGCGTGATGCCCGTGAGTTGCCGCGTGTGATGCGCGAGGCGTTTCACATTGCGCGCACCGGACGTCCCGGTCCGGTGCTGATCGACATCACCAAGGATGCGCAGCTGGCACGTTTCATCCCCGACTGGGATGAGCCCATGGACCTGCCGGGGTATCACCCCACGTCGATGCGCGATGACGTGGACCAGCGTGCGATCCGCCGCGCCGCACAGTTCCTGCAAGGCGCGCAGCGCCCGGTGATCCTGGCCGGCAACGGCGTGATCCAGGCCGGCGCCACGCGCGAATTGCGCGCCTTCGCCGAGCAGACCGGCATTCCGGTGATCACGACGCTGCACGGCCTCGGCGCGATGCCGCACGATCATCCGCTGGCCCTCGGCATGCCAGGCATGCACGGCTGGGTGCACGTCAACCGCGCCATCCAGGCCTGCGACGTGCTGCTGAACGTCGGCAGTCGGTTCGATGATCGTGTCACCGGCAAGGCCAGCACCTTTGCCCCTCACGCAAAGATCATCCACATCGACATCGATGGCGCGGAGATCGGGAAGCTGGTGCGTACCGACGTCGCCATCGTGTCGGACTGCAAGCCGGCGCTGCGGTCGCTGGCGGTGGCGATGTCGTCGGGACCGAGCGTGCAGCGTGCGGCGTGGATTCACGAGATCATCGCCATGCGCGACGAGCACGCGCCTCGCCAGGGGTACACACGTCGCGAGCGAACCGCGCCGCTGATGCCGCACGACGTGTTCGATGCGCTCAATGCCGCCTTCGCCAATCGCAGCGACTGGCGCGTGGTGACCGACGTGGGCCAGCACCAGATGTGGGCCGCGCAGATGATCGACTGGAGCCGGCCGCGCACACACATCACCAGCGGCGGTGCCGGGACCATGGGCTTCTCGCTGCCAGCGGCGATGGGTGCGGCGATCGCCGATCCGGAGAAGACGGTCTGGGTGGTGGTCGGCGACGGCGGCTTCCAGATGACCAACTGCGAGCTGGCCACCATCGCGCAGGAAGGGCTCACCAACCTCAAGGTGGCGGTGGTCAACAACGGCTACCTCGGCATGGTGCGCCAGTGGCAGCAGCTGTTCGAAGGCAAGCGCTACAGCGGCACGCCGCTGACCGGCCCCGACTTCGCCAAGCTGGCCGACGCGCATGGCCTGCGCGGCATCACGGTGGATCGTGCGGACGATGCCGCCACTGCCGTGCGTGCGGCATGGCAGCACAACGGCTGCGTGGTGGTGGACTTCCGCGTCGAGCGCGAAGCGAACGTGTTCCCGATCGTCCCTGCCGGTCTCGCGATCGGCGACATGATGACCGCAGCCCCGGCTGCGCCTGCAGTTTCCTCACCCTCTCACAAGGTCTGACCCCGATGGCACAGCACACCCTGATCGCCCTGCTCCAGGATCGCGCCGGCGTCCTGCATCGCACCGTCACCCTGCTGCGGCGTCGCGGCTTCAACATCGCGTCGCTGGCGGTGGGCCGGAGTGAAGTGCCCGGGATCAGCCGCATGACGCTGGTGGTGGATGCCACCGACGCCAGCCAGGTGGTGATGCAGCTCGATCGACTGGTGGAAGTGATCGGCGTCACCGACGTGACCAACGAGCGGGCGGTGCAGCGCGAGACGGCGCTGGCCAAGATCGTCTCGTCGCCGGCCCGCCTCGCCGAGCTGGTGGAGATCGTCGCCGAGTATGGCGCGCGCGTGCTGGACCTGAGCGAGGAGGAGCTGATCGTGCAGATCACCGACACGCCGGAACGGGTGGAGGCGTTCATCACGGTGATCCGTCCCGAAGGGCTGGCGGAACTGATGCGCACCGGTCGCCTGGCGATGATGCGCGGCCGCACGCCGAAGAAGCTCGAGGCGCCCGCGCACTACCGCGCGCAGGCCGACGGCGCTCCGGCCGACGAGGAGGCCGCCGCGTGACCCGCGTCTTCTACGACCACGATGCCGACGCGACGCGCCTGAACGGGCGCCGGATCGCGATCATCGGCTACGGCAGCCAGGGACATGCACACGCGCTGAACCTGCAGGAGAGCGGCTGCGACGTGCGTGTCGGCCTGCGCAAGGGTTCGAAGAGCTGGGCGGCGGCCGAGGCGTCCGGACTGCGCGTGCGCACGGTGGCCGAGGCGGCGGCGGAGGCGGACATGATCATGATCCTCGCCCCCGACACCGAGCAGAAGTCGATCTACGAGCGTGACATCGCGCCCACGATGACGCCCGGCAAGTCGCTGCTGTTCGCGCACGGCTTCAACATCCACTTCAAGCTGATCGACCCGCCGACGGGTGTGGACGTGGCGCTGATCGCGCCCAAGTCGCCGGGACACCGTGTGCGGGAGTTGTACACCGAAGGTGGCGGCGTACCGGGCCTGATTGCGGTGCACGTGGATGCGACCGGACATGCCCGCGCCGATGCCCTCGCGTACGCCCGCGCGATCGGCTGCACCCGCGCCGGCGTGATCGAGACCAGCTTCGCCGAGGAGACCGAGACCGACCTGTTCGGCGAGCAGGCGGTGCTCTGCGGCGGCGTCTCGGCGCTGGTGAAGGCGGGCTTCGAGACGCTCACCGAGGCAGGATACCAGCCGGAGATGGCGTACTTCGAGTGTCTGCACGAACTGAAGCTGATCGTGGACCTCATGTACCAGGGTGGCCTGAACTACATGCGCTACTCCGTGTCCGACACGGCGGAATACGGCGACTACACCGCCGGCCCGCGCATCGTCACGGCGCAAACGAAGGCCGAGATGAAGAAGATTCTCGACGAGATCCGCGACGGGACGTTCGCACGCAACTGGGTGGCGGAGAACGAGGCCGGACGGCCGAACTTCACCGCCGCACGACGCGCTGATACGGAGCATCCCATCGAGCAGGTGGGAGTGCGCCTGCGCGAGCTGATGCCGTTCCTGCACGCGAAGGTCATACGGCCCGACACCGGCGCCGTCGATCGTACGCCTGCTCCTGCCGCCGCTGCCGAGCCGGCGACGGTCGATGCCACCGCCGACGCCACCGGGTCCGTATGAGCGACGACATCGTACGAATTTTCGACACCACGCTGCGCGACGGCGAGCAGGCCCCCGGCTGCTCGATGACGGTGGATGAGAAGCGGCAGGTGGCCCGGCAACTCTCACGGCTCGGCGTGGACATCATCGAGGCCGGCTTTCCGGCGGCGTCACCGGGTGACTGGGATGCGGTGCGTGCCATTGCCGAGGACTCGAAGGACTGGCCGGTGGCGCCGGTGATCTGCGGACTGGCCCGCGCCACGCGCAAGGACATCGAGGCGGCGGCCACCGCGCTCGCGACCGCACCGCGGCGCCGCATCCACACCTTCCTCGCGACGTCGGACGTGCACCTGAAGTACAAGCTGCAGATGTCGCGCGAGCAGGTGCTGAAGCGCGTCAGCGAAATGGTGGCATACGCCAGCTCATTCGTCGGTGACATCGAGTTTTCGCCCGAGGATGCGTCCCGCAGCGATGTCGGGTTCCTGCATGACGTGCTGCGGGCCGCGATCGACGCCGGCGCCACCACACTCAACATCCCTGACACCGTCGGTTACGCCACACCCGACGAGTACTTCGCGCTGATCAGCGGCATCAAGACCGAGGTGGTGCGGAACCTGCCCATCACGATCTCCACGCACTGTCACGACGACCTCGGACTGGCCGTTGCCAACTCGCTGGCCGGTGTGTCGGCCGGTGCGCGGCAGGTGGAGTGCACGATCAACGGGCTCGGTGAGCGTGCCGGCAATGCGGCGCTGGAGGAAGTGGTGATGGCGTTGCGCACACGTCGCGCGCGCTACCGTGCCGACACGCGCCTGCGCACCGAGGAGATCGGGCGCGCCTCGCGACTCGTGTCGCGCTGCACCGGGGTGCGTGTGCCACCCAACAAGGCGATCGTCGGCGCCAACGCCTTCGCGCACGAGGCGGGCATTCATCAGGATGGCATGCTCAAGAACCGCGACACCTACGAGATCATGCATGCGGAGCACGTGGGGCTCGAAGGTGGGCGCCTGGTGCTCGGCAAGCACTCGGGTCGTGCGGCGTTGCGCGCGCACCTCGCCACACTCGGCCATGTTCTCGAGGATGCCGAGTGTGATGCCGTGTTCGCGCGCTTCAAGGAAGTGGCCGACCGCAAGAAGATCGTGGACGATCGCGAGCTGGAGGTGATCGTGGCTGGCGAGACGCATCGCGGCGTGTCCACCTACCGGCTGGAACTGGTGCAGGTCTCGTGCGGCACACACGCCATTCCCACTGCAACGGTGAAACTGCGCGGTCCCGACGGACGCGAGCTGGTGGCGGCGGCACAGGGCGATGGTCCGGTGGACGCGGTCTGCCGTGCGATCAACGAGTGCGTCGGCGACGTCGGTGAGCTGATCGAGTTCGCCGTGGACGCGGCCGCCGAGGGCATCAATGCGGTGGGCGGCGTGTCGATCCGGCTGCGTGAGCGCGCGGAGGGTAGCGAGGAAGGCGCCGAGCCGCACCCCGACAGCGCCCCTCGCTACACGGCCAGCGGTTTCGGTGTGCACACCGACATCATCGTCGCCACCGCCGAGGC
>JANMON010000065.1:0-31723 GCA_031369265.1 Gemmatimonadaceae bacterium | reverse complement strand
GTGCGCAGCGCATCGGGAATCGACGGCAGGCCGACGTAGGTGTAGCCCACCACCTGCGCCGCCTCGGCCAGGCGGCCCATGCCCGTCTGCAACGTGGCCCAGTCGGTGTGCACCGACGGTGCGGTCATGCCGTGCTGGTCGAGCGTGGCGCGCACCTGCTGCGGCGTCAGCCCGAAGAATCCACTGCCGCTGAAGCCCAGCTGCGGTGTGACGGCGTTCCAGCCGGCGATCGCTTCCGGTGCGCTGAACGGAAACGGACCGTAGAGCTCCACCTCCTTGTAGCCCATGCCGGCCAGCATGGCGATGCCGGCGCGGAAATCTTTCTCCATCACGCGCGGCAGCGAAAAGAGCTGCACCCCCACGCTGGACAGCGCCCGGTGGCGCAGCACGCGGTCGAACCCGGCCGAGCCGGCTGCGGCCGCGACGGCGGTCGTGGCAAGGAATTGACGACGGTCCACGGGAAGGCTCCGGAGGAGAGTGCTTGTCTGATGTACCAGGAAGCGCATCGGGCAGTCGGGCGAGGTGCAGTCTACACCGCCGCAGGAACGGGTGACACATCATTGCGGCATGCTTGCTGCAGTATTGGCTCGTACTGAGCGTTACCGGCAGAGATCCGACGACGGATCCGACCTCGTAAACAGGTCGTTGATGCCGCGGGGCCCGAAGGTGGGATGCCCAGCGGGGACAACGGTGGTGGGCCCGCGCCCACGCATCAGGAGCACGCAAGGATGCGCTCCGTCATGCCAGGGATACACCGGCATCGGCGCACACCTGCTTCCCAGTACCGGCGACGCTCACGCGGCGCCCGTCCCCTCCCCGGGTTCATCATGCAGTCCATACAGCGTCCATCCCTGTCCGTTCATCCGTTTCGACTGATTCGCGTCGTGTTGCCGATGCTGGTCATCGCCACCGCGCTGCAGGCGCAGGATCCTGAGCTGTCCGCCGACTCACTGCCGGCGATGTCGCGCTCCTTTCTCGGCACCAGTCGCGCTGAGGCAGTGGTGCGGCGAGTGTCGCGTCTGGGCAACGCATCGGCTGCGTTGCAGCGCGTGTACGGCGACGGTGAGTGGACCATGCTCTGGTCGCGGGACGGCGCCGTGACACCCTCGGCACGCGCGATGATCGACGCCCTGCAGCGCATCGATGAACGGGGCCTCGAGCCCGCGGACTACGACGTGGACCGGCTGCGCAAGCTGGCCGACACCAAGCTGTATTCCGAGAATGACCGCGCGGAGTTCGACGCCATGCTGACGATGGCGTCGCTGCGTGCGCTGCGTGCCTTGCACGATGGACGCGTGGTGGAAACGGACAGCGCCAGCCTGCGGCCGGCTCGCGACACCATAATGGCGGACTACACCAGCGAAGTGCGCGCGATGGCATCATCGAAGACGCCGGCCACGGTGCTGGATGCCGCAGAACCGGTGTCTGAGCAGTACCGGTTGCTCAAGGGAACACTTGGGAGCTGGCGGGCGCAGGCCCGCACCGACAGTGCGGCGCGCGGCAAGCTGTCGCGCATCCTGCTCACCATGGAACGCGAACGCACGCTGCGACAGCAGGATGGCAGTCCGTCGATCGTGGTGAACATCCCGGAGTTCCGCTTGCGCGCGCAGGTCGATGGCGGTGAAGCCGATGCCGACGCGGTGACGATGGACGTGGTGGTGGGTGTCGCCGCGCGTCACCGCACCCCGGTGATGAGCGATACGATCGAGTACATCGTGTTCGCACCATACTGGGAAGTGCCCGCCAGCATCGTGCAGTCGGAGCTGCTGCCCATCGCCAGGCGCGATCCGTACCTGCTGACGATGAACAACTACCAGATCGTCGATCGCCGGGGCCGCACCCTGCCGGCCACCGCCGCGTCGGTGAAGGCGGTAATCGCCGGCCGTGCGCGCATTCGGCAACTGCCCGGCGGCACCAACTCGCTCGGCCGGGTGAAGTTCATGTTTCCCAACGCCGACGACGTGTACCTGCACGACACGCCGATGCAGAATGACTTCGCGCGCACACGGCGCGACCAGAGCCACGGCTGCGTGCGGGTGGCCGATCCCGTCGCGCTGGCCCGGCTGCTGTTGCGTGACCAGCCGGAGTGGACCGCCACGGCGATCGAGGCGGCCATGAACGGCACCACGCCGGTGACGGTGAAGCTCACGCGCCCGGTGCCGGTGCACCTCACCTACGCCACTGCGGTGGCGCGTGAGGATGGCAGCGTGGCCTTCTTCGAGGACATCTACGGGCTCGACGCGGAGCTGGCGCGCAAGCTGGCGCTGGCCTATCTGTATCGCTGAGCGGGTTCCGCGGCGCCGCCGTGATCAGGAGATGCGCGTCTCGCCGGTGGTCGGATACCGGATGCCCATCGGCTCGCCCATGCGCACCTTGAGGTCCGCCTTCCACTTCCGGTCGAACATGATGTAGTTCGGCCGGAAGAGCATGATGACGGTGGAGCCGAGCTGGAAACGCCCCATCTCGTCACCCTTCGCCAGTCGGATGTCCTGGTCCTCGTAGCGCCACTGGCGGACGGTTCCTGGGCGCTCGGTGTTCACCACGCCGTGCCATACGGTGGCCATGCTGCCCACGATCGTGGCGCCGACGAGGATCAGCACGAACGGTCCGGTCTCGGTCTCGAACACGCAGATCACACGTTCGTTGCGGGCGAATAGCCCCGGGATGCTGCGTGCCGTGGCCGGATTGACCGAGAACAGGTCGCCCGGCACGTGGATCATCCGCAGCAGTCGCCCATCGCAGGGCATGTGGATGCGGTGATAATCCTTCGGGCTCAGGTAGATGGTGGCGAAGCTGCCATCCACATAGTCCGCCGCGAGTTCACCGTCGCCGCCCAGCAAGGCGGATACTGAATACTGGTGTCCCTTGGCCTGCAGGATCTGGTCGGCCTCGATCTCGCCGCACTGGCTGATGGCGCCGTCCACGGGGCAGACCAGATCGCCGTTCGAGATCGGGCGTGCGCCGGGCTTGAGCGCGCGGGTGAAGAAGTCATTGAAGGTCTCGTACTTCGCCGCATCGGGCTCGGCGGCCTCGCGCATGTTCACGCCGTACTGATCCACGAACCACTTGATGAGGGCGGTGGTCATGGCGCCGCCCTTGGCGGCCGCGACGCGGCCGGCGAGGGTGGTCAGGGCCTGCTTGGGCAGCAGGTGCTGGAGCATGTGCGGTGTGGCGGTGGCGAGGGACGGGCGACGGCGGCGGTACGGTCGGGACGTTGACGAATGTATCCGCAGCGCCGATGCGGCAAGCCGCGCGTGTCTGGCGAGGACGGGCGCCGGCTGACGGTATCAACACACTGATATGCCGCCATGACGACAGTGCGCAACTCGACCCCTCCGATGCACATCCGAATCTGCTGCTGCTGGGCGGCGCGTGTCGGTCCTGCGTGGGCTCACGGCATCGAGAATGTTGCCATGCAGTCTCATCAATATTGTGGCTCAATCGCTACAGATGAGTGCGGCAGTAATACGACAACGGTTGAGAATCAGCACTCCTTTATCAACAAGAAAAAAGTGTAAGCTGTTGAAAATCAACGCATTAGAAATATCAGAGGTTGGGATTCCTATTGCTCGGTTCGCTAGTGACAGGGATGACAGTCGCGGCGCAGCGAGACGGTGTGCCACGGGGTGACGACGGCAATCGCCGCTTCGCACCGACTGCCCTCCCGGTGGAAAGCAGGATCGGCCGGCGGTACGTCGGCATCACCGCGCTGCAGGGAGCGACGCATGAAGACAGGAACGGTACTTCGCCTCGTGGCACTGGCCGGCCTCGCGGCCTGCGCCGATGACACGACGGCGCCGCAGGGCAAGGATGGAGACAAGGTGTCGCCGCAGGTGGCGGTGAACCTGAATGTGGCGGCTGACGGTGGCTCGCTGGATTTCTCTGCCGACCTGGAGAATATCAGGCTGGCAGTGCTACCGAGCTTCGCCAACACCGGCGCCGCGGATTCGCTCGGAATGCGCCTGAGCGCGCTTCAAGCACAGCTTGCCGCCGGCGACAGAACCGGAGCGGCAGAGACACTAGCGCTGACCCGTGCAGGCATTGCACCGGACGCAAGCGACCCCACCACGCTCGGCTATCTCGAAATGGTCTTCACGAGCATCGACGTCGCGCTGGCGCGCAACTGATGGCGACGCTGCGACTCCTCCCACACTTATCGAACAGGAAGCTCTTGATGAAAGACCTCGCTGCAGTCCAGAATTCGACCGGTCAGCGTGTGCTGCTCGGAGCCGCCATTGCCGTGATTTGCCTGAATCCGACCAAAGCATTCGCGCAGGCCGAAACGCCGCCGACCGGGCTGATCTACGCGTGCTACGTCAGTTCGGCGACGGGCAACCAAACGCCGACGTCCATCCTGACCCTGCGTGCACAGACCAACGTTCCAGCGAGCAACCTCAAGACGAGTTGCCTCGGCACGGAGTCGAGAATCGTCTGGAACGCCACCGGCGTGAAGGGTGACAAGGGTGACACCGGCGCTCAGGGTCCTCAGGGTGCCACCGGCGCCACGGGTTCCACGGGTTCCACGGGTGCCACGGGTGCGAAGGGTGAGACTGGCGCCACGGGTGCGGTCGGTCCGCAGGGTCCGCAGGGTGAGGTGGGCCCGCAAGGCGCAAAGGGCGATCAGGGCATTCAGGGTATTCAGGGGCTGACGGGTGCCACCGGGCCGCAAGGTCCGCAGGGCCTAAAGGGAGATAAAGGCCTTCAGGGCATTCAGGGCGTTCAAGGTGAAACCGGTGCGATCGGTCCGCAGGGGCCGCAGGGCGATGTTGGTTCGAAGGGTGCGCAGGGCGATCAAGGCCCTCAGGGCATTCCAGGCATTCAGGGTCTGACTGGTGACAGAGGTCCGCAGGGTGAGCAGGGCATTCAGGGCCTCAAGGGCGATCAGGGGCTTCAGGGCATTCAGGGCCTAAAGGGAGACACCGGTCCTCAGGGTCCTGTTGGTGAGACCGGCGCCACTGGAGCAACGGGCCCGCAGGGTCCGCAGGGCATCCAGGGAATTCAGGGCATCCAAGGCGCCCCCGGCATGTCCGGCTACCAGCGCGTCGAAAGTGTTGAAGCCGTCGTCGCCACCGGCACCAGCCGCAACATGGTCGCGTCCTGCCCGGTCGGAAAACTCGCCATCGCTGGCGGCTACGTGAACACCGACACAAAGGGTGTCAGCAACACAGTTCTCGGCTCGTTTCCCTCCGCCGATGGCAGCAACTGGACGGTCGTGATCTTCGCGCCGAGCAACAGCACCAACTTCGCGGTCAAGGCGTACGCCGTCTGCGTGAAGGTCGCGCAGTAAGCGACGACGCGACGCACACCGCTCGCGAGTCCGGTCCCGGAAAGCCGGACTCGCGACGGCCGTTCGACGAGGCCAGTGCATCACGACAGAGCCCGGCCTGCGCGAACCTGTGCGGGCTGGGCTCTATCGTTCATGTCGTGCATGCGACGCGACCTCCGTGCGGACGTCGCGCGCGCCGTCACCGATACGGATACACGAGATAGAACACCAGCGACATCGCCGACAGCACCCACAGCGGCGGCGGCACCTCGCGCACACGACCCGTGATCAGCTTCAGCACCGGATAGATCAGCAACCCCGCCGTCAGCCCCACGCCGACGTTGTAGGTGAAGCTGATCAACACGATGGTGAGGAAGGCCGGGATCAGCTCCGTGTAGTCCGTGAAGTCGAGCTGCGCGACCGGCGCGATCATCAGGATGCCGATCGCCACCAGTGCGATGCCGTACGCATGTGGCGGGATGGCCGTGAACAGCGGCGCCAGAAACAGCGACAGCAGGAACAGCACTGCCACCACCAGCGCCGTGAACCCGGTGCGCCCACCCTCGGCGATTCCAGCCGCCGATTCCACGTACGCGCCGCTGGTGGTGGTGCCCACGAACGGGGCCACCAGGTTCGCCAGTGCATCGGCCAGCATCGGCTTCTCGATTTCGGGCAGGTTGCCGCGTGCGTCGAGAAATCCTGCGCGCGACGACAGGCCGATCAACGTGCCGATGGTGTCCACGAACGCCATCACGAAGATGATCACCACGATCGGCAAACCTTTCAGCGTCAGCGCACCGGTGATGTCCAGCTGGCCCAGGATCGGCGCCAGGCTGGGGGGCAGGCTCACGTACGCCGTCGGCAGCGCCGTCACGCCGGTGACGAACGAGAGCACCGTGGTGACGAGGATGCCGATGATCAGCGCGCCGTGCACCCGCTTCACCAGCAGCCACGCCGTGACCAGAAAGCCAAGGATGGCCAGCAGCGTTCCGGGACTGGTGATGCGCCCCAGCGCCACGGGTGCACCCGGCACACCCAGCGCCACCACGCCGATCTCGTTCAGGCCGATGAAGGTCAGGAACAGGCCGATGCCGACCGCGAAACTGTGCTTGAGCGAAAGCGGAATGGCGTTCGCCAGCCAGCTGCGCACGCGGAAGATCGTCAGCACCGTGAACAGCACGCCGGCCAGGAAGATCGCGCCCAGTGCCGTCTGCCACGGAAAGCCCATGCCCTTCACCACGGTGAAGGCGATGAAGGCGTTCTCGCCCATGTAGGGTGCGATGGCGAACGGTCGCTTCGCATACACACCCATCACCAGCGTGCCGAATGCCGCCGAGAGGATCGTGGCGGTGATGGAGGCATCCTTCGGGATGCCGGCGGCCTGCAGGATCGCCGGATTCACCACGATGATGTAGGCCATCGTGAGGAAGGTGGCGATGCCGGCCAGCGTTTCCCTGCTGTAACTGGTGCCGTTGCCCTCGAAATCGAAGTAGCGGTGCATGTCGGCGTGGCGGGAGGGAACGACGCGCGAATGCGCGTCAGCGGTGGGGCAACGCCGTCAGGTACGCGATCACGACCGCCGCCGAATTCTCGGCTGCCAGCCGTCCGAACACCTGTGCCTCGTTGGCACCGGCGCCACCCCCGGCCAGGTCGGAGAGCGAGCGGAAGGCGATCCACGGCACGCGGTTCTGGTTCGCCACCACCGCCACCGCTGCCGTCTCCATGTCCAGCGCGTCGGCCTGAAAGGTGGTCCACGCCCACGCACGATACTCGGCGTTGTCCACGAACGTCGGGCCGCTCACGCCGTTGCCACCGATGACGATGGTCGGCTCGTGGGCCAGGCACGGGCCCCCACTGGTGCAGCGTGCCAGGCGTACGGACCGCGCGACGGTGCGTGCGGTGGCCAGCGCCGCGCTGTCGGCAGTAAACCAGAAGCGTCGCTCGAGTGAATCGGGTGTGCCACGCAGGCCGGCGATGGAGGTGCCGCGCGGAAACATCATGCCGAAGTTCGCGAACTCGCCGCGATAGGGCCCCGGATCCCAGCCGCTGGCCGTCTGCCGCGCGAAGACCTGCTCCTGATAGTTGCCCCACTGCGCCGGCACGGTCACGTCACCGACGTGCAGCGACGGGTTGACGCCGCCGGCGATCCCGGAAAAGACGATCTGGCGAATCGTGAACCGGTCCAGCAGCGCCTGTGTGGTCATGGCGGCATTCACCATGCTGAACCCGCTCAGCATCAGCACCACGTCCTGCCCGGCCAGCCGTCCCACGTAGTGCGTCCGTCCGTTGATCACCCGCGCGTCCGTGATCTCCATCGCCGCGCGCAGCTTCACCCATTCGGCATCGAACGCCGAGATGACTGCGATGCGCGGCACGTCGCCGGCGGGAGCAAGCTTGACGCTCGCGCAGCCGCTGCTCAGGACGAGTGCGACCCAGATCGCAGCATGGCGCATCAGCCCCGTGCTGGTACGTCCTTGCAACCGCGTTACGTCTCGCATCGTGGGCTCCGCAACGAAAAAGTGTTCACGCGGGGGCCGCGGGGGACGCGGGGGGCTCCGAGAACGGTCTGAGGACTAGATGTAAGGGACTGGGACATTGCAGCAGAAGCGGTGGCATTCCAGCGGAAGTCTGCGAGCGAGCCGTCACACAAATTGCTGCAGTGGCAACATCACCGTGGTCTCTCACTCGATCAGAGCGTCAACCTTCAACAACGATTCATGCCGTGGTGTACGATCTCGCGATCGGCGCGGAGCTCCCCGCGTTCCCCGCGTGAACATTTTTTGTAGTGTGTATCAAGCCAAAACACTCGCCGCTCCGCACGAGTCACGGACGATCAGTTCACAGCGCAGGCGGATGTCGTGGGCGGGCAGGTCGCGATGGGCCACGCGGGTCAGCATCATCGAGAGGGCCACTTCACCCAGCTGCCGCGTGGGCTGCCGATAGGTGGTGAGCGGCACTGGCAGCAGCGACGCGTATTCCACGTCGTCGATGCCCACCAGGCGCACGTCGGAGGGTATGCGCACGCCGACGCGCAGCAGCGTGTGCATCAGCCGGCCGGCGGTGCGGTCGTTGGCGCAGACGATGCCGTCCGGCGCATGGGTGCGCAGCATGGCGCGCACCGCATTCTTGTTGCTGGGGTCGAGGCGCACCGCATCCACCGGCTCGAACGGTTCGCGCATGGCGCGGCGGTAGCCCGACTCGCGCGCATCCACGGTGGGAGAGTTGCTCGACTGGCGCACGAAGATCACGCGCTTTGCGCCGCGGCCCAGCAGGTGCTCGGTCATCACGTAGCCGGCGCGCCGGTTGTCGATGCCGACCAGGTCGTGCATGCCGGGGTCGGGGTAGGGCGTGACCGGACGGTCGAGCAGGACCACCGGAATACCCGCGTCGTCGAGCGCATCGAGGATGCGGTGGTTCACGTCACCGGTGACCGGCGACATGCTGACCGGCGCGAAGAACACGCCATCGACGCGCCGTTCGATGTATTGCCGGCAGAGTTGCCAGGCCCGTTCACCACGCGCGTCTGGGTCGTCGGGGGGCAGGTCGCCGGGGGCACTGCCCCAGATCAGCGCATTGTCGCGCGCGAGGGGTGAGCCCATCATGCCGCGCCAGATCGACTCGTAGACGTCGGTCTCGCCGAGGTCGGCGATCAGCAGGCCGAAGGAGCGTCCGGCGCCCGGTGCACTGCGACTGACGAAGCTGCCGGAGCCGGCTCGGCGGCTGATCACACCCGCCGCCTGCAAGTCGCGCAGTGCGCGTCCGATCGTGATGCGGGAATGGCCGAAGCGATCCACCAGCAGCGCTTCGCTGGGCAGTCGCTCGCCTTCCTTCCAGCGGCCGCTCTCGATCTCTCGCAGGAGCGTGCTGAAGACTTCCTGGTGCTTGATGGGCGTGGGACGGGGGCGTGACACGGGATCGGCGAGAGGCGATGAGGTCCCGGCCAAGCTAGCTCGCGATGCTTCCGCGCTGAATCCGCCGATGGGATTCAGCGCGAAGGCATCGGGTACTCAGAACGCACGGCCGCGGAGCTTGCCTTCAGCCTTGCCAAGGGTCCAGGTGCCGCTCGCGAGGCGGGTGGTGCCACCTTCGTTCTGCTTGTCGAGCACGAGGGTCAGCAGGCCGTCCGGGGTCTCACCCTGAAGGACCAGGTTGTTCTCGATCACGGTCACGAGCATCGGGATCGATCGGACGGTGCCGGCCACGTCCACACGAGCGAGGATCGCACCGGCGGAATCGGCGATGGTCACCGCGCGCGGGAACGAGGCGATCGACGGCGTGTTGCGGAAGTCGTAGGTGGCCACGACGCGGGCAGCGCCGGCCGGAAGGGCGCTGGTGTGCTGTGCGGCCAGTGGTGCGGCGAGGCTCACTGACGCCGCAGCAGTCAGGGCGAGCAGGGTGGTACGCATGGGAATCTCCCGATTGGTGTGGTTCAACTTGTTATAGCAGATAATCGTTCAGCTTTTCCGTTCCTGCAATGTATAAACGATCCCGGGACAGGAAAGCAACACTTCTTCGTCTCAGAAGTACCACGAATTGGTAAACAAGTGCGTTCAGATCTGTTATAGCAAATCCCGTGGCGCGCCATCGTGTCCGAGGGCGGAGGGCGGGCGCGACTGGGGGAGGCGTGGTGGTTGAGCATCGGTGTTTTCGCTCCAGGTGCGCGGGCTGGTGGGTGCGTCCCGATCGCTCGCTGATCTGACGCTGCCATCGATGAGGGCGCGTCGGTCGGCGACCAGCGCCCCCATCATTCAGTGCGAGATCACGCCATCGTTTGTTTCATGGACCGACGCCGCGGCTCCGGTCGCGCCGAAACCGACCCACGCGATCCACCCGACCCTCACCTCGCAGGCTGTCCATGTGCCGAAACATCCGCACGCTGTTCAACTTCGATCCACCCGCCACCGAGGCCGAGTTGCATGACGCGGCGCTCCAGTTCGTGCGGAAGCTGAGCGGATTCACGGCGCCGTCGCAGACCAATGCGGCCGTGTTCGATCGGGCCGTGGCCGACGTCACCCGGGCCGCGCAGGCGTTGATGACGTCACTGGTGACCCCGACTCCGCCGAAGAATCGCGCCGTCGAGGCGGCGAAGGCGCGGGAGCGATCCGCGCGTCGGTTCGGCACGCAGTCCTGACCCTCGAGCTTGCCTCGCGGCCGCCCTGCCAACCGAACCGGATGGTGGCCGAAAGGCTGATATTGCATCAGCCGAGTGCGCTGGCCCGGATCGTGCGAGGCGCGTGCTTACCCTCGGTCCGGGGGGGCAAGCCGTTCGCCCTCTCCACCGAGGTTGTGCGCAGGTGTGACTGGCGAATGGTAGAGCTCGTCTTGGGCTGAAGGTGTCATGACCGACGATGGTTATCACTTCCGACCAGGCCACATGCTCACCGCCAGCCGATTCTACGGGCGCGCCATTCGCGCGCTCGCGCTCCTCGCCGCCGTCTCGCTCGGCGCCTGCCGTGACGCCTCGACGGCCTCCGATTCATCCCAGGTCGCCCTCGCGCGACGATCACAGGCCAGCAGCATCGTCGTGACGGTCAACGGCCTGCCGACAGGCACCGCCGCGGCCGTGCAGGTCACCGGATCCGGTGGCTATGCCAACACCGTGACCGGCAGTACGACGCTGACTGGACTCTCCAACGGCAGCTACACCTTCGCCGCCAGCAACGTGACCGTGGCCGGCGCTGCCTACGCCCCGACGCCCACCACGCAGAGCATCAGCGTGAGCAAGGGCGCCACCGGCAGCGCCACGATCAGCTATTCGCTTGCACCTACCGCGGGCGCCCTGACCGTCAACGTCAGCGTCCCGAATGGTGCGCCGGCCGCCGTGACCGTCACTGGTCCGGACGGATACTCCCAGGCCGTCACTGCCACCACAACGCTCTCGAACCTGACGGCCGGCAGCTATACCGTGGCCGCGGCGCAGGTCACCAGCGGCAGCATCATCTACACGCCGACACCCACCACCCAGAACGTCAACGTGGCCGTCGGTGGCACGGCCAGCGCTGCGGTGGCCTACGCCTCCAGCGGCGTGGTGCCGGGTGGCGACTTCAACCTGCAGGTACTCGGCGTCTCGCTGGTGCAGAGCGTGCAGAACCTGGGCAACACCGTGCCGCTGATCACGGGCCGCAACGGTGTGTTGCGTGTGTATGCGATCGCGAACGGCAGCAACACCGCCACACCCGCGGTGCGGGTACGCCTGTTCCAGAACGGTGCGCTGGTCTCCACGCTCACGGCCAATGCCGCCGCCGCCAGTGTACCGACGGCGTTGAACGAGGCGAGTGCCACGGCGTCATGGAACGTCAGCATTCCCGGTGCAGTGATCCAGCCCGGCCTGAGCGTGCTGGCCGACGTCGATCCCGACAACCTGATCGCCGAAAGCAGCGACAGCGACAACAGCTTTCCTGTGACTGGCACGCCGGCGGCGCTGACCGTGTACACCGTGCCGACGCTCAACCTCCGCTTCGTGCCCGTGACGCAGAGCAGCACGCAGGGCACCGGCGCCGTCGCGGAGACGAACGTCGAGTCGTTCCTGCGTGACACGCGCGATATGCTGCCCGTCAACACGGTGGCGTACAACTTCCGTGCACCGTACACCACCAGCCAGACGTTGCTGAGCGATGGCACCGGCTGGAGCGCCACCTTGAGCGAGGTGTATTCGCTGCGCGCCGCCGACCGGTCGACGGACAATTACTACGGCGTGGTGAAGGTGCCGTACGGCTCGGGCGTGGCGGGCATCGGGTACATCGGCGCGCCGGCGTCACTCGGCTGGGATTACATGCCGAGCGGCAGCAGCACGCTGGCGCACGAGCTGGGGCACAACTTCGGGCGACAGCACGCACCATGTGGTGGCGTGGCCGGTCCCGATGCGAGCTACCCGTACGCCGGTGGCCAGATCGGGCTGTTCGGATTCAACGTGCGCACCGGCACGGTCGTCGCCAGCAGCACGGCTGACCTGATGGGCTACTGCTCGCCGCGCTGGATCAGCGACTACAACTACAACGCGATGATGAGTTATCGCGGCTACACCACGTCGGCGATGGCGCCGGCGGTCGCCGGCGCCACCGTGAGCGGTGGTTCGTCCACCGACGGCTTGCTGGTCTGGGGCCGGATGGAGGGGAACGGCGCCATCGTGCTCGAGCCAGCGCTGCGCCTGACGGCGCCGACGGTGCTTCCGGCGGCGAACGGTGACTACACGCTCACCGCGCAGGACGCCTCGGGCCGTGCGTTGTACAGCACCTCGTTCGCACCGGTGGCACTGTCGGATGACGTTCCGGGTGGCGGCGCGCACTTCGCGTTCGTGATCCCGATGTCGGATGCCGCGTACGGGCAGTTGGCGCGCCTGGTGGTGACCGGTCGCGGCCGCAGCGCGGAGCGGGTGTCGCGTCAGCCGGAGCAGGCATTGGCGGCAGGAGCGGCCGGTGCCAAAATCGCCGCCGAGGCGAGCGATCGTGCCCGCGTGAAGTGGAACGCGGCGTCGTTCCCGATGCTGGTGGTGCGCGACGCGGAGACGGGCCAGATCCTGTCCTTCGCGCGCGGCGGTGACATGTCGATCGCCACGCGAAAGGCGGACATGGAGCTGATCGTCAGCGACGGTGTGCGCAGCACGTCCAAGCGAGTGCGGGTGCGCGGGCGCTGATCGCGCCGGTGATCAGCGGCGCAGGCGGCGCGGCAGCGTGATGCTGGGGGGACGCCAGGTGGCGGCGTCTCCAGCGATGCCGAGGCTGGAGCTCACGATCTCCAGCCGTTCCGTCTGCACCGCAATCAGCACCACGCTGGTGTCGCGGTCGGGGTAGAAGGTGTCCCAGGCGCTGGTCCAGTGGGCCGCCTTGGTGGCGCGATCGCGGATCACGCGGGCGCGTCCGATCAGCGCGACGTAGCTGAGCGAGGCGGGATCGAAGTAGTGGAGCACCACGCGCGGGTCGCGGGCGATCTCGCGCACCTTCCGCGTGCGTGGATTGGTGGCGAACCACACCGTCCAGGTGCTGTCGGGTGCGCGCGGCTGTACCGTGCACGCCTGCGGCCGGCCGGTGGCGTCGGTAGTGATGAACGTCGGGAACGCGACTGCGCTGACGATGCGTCGGGCGCTGGCCTCGAGGTCGGGTCGGACCGTCGCAGCGCGGGCTGTCACCTGCGCCAGTACTGGTGCAGATGACAGCCCGGTGATCAGTCCCAGCGCGAGCAGCGCGCGCCTCGGCCACGCAGCCACGGGCATGCGCGCTGCGGTGAGACTCAGGGCAGGTACTGGTTCACGAAATCCAGCACATCCTGTCGATCCATGCGGAACACGCCACCGGTACCGGCGCAGTTGCCGTTGATGCCGAACGACGTGACACCACCGACGACGTTGCTGTTGCCGATGAAGTTCGGGCCACCCGAGTCACCGAAGCAGGTGCCACCGGTGCTGGCGTTGTTCGAGAGCAGCAGCGAACGCGAGCCGGTGAAGCCGGTGTTGATCTGCACCAGGTGCGGCGTGGCCGACATGCGCGTGAGCTCTGCAGTCACGAACACGGGATTGATGCGCTGCAGGCCGTAGCCGACGGCCGTGAAGGTGGCGCTCGAGCCGCGCTTGATGCTTTCCAGCGCATCGACGGCCGGCAGCCTGCCGTAGGCGCCAGCAGGAAGTTTGACCGGCGCGCTGAGCTCGATCACGCCGACATCGTTGAGGTAGAACCCGGCGCTGGTGTAGTTGGGGTGCGTGTGCCAGGCCTTGGCCTCGACGGTGTTGTTACCGCCGCCGAAGGGGTAGTCGTTGTCACCGTTGCGCACGTCACTTTCGGTGAAGATGCGCATGCCGGTGAACTCACCCGGTTCGCCGGTACAATGGCCGGCAGTGAGCACACGCGTGGAGGTGAGCAGCGTGCCGCTGCAGCGATAGGCCGGCGCTCCGCCCACATCCATGATGATCAGCACGACTTCGGGGTGTGCGGCGCCCGTCGGGTTGCCGTAGGTGATGAGCGATGGGCGCTCGTTTTCCATCGGTGTGGCGCGATCCGCCGAGCAGCCTGCCAGCGCGGTGGCGAGCAGGAGCGCGGCGGGCGCGAAGGAACGAATCGACATGGGGGCTCCAGGAGTGTGGTCGCGTGAAGTGCGCCTGGCGAAGGTAGGACGCGGCGCACGATCCGGCCAGAAACTTGCGCCGCTTGCGCCGGCGGCCAGGCGTTGGCACGATGCGGAAACCGCGGCAACATCCAGATTCGTGCTGATGAGCGCGGCTTCTCATCAGCCTGACTCCGCGATGCATCCCACACCGTCGATCGATTTCCGACCACTGTCGCGCGCAGACTTTCCGCTATTGCAATGCTGGCTGCAGCAGCCGCACGTGGCGGCGTGGTGGCCCAGTGGCGCGACGGCGGACAGCGTGGCGGAGGAGTTCACGCCGCTGCTCGACGCCGACTCGACCACGCGGGCCTACGTCGTGCTGCTGGACGGTCGCGCCATTGGCTACATCCAGTCGTACGTGGCGATGGAATCGGGAGACGGCTGGTGGGACGACTGCGAGGGATCATCACGCCGGATGGTGCCGCGTTGCTGATGATCCATCCCCGACCGCTGGTGGCGGGGCACTGACTGCGCAGCGTCCCCCGCTGGACAGGGGGGCTGCACAGCAGAAGCTTCCCGCATCATCTGTGTCCTGGGAGCGGTATCATGGCGATCAGCATCGTCCGACTTGGCAGTCCGCGTCATGATGGCGAAGGCGTCCGCATCGGCACGGTGCGCAGGCCCCCGCGCGGCGTGCCGAAGGCAGCGTTCGCGTCGGGCAGCTGGTTCGACGTCTGGTATCCCAACCTCGCACCGTCGGTCGAGACAATGGCGTTGGGTCAGGCCGCGGAGACACCGGCGCTGCTGGTGGAACGCGGCGCGACCGTCGAGACCTCGTGACGACGCTGCGCGCGGAAAGCAGTGCGTCGCTCACGTCAGCCGCAGCAGGTGTGCGGCTGCGCTACCTGCTGCTGGCGGGCGTTACGATCGCGATCGGGCTGGCCGTTCACGCCGGACCATTGCCGCTGGGGCCTCGGCTGCGCGATGCGACCGGCGATGGACTGTGGGCAGTGATGATGGTGTGGTGGATCGGCGTCGCGCTGCCGTTCACGCGGCCGGTGATACGCGCCGCGCTGGCGCTCGCCGTCTGCTTCGCGGTGGAATTCTCGCAGCTGTATCGTGTCGCCTGGCTGGATGCGATCCGTGCCACCAGGCCCGGCCAGCTGGTGCTCGGCAGCGGATTCGACGCCCGCGATCTGGCGGCGTATGCGCTCGGCGTGCTGGTTGCCTTCGGGATCGATCGGCTGCTGCATCGCGCGGCACCGATCGGCGAGCCCTGATCACCAGCCAACCCGACGCGCATGCCACAGCACATCGCACACATTGCCCTGGTCGTGCGGGACTACGACGAGGCGATCGATTTCTACGTGCGCGTCCTCGGCTTCACGCTGCTGGAGGACACGCCGCAGCCGGCGCAGGCGAAGCGGTGGGTGGTGGTGGCGCCGCCGGGGTCCGGCGGTGCGACACTGCTGCTGGCGCGCGCGGCATCGGCCGAGCAGGCGGTGTGCATCGGCAACCAGGCAGGGGGGCGTGTGTTCCTCTTCCTCGCCACCGATGACTTCTGGCGTGATCATCGCCGGCTGGTCGAGGCGGGCGTGTCGTTCGTGCGACCACCGAGCGACGAGGCGTACGGTACGGTGGCGGTGTTCGAAGACCTGTATGGCAATCGTTGGGACCTGGTGCAGTACGTTGCCGGGCATCCGATGGCGCACCGTGTGATGCGATGACGCGTCGCGACAGGCACAATGCACGAATGCACATGATCACCGAATCACAGGCCGAGGAGGCCTCGCGATGAACCGCCTGCCACGCGCTGCGCTGCTGCTGTCGATCGCCCTCGCTGCGGCGTGCACGCGCGCACCGGGCGTACCACCGGCCATCGCCGACAGCCGCTACCTCTACCTCTGGACGGCGGCCGCCGACAGCACGCAGCCGGATTTTCTCGCAGTGCTGGACGTGCAACCCGGCACCGACAGGTACGGAACGCTCGTCGCCAGCGTCTCGGTGCCGGGGCGGCGCAACGGGCCACATCACACCGAACACGAAATGCCCGCCGACGGGCGTCTGTTCGCGAACGGCTTCCGCTCCGGACAGACATTCATGTTCGACGCCACCACACCGGCGTCGCCGCGCCTCGATGGCAGCTTCGGCGGGATCGCCGGGATGATGCATCCGCACAGCTTCCTGCGCCTGCCGAATGGCAACCTGCTGGCCACGTTCCAGATGGCGCACGACTCGAGCGGGACGCGGCCCGGTGGACTGGCCGAACTCACGCCCACCGGCACGCTGGTGCGATCGGTGTCCGCCGATGTGCCCACCGTGGATGCACGCATCCGGCCCTACTCCGCTGCCATCGTGCCCGCACTGGATCGCATCGTGACCACCACCACCGACATGGTGAGCGATGCACCGGCGCGCACGGTGCAGGTTTGGCGACTCTCCGACCTGACGCTGCTGCACAGCTTCGACCTGCCGGATGGACCGGCCGGCACCGAAGGCACGCTGACGGCGGAACCGCGGCTGCTGGCCGATGGCCGGACGGTGCTGGTCTCGACCTTCAGCTGCGGCCTGTTCCTGATCGACTCGCTGGCCAGCACCAAGCCCAGTGCCCGACTGGTGGCGTCGTTTCCCACGCGCGCAGGCGCCGATTGTGCGATTCCGGTGGTGACGGGGAATCACTACCTGGTCACGGTGCCAGCGTGGAGCGCGGTGGTAAGCCTCGACATTTCCGACCCGTCACACCCGCGCGAAGTGTCGCGTGTGTCGCTGGACTCGGCCGACATTCCGCACTGGATCGCGCTGGAACCGAACGGCAAGCGTGTGGTGATCACCGGCTACGGGGCGCTGGAGCATCGCGTGATGATCGCGACGTTCGATGCCAGCACGGGACGTCTGGCGTTGGATACGCGCTTTCGTGCGCCTGATTCCGACAAGCCGGGCTTCGTGACGTCGGCGCGCACCTGGCCACATGGCGGCACCGGCGCCGGTGTGCCGCACGGAGCGGTGTTCAGCCGACGCTGACACGACACGGCGGAGTACATCGCGCGTGATCAGCGAGGCCGCATGCTGCGAAACGTCACCGAGTACCGCAGCGCATCGACTGGTGGAATGCTGTGCTCCCAGTGGGTACGCGATTCGCCGCTGAGGATGTATGCGGACCGCGCCTCGGCGGTGACGTTCACGCGCTCCCACCCGGTGCCGTGCGCGCGTCGCAGCCGGAAGGTGCAGGACGCCAGCAGCGAGACGCCGACGATGCGATCGAAGACGCCCTTGTCGCGATGCCACCCGATGCCGGCGCCCGCCTCGTATTCCGTGACCAGCACGTGCGGCAACGCTTGGGGTTCGAGGCCGGCGAACGCCGCCACCGGCACGCGCAACGCACGCAGGAAGTCCGGCATCTCGGCACCCAGTTGCAGCTGCTCGGACGTGAAGTCGTAGTTCCACCCGAACGACACGGTGCGCCGCTTGCCGGTGTAGCCGTGAAATTCGAACGGCGAGAATGGCAGGCGGCGGATCTGCTCGAGCAGCGCTGCCTCCTGCGACCGGTCGATCAGGTCCGGACGGTAACGGAACCCGGACGGCAGCACCGGCGCAGCGCTGGAGTCGGCGGCGCCGAAGAGGTCGAACTGTGTCATGTGGGTGCGAACTGAAAGGACCGTGCCGTGTCTCGCGCTGCGCGCTGCGGAGCCTACGCTCGCACGAGGGCGCGAGACAGCGACGCTCGCGCCCCGCCGTGCTCGACCGTACCAGTCTTGCCAGCGCCATCCACGCGTGCGAACGTTGCCGTTCCCCCCCTCGCAAACCGGAGTCGTCAGTGCGTACACAAATGTTCGGAGTGCTCCTGCTCGCTGCGGTGCCGGTGGCCGCAGCGGTTTCTCGCCTGCAGCAGGCGCCCACGCGTGCCGTGGTCGAGGTGGACATCGATGCGCGCTGCACGGGCGGTGACAACACCAGCATCACCATCCGGCCCTGGAACCTGCGCATTCGGCAGGGGGACGAGGTGAGCTGGGTGCTGAACCGGAACGCGAACAGCAGCGACATCACGATCACGCCCAAGCGCGAGAATTGGCCGTTCGCCGATCAACCGCCCTATCGCGGTTCGAAGGCGACACCGGCACGCACGGGCGGCATGCGACCGAATGCACAGGGCCGCTATGCGTACAACGTGTCACTGATCTGCACCAACGGCGCGCGGTCCGACACGGTCATGGTGGACCCGGACATCATCGTGGACTAGTGGCACCCCCACCGGGTGCGGCGATGGCGGCACCCGGCCATACACCATATTTCCGCCTCATGATCACCACGGTCGTCGACGACGAGCAGGCACTCCCGCAGCGCGTCGGGCCATACCGGATCATCCAGGTGCTGGGCGAAGGCGGAATGGGCGTGGTGTACGAGGCGGAAGAGATGGAGCCGGTGCGGCGGCGCGTGGCGCTGAAGCTGATCCGCGCCGGCCACGACACGCGCGAGGTGCTGCACCGGTTCGACGCCGAGCGACGTGCGCTGGCGGTGATGAACCACGCGTCGATCGCCAAGGTGCTCGGCGCCGGGACCACCGAGTCCGGACAGCCGTACTTCGCGATGGAGTTGGTGCGGGGCCAGCCGATCACCACCTGGTGCGACTCGCGACGGCTGTCGGTGCGCGAGCGGCTGGCCCTGTTCATCAACGTCTGCGAAGCGGTGCAGCACGCCCACCAGAAGGGCGTGATCCACCGTGACCTGAAGCCGTCGAACATCATCGTCAGTGACGAAGAGGGCCACGCGCAGCCGAAGGTGATCGACTTCGGCATCGCGAAGGCGCTTGGCCCGGCCAGCAACGCCACCCTCACCATGAGCGGCATGGCGGTGGGCACGGCCGCGTACATGAGCCCCGAGCAGGCCGACGCCGGGCAGGTGGACGTGGATACCCGGGCGGACATCTATTCGCTGGGCGTGATGCTGTATGAGTTGCTGGTGGGTCACCTGCCGGTGGACCCGAATGCGATGGGCCTGTTCGTGTTCCTGGCGCGATTGGTGGCCGGCAACGTCACGCCACCCACGCCGAGCGCTGGGTTGCAGACGGTGGAACGCGAACGGATCACCGTCGCGCATCAGCGGCGCACCGATCCACGACAGCTGCGGCGCGACCTGAAGGGTGACCTGGACTGGATCATCATGAAGGCGATGCAGCCCGATCGCGCCATGCGCTACGAAACGGCGAACGGTCTGGCTGCCGACCTGCGGCGTTTTCTCGCCGACGAACCAGTGGCCGCGCGTCCACCGAGTGCGGCCTATCGCATGTCGAAGTTCGTGCGACGGCATCGCGTTGGCGTGATGGCGGCAGCGGTGGTGTCGGTTGCCGTGACGGCGAGTGCGATCGTGGCCACGGTTGGGCTGGTGCGTTCCACGCGTGCCGAGCGTCGCGCCGCCGACGAAGCGGAAGCCGCGAAGCAGGTGACGAACTTCCTGGTGGACCTGTTCCGCGTGTCCGATCCGGGTGAATCGCGCGGCAACACACTCACCGCGCGCGAGATCCTCGATCGCGGTACGCGACGGGTGACCACCGAGCTGGCGTCGCAGCCGCTGATGCAGGCGCGCATGATGCAGACCATGGGCGCTGTGCATGCACAGCTGGGGCAGTACGGGCCGGCGCGTTCGCTGCTCGGCGACGCGCTGCGCATTCGTGAACAGCACCTGCCGGCCAACGATCCGCTGGTGGGTGAGACGCTGGCCGCACTGGGCGACGTGGCGCGTGCGCGGGGCGATCACGACGAGGCGGACCGGCTGCTGACGCGCGCACTCGCGATTCGCGAGAAAGCCTTCGGTCCGGAGCACATCGACGTGGCGACCACTCTCGCCTCGATTGCCGCCTTGCGCTGGCAGCAGGGCCAGGCGTCGGCCGCGGAGTCGCTGTACAAGCGCGTGTTGATCCTCGATCGCACGGTGCGGACGCCCGACGATCCCCGTACCGCGCGGGACATGCGTGGACTGGCCGCCGTGTACCTGCGGCAGAAGCGCTACGACGACGCCGAGGCACTCTGGAAGGAGACGCTGGCGCTACAGGAGCGCACGCTGAGCGGTGACCACCCCGACGTGGGCAGTACGCTCAACAACCTGGGTGGCTTGTTCTACAACAGGGGCCGATACGCCGACGCGCTGCCATACTACCAGCGGGCACGGCCCATCATCGAGAAGTCTCTCGGGCCGCTGCATCCCAGTACCGCCAGCGTGATCAACAACCTGGCCGAGGTGGAGTGGAAGCTGAAGCACTACCGCGAGTCGGAGGTGCTGTTCCGGCAAGCGCTGTCGGTGAAGGAGCGGTCGCTGACGGCCGACAGTCCGAGCCTCGCGGTGACGCTCAACGGCATGGCAGGACTGCTGCGTGATCAGGGACGATTCGCGGAAGCCGAACCGTTGTATCAGCGGGCATTGGAGATCCGGGAGCGGGCGTTCGGCGCGACCCATCCCGACGTCGGTGAGACGCTACGCGACTACGCCGACCTGCTGACGCGTGCAGGCCGTGCGGCCCAGGCGGCTCAGCTCACGGCGCGAGCGTCGGCGCTCAAGTAAAAGTCGCCTGAGGCCGTCGGTACACGACTGGGCACCGATCGAGCAGCTCCTCACGACTCCGCGCATGCGGTAATTAAAAGCGCCTCATGCGACGAATGCGGCGAACGCGATCAAGAGCAGGATGATCGTCAGTATCACCAGGGTGCGCTGGGCTTGCCTGTCATCGGAGCGTGGCCGGCGTCGGCGTTCGGGATACTCCATCAGTCGTGGCTCCGATGTCGCGAGTGCGGCAGGCAGGCGGGCTGCTGGCGTGATCATGCCACGCCCGCGCGCCAGTGGTGTCGCGACTCCGTTCCCGGCTGCATCGCTTACGGCAGAGCCATGCATCTCTTGTTCCACGGCAGCGGCGCCGATCACAAACATCCGATGATTTCGGGCCATTGGTGGAGGCAAACCCTTGAACCCCTCACCAGAGCGACAAAAATGTCCTCGATCACCCTCAGCACATCGTTTACACGCGCATGTGGAACGGGCTCTGTGCAAGGGACCTTGGCGGCGCAGTGGCCACCCACGTGCGAGTGGGGAATCGGATCTTCTCCCACATCCTGTTCCCGACCTATGTCGCCGCGATCATCTGGACGGCGCGCTGGTTGCGCGACGCGCGCGTGCGTGCCCTGACCCGGCAGCGGGTGCGACCGTCATGACCGTGCATTGAGCGCGATGTGACCCGATCCGGTGCGGCACGGTACTCTCCTGTCGACGGCAGGATCCCGGTGTCGTGCCCGGGGTGAACATCCAGCTCATGGAGAGAGACATGTTCGTGACACGTTCGTTCGCAGCGATGCTGATGCTGATGCTGGCGCTGCCGGTGGTGTGGTCGCAGGTCGAGCATGCAGCAGCAGCAGCAGCAGCAGCAGCAGCGGCGACGACGATCGCGGGCTCGCGCGATTCGCGCGCCGCGTTGGCGGCGCGTGAAGTCCACCGGCTGCGCGCGCATTTCGACTCGGTGGATCTGGAACTACGTGCGCGCACACCGTCCACGTTGCGGCCATCTCAACAGGCGGCGCGCGCGGAACTGATCGCCTGGCTGCGCGACTATCGCGACGCGGGCGTGTTTCCCGAGAACGATCGATTTGCCGGTCGCATGGTACCGTTCTTCGTCGACCATCGCGGCGTGCGCTGCGCGATGGGGGAGTTGATCCACCGCTCCGGCCGCGCCGACATCGTGCAGGACGTGGCAGTCACCCGGAACAATGCCTACATCGCCGAACTGGCGGACGATCCGCGGCTGGTGGCGTGGCTGGACAGCGTGGGCCTGACGGTGGCCGAGGCGGCGCGCATCCAGCCGTCGTACGACGGTGGCGGCGGCAACGTCATCGACGACGTCGTCGTGACGCCGACCACTGGCACCTACAAAGGCATTGCCTCGGGACTGAGTGTGGCGTCGCTGGCGGCGGTGGTGCTGAACGCGAAGCGGCCATCGGGACTGGCCACCTGGGCGGGGTTGGCGCTGGGAACGGCCAGCGTGGTCAGCGGCAGCCTGCGACGTGACGATGGCATCCGCGGCGAGGATGCGTTCACCGCCGCCAGCATCACGTTGGGTGCAGCCTCGTTCATGAGCGGTGTCTTTCGGGTATTTCATCCCAAGCGCGCGTCGGTCCCGGCTGCCACCACCGCGCCGCGGATCAGCAACGTGCAGCTGGCGCCAGCGCTGTTGCCGATGGGCGCAGGGCAGCATCGGGCCGGGTTGACGATGCGGGCGAACTTCCGCTGACGGACCCGCGGTCATCGAACTCATCACTGACGTGTTCACACATGTGACGACGGAACGGACCGTGCAACGGATCATGGCAGCGATTCGCAGCCGGCATTCCGTCGGTCACAGGTGCGGACCGCGTTCACATGGATGAGCACGGGGGAACGGCGATGTTGAGTCAGGAACAGCTGGAGCATCTCGGGAATCGACTGCGGGAAGAGCGGACGCGGCTGCTGGAGCAGTTGCATTCCTTTGAGGATGCGAGCTCCGCCGAGAGCAGCCAGGAGCAGGCTGGTGACCTGTCGAAGTTTCCGACCCATCCCGCCGACCTCGGCACGGATGCGAACGCCGAAGATGTGGAGTTGGCGGTCGGGCCGCGGATGGCGCAGGAGCTGAGCGAAATCGACGCCGCGCTGGATCGGCTGGAGACTTCGCCGGAGACCTTCGGGCTCGACGAGGAGACCGGTGAGCCGATCGCGTTCGAACGGCTGGACATCATTCCATACGCGCGTGTCGGTGCGATGCGGAAGTCGGCAGCTGAGGCTGAGGCGTCCTGAGTCGAGCGCCGTTCCATGTTCGTGCACGGAACTGCAACGGCAACGGCAACGGCAACGGCAACTGCAACGGCAACTGCAACGGCAACTGCTTTACGCAAAGGCACAAGGACACAAAGGCGCAACGCAGTCGGAAGAGATTCAGCGACGTTGCGGGGGGCGGCCGTCGCTGAGCTGCTGGTGTGAACTGCTGGTGTGAACTGCTGGTGTTTTCTGCTGCTACGCCAACTCTCGTCGTGACCTGCGGATCGTTCCGTTGTTCGCGGGCTGCACGTCTGTTGTTCGCGGGCTTCACGACGGTGGCAGGAGACCTGAGAGCCAATGCAGGACGTTCAGCACGAACTGGGCGTTCTGCGGCGCGGTGGGGCTGTTGAAGCCCATCATCCCGGCGCCCTGCGGGCCGGAACGCTGCGCCGAGAACATCGCTGCTTCGCCGGCGGCCACGACACGCCCGCGACCGACGAGCAGCGCAGCACCTTGCAGCATGCCTCCGACCGTCTCGCGTGGTGTGCTGGCCGAGAACTGCCACGCTACCTGTGGCAACAGCACGTAGGCGCCCGCTGGCAACACCAGCAGTGGGGCGCCAGCGCCGGTGAGGCGGAAGGCGGAGCCAGTGAACGCTACCAGCGAATCCACACGCTCCGCGTCGGTGCGGCCGGTCACGATCGGGTGTGGCTGCAATCCAGCGCCAGTCGCAAAGCGGAGGATGCTGTTACCGGTGGAGTCGTAGGCGAAGCCGTTCCACCAGCTGATGCCGAAGGCGGCACCGAGTGCGGCGGTGGATCCGCCGAACGGCATGTGATCCGCGATCAGCAGCAGGCGGCCGCCGCGCTGCACCCAGCGGCGCACGGCGGCGATCTCCGCATTGGAATACGCCGAGGGCGTCGGCAGATTCCAGTTGCCCCGGTCATTCACCGCCGCCAGCGCGTTCGCGATCACCAGGATGTCCACCTCACGCAGGGTGGCGTCACTGAGCGTGGTGGTGGTGCCGCGGACACGGTAGCCGTCGCGCGCGGCCAGCCGGGCGAATGGCAGGTACCGCCCGTCGACGGTGTGGAAGTTGTGGTGACCGCCGTCGATCACGAGGCGTGGTCCGGTTCCGGCTGGGTAGGCCGGCGCGCCGACGGTCGGGGTAAACAGCGTGTCGGGCACCTGCTGGGCGAGCAGCGCGGGCGCGACGATCAGGGTGGCGGCCAGCGCGAGGTGGCGGGCGAGGTGGCGGGCGAGGTGCGGACGGTGGCGCGGTGTCATGATCCAAGCTGCGCACCGGTCCGAGCGGGCGCAAAGGCGACGGTCTCCTGCATTGTTCCGCCGATGGGCTGGTGGCTCGATTGCAACCGCGAGGCGTGCGGTTAGACTCGATCCGATACCGAATCAGGGAGGATGGCGGATGCCCGACGATCGACCCCAGCTGCCATGGCCGGATGGCCGGCCTCGGATCCACTGGAAGCGGTTCGCGGTGCTGGCGTCGGGCGTGGTGACATTCGCTGCTGGCGTGCGCCTCTTCGCGGATGCCGTGGGCGTGCAACGAGGAACCACGGCGTCGGCGGTCGTGTCGGCCGTCACGATGTTCTGGGCGATGTTCGCCATCGGTATCTTCGCGCCGCGCGTGTTGCACGACACGCGGCCGCTCTTCGCCCGGCGCCGGGTGCTGGTCTTGTCAGCGTTCAGCGTCGTGTACGCGGTGTTCAACTTCTGGTTCATGAACGGTACCGTGTGAGCCCGCATCGGGCGTGGGTGGCGATCGCAGTCGTCACGGCTATCTCACTGTCGCCGACGGTACTCCTGGCGCAGGCGCGCTTCGACCTTCCGCTCGGCCAGCGCGTGCGGCTCGAATACGCCGACTCGGTGCGAATCGTCCCGATCGGACGCTCGCGGCAGTGGCTGACCGGCGTGCTGGTGGCGGATTCCGGCAATGCCCTGCAGTTGCAGTTGCCCAGTGGGGGAACGGCCACGCTGCGGCGCGACGCGCTCAAGAGCGCGTGGGTCAGCCGTGGCGTGTCCCGCGGCCGCAGCGCCTTCGCCATGGCGGTGTCGCTTTCCGCGACCGGTTACCTGATGTCGAGTCCTCGATCATGGCGCGGCAACGACACCAACAACCGCGACGCCCTGATCGGTGCCGCCGTCGGTGCCGGCATCGGCACCGCGCTTGGCCTCATCCGCCCGTTCGAAACGTGGAAGCGCGTGCGGCGCTGAGCCGCGGCTGCATCAGGGCGTCTTCGGCGTGAAATGCCCGAGGAAGACGCGCTCCTGCGAGGTGAGGCTGCGCTCGCCCTGGACCTCGATCTTGGTCAGGATGCGCTGCACCTCGTCGCGATTCAGCTCGTGCACCGCTGCCATGTTCACACCCTTCCAGTCACCGATGGGGATGGTATCGGGCGGCGGGCCGGCAACCTTGGCCTGCCACTTGGCGGCTGGCAGGTTCTTCTGGATGCGGCGCAGGTACAGCCAGGCGCCGAGGAACCCGCCAAGGTGGGCGAAGTGTGCGATGCCACCACCGCCCGAGAGTCCGCCATACAGCGAGACCACGGTCATGATCACCACCAGCACCCGCGCCTCGACCGGGATCACGCCCCAGATGAAGATCCGGTCGCGCGGATAGAACTTGGCGAAGGCCAGCTGCACGCCGAACACCGCGCCCGAGGCGCCGACGATCGGCGCGTACGGCGTGACGAGCCACGACAGCAAGCCACCCGCGACGCCGGCGATCAGGTAGAGCCGGATGAAGTGCGCGCTACCCAGTCGCAGTTCGACCCGGGGCCCGAAGAAGAACAGGCCGAGCATGTTGAACAGCACGTGCGTGAGCCCGGCCGTGCTGTGCGCGAACATGTAGGTGAACAGCGTCCACGGGCGCTCGAGCAGCAGCGCGGGAACGAAGGCCAGGTACTGCGTCGCGCCACGAAACGTGAGCTGGACGACGAAGACGAGGATGTTGGCGACGATCAGCCGGGTGACCCAGGGTGTCATGCCCCGATCTTAACCCGGAAAGGCAGCCCTGGTGCCCCGCCACGACACGTCCGGCGTCCGCGACGGCGCTCAGGCGCGGCCGTTGGCGTCGTCCTCCATCGCCCGCAGCAGCGGTTCCATCTCGCTGTCCATGCACGAGGGACAGATGCCGTGGCTCAGTCGTGCATTGGTGTGGCGCTCGAGGTAGCTCTCCACCGAGTGCCAGTAGTTCTCGTCGTCGCGCACCTTCCGGCAGTACGAGCAGATCGGAAGGATGCCTTGCAGTGCCTTCACCTCCGCCAGCGCGGCCTGGAGCTTCACCACCAGCGCCTCGCGTTCGGCCTCCGCTTCCTTGGCGGCGGTGACGTCCCTCGCGACTGAGTAGATGGTGCGCTGTGCGCTGTCGGGTGCGGCGTTCCAGCGCAGCCAGCGGTAACCGCCATCCTTGCAGCGGTATCTGTTCTCGAACGACAGCGCCTTCCCGCCTTCGCGCACGCGCCGGTTCTGGGCCAGCGTACGTTCCTGGTCGTCGGGATGGACGAAGTCGATGAACGGTCGGTCCAGCATGTCCGCCCGGGCGAAGCCGAGGGTGTGTTCCCAGGCCGGGTTGAGCCGGCGGAAGTAGCCACTGAAGTCCAGATAGCAGAGCAGGTCGATCGAGGTCTCGAAGAACCGCTGCTCGGCGGCGTCCACCGCCCGCGTCATTTCGCCGCGACTGACCGCGAGCTCGATGGTGCACTGCAGCTCGCGCGGAGAGAACGGTCGCGCGAGCACGCCGTGGACGACGGTGGCTTCGGGTGCGGCGGCCCAGGCAGGTTCGTGGGCACCGAGGAACACCACCGGGATGCCGGCATGCTGGCGAAGCGCTGCGCGTTCTGCGGCATCCGGCATGCCGTCGCGGCTGAGGTCACAGAGCACGAGGTCGGCGACGGAGATCGCGGCCATGGCGTCGTCGCAGCTGGTTCCCGTGCCTGCGATGCTGTAGCCGAGATGGACGATGGAACGGCCCAGCTGCTGCTGGCTGGCGGCGTCACGTGCCACGATCACGATTCGGCGCTTGTCCATGGATCTCGATCGGTGCCGGCTGAGGTCCTGTGCCAGTGCGCAACTGGCTGAGCTGACGGTCCGGCTCCGCTGGCCGGAATCGAAGAGTACTCACGCCTGCACGTGCTCGACAGTATCGTGCAGCGGGGCGCATCACCGGGGCGGCGACTGCCGCACGGGATCGCCTGTTTCTCCCACCGCGCGTGGCATGCTGCTCATCTATGGCGCGAATGGATACACCGGTCGGCTGATCGTCGAGGAATGCGTGCGCCGGGGCATGCGTCCGATCGTGGCGGGTCGGCGCGCCGAGGCACTGGCCACATTGGCGTCGTCACATGGCCTCGACGTGCGCGTGGCGTCGCTGGACGATCCGGCGGCGTTGCAGCAGATGCTGCGCGGCGTGCGGGTGGTGGTCCACGCGGCCGGGCCGTTCTTCCGCACCAGCAAGCCGATGGTGCAGGCTTGCCTCGCCAGCGGCGCACACTACCTCGACATCACTGGGGAAATCGCCGTCTTCGAGGGCTGCAAGGCGCAGCACGACAAGGCGCGCGCGGCCGGCATCGTGATCATGCCCGGCGTGGGGTTCGACGTGGTCCCCACTGACTGCCTGGCGGCGCGCCTGTCGGAGAACCTGCGCGGTGCGTCGCTGCTGGAACTGGCGTTTGCCGGCGGTGGCGGCTTCAGTCGCGGGACGCTGAAGACGATGGTGCTGGGCGCACCACAGGGCGGCGCGATCCGGCGTGATGGTCGCATCGTGCGAGTACCGGCGGCGTGGAAGACGCAGGTGATCCCGTTTCGCGACCGCACGCGCACCGCGGTCACGATTCCGTGGGGCGATGTCTCCACCGCGCACTGGTCCACCAGGATCCCGAACATTCACACTTACCTTGCGCTGCCACCGGCCGCCGTGCGCTCGATGCGGATGATGCGCCTGGTGAACCCGTTGCTGGCGGTGCCGTTCGTGCAGCGGATGGTCGAATCGCAGATCGACCGACGCGCGGACGGTCCGAGCGCCGAGCAGCGTGCGACTGCGCGCATGCACATCTGGGGGCGTGTGACACACGCCGACGGTCGCTTGGTGGAGGGCACCGCCGAAACACCGGAGGGCTACCGACTGACGGCGATCGCGGCGGTCGAGAGTGCACACCGTGTGCTCGGCGGTGCACCGGCCGCGGGCTATCATACGCCGTCGTCGGCGTTCGGCTCGGGCTTCCTCGAGTCGCTGCCTGAATGCGAAATCTTCATCCTGCGTTGATGCCGTCGCCCGAGCCTCGGGCGGAATCGGATCTCACGGCGCCGCAGCACTTCTCCTGACGCCGACGAGGTTCCCCGTGTGCCCGTTCTTCCGTGTGACCGCCGTCGCTGCGATGCTGCTGTCCGTCACCGCGCAGGCGCAGGCGCAAGAGCGCCCGCGGGCGCGAGACCTCGGCATCGTGATCGGCACCGCAGAACCGGGACCGCTGAACGCGATCACCGATGTGCCGGGTGTGCGTGTGGGTCACGCGACCGTCAGCCGCGGCGACTCGGTACGCACCGGCGTCACGATGATCTTCCCGCACGATGGCAATCCATTCGAAAGCCGAGTGCCGGCGGCGGTGGTGGTCGGCAACGGATTCGGGAAGCTGGTGGGTTCGACGCAGCTGACGGAGCTGGGCGAACTCGAGACGCCGATCGCGCTGACGTGCACACTCTGCGTGTGGCGCGTGGCCGAAAGCGTGGCGAGCTTTATGCTGAAGCAGCCGCGGATGCAGAACGTGCGATCCATCAACCCGGTGGTGGGTGAAACGAACGACGGCTGGGCGCTGAACAACATCCGGTCGTTCCCGGTGATCGATGCTGACGTGGTACGCGCCCTCACCAGTGCGACGAGCGGCCCGGTGGCCGAGGGCGCGGTGGGTGCGGGCACCGGCACGGTGGCATTCGGATGGAAGGGCGGCATCGGCACCAGCTCGAGGGTGGTGGCGCGTGGTGGCTGGACGGTGGGGGTACTGGTGCAGTCGAACTTCGGCGACTGGGCCGACTTCGTGGTGCAGGGCGTGCCGGTGGGTCGCGAGCTCGGACGGTCGGGCGTGACGCCGAATCGCGACAAGGGCGCGAGCGGATCGATCGTGGTGGTGATCGCCACTGATGCGCCGCTTTCGGATCGCAGCCTGCGGCGCCTCGCCAGCCGCGCGCTACTCGGCATCGCCCGCACGGGGGGCTATGCGTCGAACGGATCGGGTGACTACGTGATCGCGTTCTCGACGCATCCGAGTGTGCGCCGCGTCGGTGTGGCGGGATCGTCGGGCACGCCGCCCGACTCGCTCCGTGCGCTGGACCTGGGGAACGAGGCGGCGGGCGCGCTGTTCGAACCGGCGGTCGATGCCACGGTGGAGGCGATCTACAACTCGCTCCTTCGCGCCACCACGCAGCAGGGGGCATTCGCACGGGTCGAGGCGATGCCGATCGAGGACGTGAAGCGCATCCTGGCGAAGTACGGCATCACCGGCCGTCGCTGAGACAGCCGGTGATGTGTCGCGTCAGCGGGTCGGCGTGACCTTCCAGATTTCACCACCATCAGTGGCGACGTACAGGTTGCCGTCGGGCCCCTGCGTCAGGCCGCGATAGCGCGCGGACGGCAATCCCGACGGCGTGGTGCCCTGGCCGACCCCGGCGTTGTCGAGCTGCAGGATGTCGAGTCGCGTGCCGCCCATGATGCCGATCGCCAGCCGACCGTTCCAGGCGCCCCACTGGTCCCCGGTGAGGAACAGTGCCGGCCCGGTGCCCTGCGAGGCGCCGTTGTTGGTCCATGCCGGCCGGATCGCATCGGGAAACCGCTGCAGGTCCGTCATCGGCATGGTGGTCGGACTGCCGGCGTACCCACAGTAGCCATCGGCACAGTTCAGCGACGGACGGTCCTTGGGATCCCATCCGCCGTTGCCGCCGGCACGCAGCGCCGTGACTTCGTCGCTGTGATTGGGCCCGTGCTCGGAGATGAATGGCACACCAGTGCCAGGGCGGAAGTCGATGCCCTGCACGTTCCGATGGCCGTAGGTGAAGATGCGCGGATCGAAGCCAGGCGGCGGATTGTTGCCCGGCGCTGCGGCGCCGTTGGTCGTCACGCGCAACACCTTGCCACCGAGCAGCGTGGGGCTCTGCGGAATGTTGGCGTTGTGGTTGTCGCCGGTGGTCACGTACAGAAACTTGTCGGGCCCGAACCGGATGCGGCCGCCGCTGTGTGCACCGGCGCCACCATGCGCATTGCCGACGTGCTTGAACGCAATGTCGGTGATGATGTCGGTGCGCGCCGACGCCGTGCGCAGGTCAGGGCTCAGCACCAGCCGCACGACATGGTTGGTGCGGGGCGTGGCCTGCGTCGAGGCCATGTACACGTACACACGCCGGTTGCTGGCGAAGTCGGGATCGAGGGCCACGCCGTGCACACCGCTCTGTCCCTCGCAAGCGAGGTCCGCTGCCACCAGCGCGGAGCCAGCGGTGCCGAACGGTCGCGTGATGGTGCCGTCCGGCAGGCGGACCGAGAGCCCGCGGCACTTCTCCGTGTACAGCATCGCGCCGTCGGCGGTGAACGCGATGTCCCACGGACCGCTGAGCCCCGATAGCACCACGCTGCGCGAGAGGGTAGGCGCGGTGAGCGTGGGCCCGGGACTGGACGGGTCAGCCGTGCCGGCGGTCTGTGACGAACAGGCGCCGGCGAGGGCGGCGACGAGCGGGAGCACGAGGCTCGACGTGGCGAATTGAGGCATTCCTGATGATACCACGGTGGTAGCAGCGAGTTGCAGGGTGTCGCGGCCGTGACCGCCACGGCATCGGTGCGGCGTGCATCGTGCATGGTGCGCGGCAGGGCGCGTCACCGATATGCGTGTCCATCTCACCATTGCGACGCCGAGACGTGATGCAGGCCTGGACGTTCACGAAGGATGTGGTCAACAAGGCGCTGGACGACAAGGTGCCGCGGCTCAGTGCGGCGCTGTCGTATTACTCGATCTTCTCACTGGCCCCACTGGTACTGATCGCCATCTCGGTGGCGGGCACGGTGTTCGGTGAGGAGGCGGCCAGTGGCCTGCTGGCCCGCAGCCTGCGCTCGAGCATCGGCGCCGGTGCCGCCGACGCGGTGCAGGAGATGGTGCTGCGCACGCGCAAGCCAAGCGAGAACCTGGTCGCGTCGCTCACGGGCGTGCTGGTACTGATCCTCGGCGCCACCGGCGTGTTCGGGCAGCTGCAGGATGCGCTGAACACGGTCTGGAGCGTGCAGCAGAAGCCTGGCCGCGTGATCCGGACGCTGCTGCGCGATCGCTTCCAGTCGTTCTCGATGGTGCTGGGTGTGGGATTCCTGATGCTGACCTCCCTGATCCTCACCACCGGCCTGCAGATCGCGAGCGACATGATCTCGCGTGTGGTACCGGTGCCGGCACTGTTCTGGAGCCTACTCAGCAGCGTGATCTCGTTCCTGGTGGTGTCGGCGCTCTTCGGTGCGATCTTCCGCGTGCTGCCCGACGTGGAGATCGAGTGGCGCGACGTGCGCTTCGGTGCGCTGGTGACGGCGTTCCTGTTCGTGCTCGGCAAGATCGTGCTGGGCTGGTACCTCGGTCGGGAGGCGACGACGTCGGTGTACGGCTCGGCGGGTTCGCT
>JANMON010000045.1:0-49040 GCA_031369265.1 Gemmatimonadaceae bacterium | reverse complement strand
GTAGAGCGGGTGCAGGTCGAGCAACTGGTGGCGCCAGCGGGTCGTGGGCAGCACCGTGGCTTCGATCCCACGGCGCGCGCCGATGAACATCAGGTCGAGATCGGGACGCTGGGCGACCAGCGCGTCGGCGATCGCCAGCCCCGGGTAGAGATGTCCGCCGGTGCCGCCGCCGGCGATGTAAAAGGTGCCGGCGCCCGGCATCAGCGGACGCCGAGTCCGAGAATCGGGTCCGGCATCGCGTCGCTGTAAACGCGCTCGCGGGTGCTGCCGATATTCACCAGGATGCCCGTCATCATCAGCGAAATGAGCAGGTTGCTGCGCCCGTACGAGATGAACGGCAACGTCAGACCCGTGTTGGGGAAGAGCCCCGTGATCACGGCCAGGTGCACGAACGCGGTGGTGACCGTGGTGAGCGTGAGGCCGACGGCGACCAGCTGCAGGAATTGGCTGCGGGCATCACGGGCGATACGAAAACCGAGCCACGCGTAGCCACCGAAGAGGGCGACGACGGTGAACAGGCCGACGAATCCCCACTCCTCGCCGATGTTCGAGCCGATGAAGTCGGTGTTCTGGAACGGCAGGAAACCGCTCTGCTGCCGGCCCTCACCGAAGCCGACCCCGAACATCTTGCCCGAGCCGATGGCGATCATCGATTGCCGCGTCTGGAGGTCGATGTCTTGGGCACAGCCGATGGCCTTCGGGCCATCGTGCCAGTCGGCGATGCGACACTTCACGTAGCCGTTCATCCGGCTCCAGAGCACCGGCACGACCAGCAGGCCAATCAGCAGGAAGTGGCCGACACGTGCCCCGGCGACGAAGAGCATGGCCCCCATCAGCGCCATGTAGAACAGCGCCACCGAAACGTCGGGTTCGAGGATCGCGAGCAGCGCCAGCGCTCCGTTCACTGCGAAGAACGGCAACAGTCCCTTCCCCAGCCGGCGCAGCTGCTCGCCCTTCTTGGCCGCCAGCATCGCCGTCCAGATGATCACCGCCAGCTTCGCGAACTCGGACGGTTGCACGGCGTGACTGAAGAGGAACCGCTTGGAGCCGTTCACGTTCGACGAGATCAGCAGCACGGCCAGCATCGCCAGCAGCGACGCGATCATGATGTGCCAGGCGTACTTCCGATAGCGCTCGGCATCCACCTTGGCGGCGATCGCGAAGGCGACGATACCCGTGCCGGCGCCGACCAGCTGGCGCACCAGGTAATACGACGGCGTGAGGTTCTTCTGCTGGGCGACGATCACGGTGGCGCTGTAGACCGTGGCCAGGCCCAGCACGAGCAGGATCGCGGTGATCAGCAACAGTGCGCGCGCCTCGACGCCCATGCGCCAGCGTTCACGAACCACCTCGACGGTGACAGCGGCAGTCATGCGGCGCTCCCGCGCGCGAGGGTCCGGAACGCGGCACCGCGTTCCTCGTAATTGCGGAACATGTCGTAGCTGGAGCAGGCCGGCGAGAGCAGGATCGCATCGCCTGCGTCGGTCAGTGCGCGGGCGCGCTGGATCACGGCGTCGAACGGGCCGTCCACGCGCTGCACCGGCACCAGCGACTCGAGATCGTGCACGATGTCACCCGCCGCCTCACCGTATGCGATCACGGTCTTGCCGCATGCGGCGAATGGTGCGGCGAGTGCGGTGTACGGTTCACCCTTGTGCCGTCCACCGAGCAGCAGCACGAACGGTCGCGTCATCCCCTGCACCGCGACCATGGTGGAGCTGACGTTGGTGGCCTTGGAGTCGTTGAGCCAGAGCCGGCCGTCATCCGTGGGCACGGGCTCCAACCGGTGCGGCAGCGCGTGGAAGGTGCGCAGTTGCTCGGCGATGGTGGCGCGGAGCGCCGGCTGGTCCGCGTCAGGCAGCGCCGTCGCCACCGCCAGCGCCGCCGCCAGTGCATTGGCGACGTTGTGATCCCCCACCAGCGTGAACTCGGCGCGCGGCATCAGCGGTTCGCCCAGCAGGTGCAGCCAACCGGTCTGGCGTTCGAACCAGGCGTCGGCCGCCTGGCCCACGCGGAACGTGCGCACGAGGCCAGGCAACGTGTCACCGCGTCCGAGGCGCGCGTACAAGCGCAGCACCTCGTCGTCGTCACCATTCAGCACCCAGCGCGACAGGGCGTCGGCGTTCGCGAACAGGCGCGCCTTGTCGGCGTAGTACTCGTCGATCGACGGGTAGCGATCGAGATGATCGGGACTGAGGTTGGTGACCACTCCGACCGTCGGCGCGATTCCGGGCGTGTCGTGCAGCTGGAAGCTCGAACATTCGAGCGCGGCCCAGTCGGGCGGTGGCTCCTGCAGCGCGAACTCGGCCAGCGCGGTGCCGATGTTGCCGGCGTCCACGGCGCGCACCATCGCACGCAGGATGTGCCCGACCAGCGCGGTGGTGGTGGTCTTGCCGTTGGTGCCGGTGATGGCGATGTAGCGCAAGTCCGGCATGGCCTGCAGCGCCACTTCCAGCTCACCGATCACCGGCACGCCATGCGTCGTCGCGGTCACCAGCGGCGGCGCGTTGGGCGGCACCCCTGGACTGGCCACCACCACAGCCGCGCGCGCGATGCGAGCCAGGTCGTGCGCGCCGGTCTGTGCGTCGGCGCCAAGCGCGCGCAGCGCATCCGCGTTGGCCAGCACCGTCGCCGATGCGCCGCCGTCGGAGGCGTACACGGCGTGGCCCTCGCGGCGCAGCAGCGCGCTGACGGCCACGCCCGACTTCCCCAGCCCGAGCACGGCGATCTCGCCCGGTGCGCGACCCAGCCGGGTGAACAGGGCGTCGCTCATCGCAGCTTGAGCGTACCCAATGCGAGGAACGCGCAGAGGATGCCAAGGATCCAGAACCGCACCACCACCTGCGTCTCCGGCCACCCCTTCATCTCGAAGTGATGGTGCAATGGCGCCTTGAGGAAGACGCGGTTCTTCTTCGCATACTCCTCGCCGAACTTCCGCCGGCGGTACTTGAAGACGTAGCGCTGGATGATCACCGACACCATCTCGGCCACGAACACGGCGCCGACGATGGCCAGCAGGAACTCGCTCTTGAGCAGAATGGCGACGGCACCGATGGCGCCGCCCAGCGCCAGAGACCCGGTGTCACCCATGAACACCTGCGCCGGGAAGGCGTTGAACCAGAGGAAGCCGATCAGCGCGCCGAAGATCGCGGCGCAGAAGATCGTCAGCTCGCCGGCGCCGCGGAGGTAGAACAGTTGCAGGTAGCCGCTGACGTCGATGCGGCCCATGGCGTAGGCGTAGATGGCGAAGGTGACCGCCGCGATCGCGCAGAGTCCCGCCGCCAGGCCATCGAGGCCGTCGGTGAAGTTCACCGCGTTACTGGTGCCGGTGAGGATGAAGGTGACGAACGGCACGTAGGTCCAGGCGAACCCGATCGACATCGGTACGATCAGCACGTACTTGAAGAACGGCAGTGTCGTGGATGCACCGGGCAGGGTGCTGATGGGATCGAGCCAGAGATAAAGACCGAGCGCGACGCCGATCACGACCTGTCCGGCGAGCTTGTAGCGCTCCACCAGGCCTTCGTTCTTGATGCCGAGCCGCTTCTGTCGGAGCTTGAGGTAATCGTCGAGGAACCCGATGCCGCCCATCCAGCACATGACGCCAAGCGCCAGCAAGACGTAGCGGTTGTCGAGCTTCGCCCAGAGCAGCGTGGGGAGGATCGTGGCGGCGAGGATGATCAGGCCACCCATCGTCGGCGTGGTGCCCTTGGCGGCGTGCGAATCCGGCGTGCCCTCACGCACGATCTGGTGCAACGCCATCGCGCGCAGGCGCGCGATGATCATGGGCCCGACGAGAAACGCCAGCAGCAGCGCCGTGACGGCGGCGCCGACGGCCCGGAAGCTGATGTAGTAAATCAGCCGGAATGGTTCCCAGTACGGTTGCAGCGGCGCGAGGAGATGGAACAGCACGTCGTGTGAAGTGGCAGGTCAGGTAGCCGAAGTGGCCCAGGCGGTGATTGGAGCGACGAGTCGTTCGAGTCGGGCACCACGCGATCCCTTGAGCAGGATCGCCGAGTCCGGCGCCGCGCGGCGCAGCAGTTCCGCTTCCGCCAGCGGTGCATCCTCGGCGACGATGACGCGCGGATCGTTCGGCGCCACACGCTGCAACGCGGCGACAAAGTCGCCGATGCCGACGATCAATGCCAGCTTGCGGCCAATCGCATCGCGGGCGATGTCGTCATGCAGTGCGTCGGCACCGGCACCCAGTTCACGCATCGAGCCCAGCACCGCCACCAGCGGGCGCCCCTGCCCCACGGCCTCCAGCAGGTCGAGGGCGGCACGCATCGACGGCGGGTTGGCGTTGTATGCATCGTTGACGAGGAGCGCCGAGCCGACGGTGTCCACGGCAGCACGCATGGACGGTTGCGCCATGCGTGAGAGGCCGAACTGCATCTGCTCGAGCGTGACGCCGAACCCGCGCGCGACCGTCACGGCCAGCATGGCGTTGCGCAGGTTGTGCACTCCGCGCAATGGCACTTGCAGCTCACCGTCAGCGAAGGTGAGCGTGCCACTGCCGTCGGGACGGATGCTCCACGTGAGCGGCTGCATGTGTCCGTCATCGAGACCGGCCACCACCACTTGCTGCCCCGCACCCGTCACACCGGCGGCAACTTCGGGATGTGCCGACGGTGTGACGACGACTGGCACGCCATCGGTCAGCGCCAGTTCCTCACGCAACACACCGGCGAGGTCGCCGAACCCTTCCAGATGCTCCTCGCCGATGGACGTGATCACCGAGACGTCGGGATTGATGATCGCGCGCAGTCGGGCGATCTCGCCGGGGCTGTTGGTGCCGGCCTCGATCACCGCCACGTCGGCATCGTCGGGCAGCGCCAGCAACGTGAGCGGCACGCCGATCTCGTTGTTCAGGTTGCCGACGGTGGCATGCACGTCGTAGGCGCCGGCCAGCATCGCGGCCAGCATCGCCTTGGTGCTCGTCTTGCCGTTGGAGCCGCCAACGGCGATCACCGGCTTCGCCCACGCCTCACGACGGAAGCGCGCCAGTGCACCGAGCGCCACGCGCGTGTCGCGGACGACGTACACCGGCACACCGACTCCCGCGGCGCGAACGGCATCACTGACCACCAGCGCCGACGCACCTGCGCGCACCGCATCGGTGAGGAAATCGTGCGCATCGTAGCGCTCACCGCGGAGCGCGACGAACAGCGTTCCCTCACGGATGGTGCGGGTGTCGGTGCTGACGGCGACGAACTCCCTCGCGCCAGCGGGCGACGGCCCGGTTGCGCACGCGGCCAGCGCCTGTGCCACGCGATCCATGGTCCAGAAGGCGCGGCCGCTGGCCGTGAACGGCACGTCGCTGGCGAGCGGAGTGCGGGCGCCGGTCATCGGCCCGCCGTGAGTTCGGCCACGATCACAGCCTCGTCGAACGGGTAGCTGGTGGTGCCGCGAATCTGGTACGTCTCGTGTCCCTTCCCGGCCAGCAATACCAGGTCGTCGGGGCCGGCCATCGCAATCGCCTGGGCGATGGCCGCGCGGCGGTCCTCCTCACGCACCACACTGGCCGCCGGCATGCCGGCCACGATGTCGTCGATGATGCGCGACGGATCCTCGGTGCGCGGGTTGTCGCTGGTGACGATGCACACGTCGGCCAGCTCCGCCGCGACGCGGCCCATCTCGGGCCGCTTGCCGCGATCGCGATCGCCGCCGGCACCGAAGACCGCGATCACGCGGCCTTTGGCGAACGGGCGTACCGACTGCAACGCGCGCTCGAGGGCGTCCGGCGTATGTGCGTAGTCTCGCAACACGGCGGGCGCGGTGCTGAGGCGCTCGAGGCGTCCCGAGACCTGCGGCATCGACGACAGCTTCTGCGCGATCGACGCCAGTGGCAGGCCGAGCGCCAGCGCTGCCGCGGCCACACCGACCGCATTCTCGACCTGGAAGTCGCCGAGCAACGGCAGCTGCACCTTCACCGCATCGGTGGCCGGCGCGTGCAAGGTGAACGTGCTGCCGACGGTGGTGAACTCGGTGCGGCGCGCGTACACGTCGGCCACGTGGGCGCCGGCCGAGAAGCGCAGGCGGCGATGCAGCGTGACCGGCAGGTCGTTCCACGCCCGATCGTCGGCGTTGGTGATCACCGACCCGTCGCTGGTGAGCTGGCCGAGCAACATGGCCTTGGCGGCGAAGTACGCCTCCATCGACCCGTGATAGTCCAGATGATCGCGGGTGAAGTTCGTGAACAGCGCGGCGTCGAAACGCAGGCCATCGAGGCGATGCTGGTGCAGCGCGTGCGAGCTGGCTTCCATCGCGATCCACTGCACGCCGCCGTCCACCAACGCGCGCAGGAGTCGCTGCAACTCCACTGGGCCCGGTGTGGTGAGCCCACTCCCGCCCGGATGAACATGGCCCGCGGAGCCGAGCAACACGCCGAGTGTGCCGATCGATGCGGCGTCACGACCCGGCTCGGACAGCAGGTGGCGCAGCATGCTGGTGGACGTGGTCTTGCCGTTGGTTCCGGTGACGCCGACCAGGCGCAGCGCGCGGGCCGGCTCGCCGTACCATGCCGCCGACGCCACGGCGACGGCGCGACGCGTGTCGCTGACCACGATCGTGGGGAGCGTGGTGGCATCGGCATCGGCCACGATCGCTGCCGCCGCGCCTTGCGCTTCCACCTGCGGCAGGAAGGCGTGCCCGTCACGCGCACTGCCGCGCACGGCGACGAACAGTGCGCCAGCTGCTGCCGCGCGACTGTCATCCGTGATGCGGTCGAGCCTCGCGGGCAACGTACCCTGCACCGAGAGTAGAAGGCCGGCGCGGCGCAGCGCCTCCGTGATGACCGACGACGAGACCGGAACCGTCATGGTGCGCGATGCAGGCGCACCACCGCCCCCGGCAACACGCGCGTGCCCGCCGCGGGTGAAGTGCCCGCCGGTGCCAGCGAATCGACCAGCACGCGGAAGCCCTGCTCATGCAACGTCAGCAACGCGTCGCGCAACGTCATACCGGCGACGGCAGGCACGGCGCGCGGAGCCAGCGGCGCGGCCGGCGCCGGTCGCACCGATGGAGCGATCGCCATCAGGTACGGCACGGCGCCGTCGGCCACATCGGGACGCGCACGCCGCGCGACGCGCACGCTGGCAGTGACCGGCGTGACGACGGTGGTGTCGATGATGGAATCCGGCGGCGGTGACGGAATGACCTGCGCCGCAAGCGCACGACGATCGATGGCCGTGCGCGTGGAGGCGAACGCCCCTTCGATGATGGCCTTGAGGATCGGTGCCGCCACCAGGCCGCCGTACACCTGGCCGCCCCGCGGGCGATCGAGCTTGGCGAGGATCACCAGCTGTGGTGCGTCGGCCGGAAAGAGGCCGACGAAGCTGGCGGTGTAGTCACCCGAGTTGTAGCTGCCATTGCGCAACAGCTTCGTGGTGCCCGACTTGCCGGCCAGCGCGAATTTGGTCAGCGACGCGCTGCGTCCCGTGCCTTCGGTGATCGTGTGCTTGAGCACCTCGCGCATCGCCTGCGCCACCGCGGGCGTGAACACGCGACGCACCATCCGTGGCTGGTGACGCCAGCGTATCGAGCCATCGGGATTGCGAATCTCGCGCACCAGCGTGGGCTCCATCAGCACCCCGTCGTTGGCGATCGCGCCGTAGGCCAGCGCCAGCTGCAGCGGCGTGACGGTGAGCTCGTATCCCATCGCCAGCGAGGAGGGCGTGTACTGGTCCCAGCGCCCGAGCGCCCGCAAGCGTCCCGACGACTCCCCGGGATACGACAGGCCGGTGTACGACCCGAAGCCCAGGTTGCGCAGCAGTTCGTAGTGTTCACGATTCTTCAGCCGGTCACGCAGCGTGACGATGCCGATGTTGCTGGACTGCGCCAGCACCTCGGTGACGCTCATGCGTGGCGCGACGTGCGCATCGGTGATCCGACGGATGCCGCGATAGTTCAGCGAGCCGTTGAAGGTGTTGATGACTTCATCGGGACGGGTACGACCGTCGGACAGCAGCTGCGCGACGATGAACGGCTTGAGCGTAGAGCCGGGCTCGTAGGGATCGGTGACGGCCGTGAGCTTGGTCGCCACGCCGGTGCGCGTGCGGCTGGCGAGGGCGACGATCTCGCCGGTGCGCGGATCGAGCACCACCACATCGCCGCCGTCGGCCTCGTTGGTGGCGACGGCGCGCTCGAGCGCCTGTTCGGCGATGTCCTGCACGCCGTAGTTGATGGACAGTGTCAGTTCACTACCCGATACCGGGGCCACGATCGGCGCATCCGGCGACTCGAGCCGGTCACCGCGTCCCGTCTTGATCAGCTGGCGCGAGCCGGTGACGCCTTGCAGCAATGTGTCGAGCGCCAGCTCCAGGCCACTGATGGCACGATCACCGTCCAGGCCACCCACCACCGCGCGCACACCGCGCGACTGGATCGCCATCAGGCGCGCCATCTCGTAATTGGCGTAGACGCCACGCATGCCGATCAGCGGTCCGGCATCACTGACCGGATAGCGACCGGGCAGGTTCACCCACTTGCGGGTGGTGTCCAGCGCGCGACGTGCATACGGCTGCGGCGCCCGCAGCCGCTGCAGCGTGCGCCGCAGCGTCTCGCGATCCACGCGGCGCACCTCGCGCGGTGCGATGTTGAACGACACCAGCTCGCGACTCTCGACCAGCGGCATGCCGGTGGCGTCGATCATGCGGCCGCGCGGCGCCGGCAGGCGCTCGAGGCGCGTCTGCTGCTTGGCGGCGATCACTTCCCAATCGTCGCCGTGCAGGAGCTGCACGTGGGCCGCCTTGAGCACGATCGCGACGGCGAACAGCGACACACCCCACTCCACCAGCGAGAAGCGGTCGCGCAGGCCGCCGAGGCGTTCACGGAGCGACATGTGGCACCTCCGTCACCTGCAGGTCGATCACCTGCGTGTCGGATGGCACGCGCATGCCGAGCGTGGCCTCCACCAGTGGCGCCAGCTTGTTGCGACTGGATGCCGAGCGGATGTCGGCTTCGAGCTTGATCACTTCACCGCTCAGTTGCGTGCGCGTGCGTTCGATGCCAGTCAGGTCACGCTGCAACGCCTGGCCCCAGGAACGGCGCGCGATGACGCACACGGTGACGATCAGGAAGCCGAGCAGGAAGACGGCGACGGTGGTGCGCCCGCGGCGCCTCGGGGCTACGCGGCTTTTTGCCATATGCGGAGATGCGCGCTGCGGGCGCGGGGGTTGAGCGCAATCTCGCCGGCGTCGGCGACAAGGGCCTTGCGTGTGTGCAGCGTGCCGAGCGCGATGCCGTCACACTGGCAGAACGGCGCGCGGGGCGGACAGGAGCAGGCGGTGCTCCAGTCGCGAAAGGCGTGCTTCACCAACCGATCCTCACCGGAGTGGTAGGCCATCACCAGGAAACGCCCACCGGGCGCGAGGCGATCACGCAGCGCCGGCAGCGCCCGCGTCAGCCCCGCCAGTTCATCGTTGACCGCGATGCGCAGCGCCTGAAACAGGCGCGCAAAGTCGGACGGACCGGAGCGCGCGCCGAGTGTGGCGCGAATGGCATTCACGAAATCATCGCTGACGGAGAATGGGCGCACTGCGCGCCGCTCCACCACCTGCCGCGCCAGCCGACTGGCGCGCGGCTCGTCACCGTACTCGCGGAAGGACTGCACGAGCACATCCTCTGACTCGGTGTTGAGCCAGTCCGCCGCGCTCGGGCCACGCGCTTCCATGCGCATGTCGAGCGGCGCACCGACGCGAAACGAGAACCCGCGCGTATCGTCATCGAGCTGGCGCGACGACACGCCGAGGTCGAGCAGGATGGCGTCGAACACGCGCCCGGCGAGCGCCGGCACCGTGTCCACATCGGCGTAGTTGCACTGCACGATGTCGAGTGACCCGATGGCGAGTGCGTCACCGAGTCGCGCGCTGGCCACCGCGATGGCCGCCGGATCACGATCGAGGGCGGTCACCCGCTTGCCCGTCGCCAGCAGAGCCGCCGTGTGCCCTCCGCCGCCCAGCGTGCCGTCCAGCACGGTGACGGCGGACGCGCACGCTGCCAGCACGGCGTCTACCAGCACGGGGGCGTGGTACGCCGTCGCGAAGGTACTGGTGGTCTCGGGCTCGGGTGAAGCCATCATGCAGGCGGGCTGGGGTGGGCAGCGAGCGCAATCTAGTGCAGTCGCCAACCAGCGCGGCCGTGGAAGAAATGCACAGCGCCCGCCGTCTGGAGACGGCGGGCGCTGGTCACTGCAGGTGTGTGTTGCGGCCTTACTTGCAGACCGCCTTTTCCGTCTGCGCAGCGGCCGGCATGAGCTGGCCGAGTGCCTGCATCAGCTGGCCGGCGGCCTGCGGGGCGAATCGGCCACCCGCCGGCACGTTGACCTGTGCGATCGCGAACTGCTCCGACGCCTGCTTGACCATCGCGCAGTTGCGGGTCTCACCGCCCGCCTTGAGCAGCGCCTGACCGCGACGCACCGACACGGCACCGAGCAGGAACTTGGCCTGCTGACGACGCTCGGCGCTGGTGGCGTTGGCGTCGGCCAGCGTGAGGAAGTTCACCGTGCTGACGTAGTCGGCTTCGGTAGCGGCCGTGTTGGTGGCCAGTTCGCGCTGCGCCTTGTTGCCCAGGTCGAGCGCCACGTCACCCACCAGCACACTGTCTGCACCCTTGTCTGCCGCCACCAGAGCCGCGTAGGCGCTGTCGGGCTGCTTGAGTTCCGCATACAGCTGCGCCAGCTGGAGCCGCCCCTTCTCGACGTTGGCATCCATCGCCAGCGCCTTCTTCAGCGTTTCGATAGCCTGCTGCGTCTGGCCAGCCGTGCGCTGCGCCTGTGCACTCACCACCAGCAGGCTGGCGTTGTCGGGGAACTTGGCGACGCCCTTGGCAATCTCCTCGGCGGCCTTGGCCGGCTGGCTGTCGGCCTGGTAGGCGGCGGCCATGCGGAAGTAGTAGCTGGTGTCGGCCATGGCGGTGTCGAGCGCGACCAGCGCAGCACCGGTGGTCAGGGCAGCCTTGGTCTCGCGGGCAGCCAGTTCCACCAGGAACTGCGTGCGCATCAGCGCCGCGTCGCCCGGGTTGTCCTCGACGGCCTTCCGGATGATCGGCAGCGCCACGCCGGGGTTGCCGGCACCGGCAATCGCCTTGGTCACGTCTTCCACCAGGCGGGTGTTGGTGGGGTCGGCTGCGATCAGGCCCGTGTAGGCCTGGATCATCTTGTTGGCGTTGGCCGTGTCCTTCGGGTTGGCGAGGTTGCGGCGACGGTAGATGTCACCGGCGATGGACAGGGCGCGACGGCTGCGCCCATCGAGCGCCAGGATTTCCTCGGCCATGGCGAGCTGCACTTCGTCGGTCGCCTTGGTCTCGAACAGCGCGTTCAGGAGACAGGTGCGGGCGATGGTAGCCTTCGGGAAGAGCGCGATGCCTTCCTTGGCCGACGCCATGGCCTTGTCCCAGTTCTTGTCGCGGGCGGCATTGATGCAGTTGCGCTCAGGCGTCAGCTGCTTGCGCGCCTCGACCAACTCAGCGGCGACCAGCTTGGCGGCGTCACCGGCCTTGGCACCGGTGGCGACGGTGAGCGGCTGGGCCAGCGACGGGTCGCGGACGAGGTGCAGGGTGGCCTCGATGCGCCACGCCTCACCTTCACGGCGGACCGTACCCTGAACGAACTCGTCGGCGCGCAACTGGCGACCGAGTTCGCGGGCGTCGTTGGACGACAGCGGCTCGTCCTTGCGGTAGCCAGACGCCTCGAGCACCGCATTGATCTCGGTGTTCGGGATCTGCCAGAGCTGCTTGTACGGCACTTCGCTGCTCATGCGGCCACGCACTGCGTCGGCTGCCTGGACGCCGGAATTGCCCGGCGTCGCGGAGCGGAACGTCAGCACCATCATCCGCGGCGTGTTGGGGTCGGGTGCCCGAGCCACCTGCGCTTCGAGCACGCAGGTCATGGTGCCGGCGACGAGACCGAGCCACGCGATCTGAGGAATCCGAACGCTCACTTACGACCTCCACGATGGTGATGCCAATTGAACTGTCGCGTCGTGCGCCAGCCCTGAGATCTGCAGGTGGGCGAAGAGGGATTCGAACCCCCGACCCCCTGTGTGTAAGACAGGTGCTCTAACCAGCTGAGCTATTCGCCCGACGGACTGCCTACCTCTCTGCATTCGACCATGTCGAACTGCATGCGGTAGTAGTGTCCCTCGAACGGAAAAGTGCCCGCCGCCGGTAACGAGGGCAAGCGCGTACCGGCGACGAAGTCGGCGTCGCACATGCACTTAACCAGATCGTAACGTTCGCACGCCCGCATCGGCGCGCGCCGACAGCCCGACTACTTCAGGATCGCGATCGGGACCAGCACACAGTATCCCACTACGAGCAGTACCGGGGCAAACGTTGTACCGCCCCGTGCGAGATCGGCGTAGCCGAGGATCAATGCAGCAGCAGCGAGGCCCCACCAGAGCAGTGGACGTCGCGCGGTTTCGGTTTCAGAGATGGCCATAGGAGTCTCAGGCTACGCGAGGCGCTCGGACGGGTCAAGCATCGGGGCCACGTGGCACCGGCTCGGCCGGACCGATGGACTGGAGCATGTCGTCGAGCGCCGCGCTGCGCATGGCGGCCTCGGTGATCGCCTCGCGCCGCCGCATCTCGTCCAGCCGCTGCTGCTGCCGGCGACGTCGCGCGCGGTACAGTGGCACCAGCATCGCCACCAGCACCAGGCCGCCCATCGCCGAGTTCACCGCCACCGCGAGGAACGCGAACTGCCAGCGGGTGCGTCGCCGCCAGTCGCGCTCGAAGTCGTCGGAGGTCTGCGCGTAGGCGCGACGCATCGCGAGGTCGAAGCTGCCACGTTCCTTCCACGCCGCGAACAGTGGCGCCAGGCCGCGCTCGCGGTCCATGGCCGCCAGGTCCGACACGGCACGCAACGCCAGCGCGTACCCGGCGCGCGCATCGGTGCCGCGCCGGTTGGCCAGCAGCGTATCGAGGGCCGCCAGCGATGGCATCCCGCGGAACACCAGCGCGGCATTGGCGGACAGGAAGTTGTCGGTGCGTTCCTCACCGGCGGCATAGCTGGCGTAGCCTTCCTCGAACCAGCGAGGCGCCAGCGCACCGAGATGGTCGTGCAACGCGATGTGCGCCAACTCGTGCCGCAGCACCTGCAGCGGGCTGCCCGCCCCGGAGTTGGCGCTCCGCCCCTGCATCACCACACGCCGCTGCTCCACGAACGCGAGCGCCGCCGCCCACGGGAAGTCGGCCTGTCCGGCCCACTCACGGAAGGTGGCGGCATCCGGTGCGATCATGATCACGATGCGTGACGAGGATCGCGGCAGGAACGGAAACGAGTCGCGCGTGACGGCGGCATCGAGGGCCGCCGCAGCCAGCGCGGCGTCGGTTGGATAGTGGATCACGGTGAAGCGGCCACGATCGATGCGCAGCGCCCCAGGTGGCGCCGCATGCACCGTGGTGCCGAGGCCCGTCAGCGCCGCCGCGAGCAGCAGCAGCGCGGCCCAGGCACGCGTCAGCCGACGCGCGAGGGTACGCCCCCATCGGCAATGGTCGACAGCATGTCGCGGCAGCGCGCACTCCATGGGTTGAACTTGTTCAGCTCCGCACCCTTGCGCCACGCCGCGATTGCGTCGTCGGTCCGGTCGGCAAACCAGAATACCCGCCCGAGCTCGAAACGCGCCTCGATGAGGTTCGGCCCCAGATCGATCGCCCGCAGCAATTCCCCGATCGACTCGGCATACTGCTCCTGCGCGAAGTACGTCAGGCCCAGGTGGTAGCGAGCGTACAGCGACGCCTTGCGGTCGGAGTCGAAGGCGATGGCCGCGGTGAGGTTCTCGATCGCGAGGGCATGCTCACCGCGACGCAGGTGCACGCAGCCGACGTTCATGAGCGCCAGCGCGTGATCCGGCGCCCGCTGCAGCACCTGCGCGAAGATCGCCACCGCTTCGTCCAGCCGCCCCTGTCCCAGCTGCGCCCAGCCCAGCAGCGTCTCGGCGTTCGGGTCACCGGGGTTCAATGCCAGCGCCTTGTCCAACGCTTCCTCGGCTCCGACGAAATCACCGGTGGCGATGCGACTCCAGCCGCGCTCGACGAAGGTGGACGCATTCAGTTCGTCGATCACGCGTGGCTGTCCAGCCATCGGCGCCCCGACGCCGGGACGTGCGTGCGCCGGCGTCACGACCGGCACCGGCTGGGCGGAGTCTGGGAGCGCGGCAGCCACCTCCAGCACCGGCGCGACCGACGGCGTCGGCTCCTCGGGCTCCAGCACTGCGGTCACCACGGCCGGCGTCATCACGCGGACCGCAGGAGCCGACGCCGGCGTCACGGCCTGCATGGTGCCGCCGAGGGGAGCGGCGTCAGCCCGTGGCGTCGCCGGAATCGAAGCCGATGCCGTCGGAGTGCTGCCGGCGTAGGTCTCTTTCCAGCCGTCCACCAGCGCCCGGACCTCGCCCTGCAGCGTTTCCACGAGCTGGGCGTGTTGCTCCACCGAGCGATGCAGCAGGAAGATGCGCTGCTTGATCTGGACACCGTCGGCAGCCGAACCCGCGCCGGCGGCCAGCGCGCGTGCCAGTTCGTCCACCTGTGCACGCAGGGGACTGAGCGCGTCCTCGGCCGAGGGAGGTAAAATGGTCACGACCGCTCCTGAAGGATGCCGAGGCGACTCCGGACCACCGGCCGGGCGTTCACGACGCGCGGGCAGGAGATTATCGGTTTCGTCGGCACGATCACAGACATCGGTCGCCCTCGCGAATGGTGTGCACCATGACACGCTGGGTCGCCGGGTCGGCCACCACGGATCGGCCCACGTGGCCACCGACATCCTCCGAGCGGATCGGTACGGCAGAGTTCGACAGCATGGCTCGTGCCGCGACGATGTTGTCCCCCGCAATGTCGCGCGCGACGCCGGCGGTCAGTCCCGGAAACATGGAGGCGCCGCCGACCAGCGTGGCGGTGAACGGCTCCGCGCCGCCCGCAGCCCTGAGGGTCGCCAGCAGCTGTGGGACCGCAGTGTCCACGTAGCGTGTCGGTTCGCCGTCGCCGTCGAAACTGGTGGGCAACAGGCAGTGCGCCATCGCGGCCAGCTGCTGTCCAGGCGCGAAAATGATGATCGCCAGGCAGGAGCCCAGTCCCACCGTGCGCAGCAGGGTGGATCGTCCGGCCAGCCGGCTTTCACCCATGCCCACAGTCACGATGGTCACCGGCGCAGCTTCGCTCGCCGGTGAGAGTGCGGTGCCGGTCACGATGCGCGCCGGATGGCGTCGAGGCTGACCTGTGCCTGCCGGTTGCCGGGGTCCAGCTCCAACACGCGATCCCAGCAGCGCTGCGATTCCGTCACTTCACCACGCTGGTAACGCAGCTCACCAAGTTTCAGGTAGATGTCCGGGCCGAGCGCCGGCTCGAGCCGCACCGCGCGTTGGTACGATTCCATCGCATCATCGAAGCGCGCGACACGATACGCGAGATCGCCGACGGTCTTCTGGAATGGCGCCAGGTTGGCCGCATGCAACATCCCCCGCTCCACTGCGGCCGCTGCCGCCGTGAGGGCACCGCGCGTGAGCATCAGCGCCGCGTAGTTGGCGTGCAGCACACCCACCGACGGATGCGTGCGGATGCCCTCCTCGAGCAGCGCCTGCGCCTGGTCGGCATCGTCGCGCGCGGCGGCGTTCAGTGACGCGCAATGGAACCACACCGCCGGCGGCGCATCGCCATCGAACCGGGTGCGTGAGGACGCCAGGAGCTGGTCGGCGCGTACGTAATCGCCGAGGCGGAAGGCGTGCAGTGCGCGCGACAGCTCGACCTGCGGCGAGAGCGGCGCACCGGTCTGCACGACACGCTCCAGCGTGCGCGCAGCTTCCAGCTCGCGACCGAGGCCTTCGTAGGCGAGCGCCAGATGGTGCAGCATCGTCGGCGTGGCATCGTCGAGGTGCGCCAACGGTTCCAGCCAACCCACCGCATCATCCCACTCGCCCTGGCGCAGCGCGAGCAATCCGAGTTGATGGCGCGCGATGGGATCGTTCGGCGAGGCCTCGACCACCTTGCGAAATTCCCGCGCCGAGTCGTCGATCATGCCGGCCTTCGCCAGCGCGAGACCCAGCTTGAGCGCCTTCTCGGCGGCACCCGCACCGAGATCCGAGTCGTCTGCGCGCAAGGCCTCGGCGTTCGCCACCTGCACCAGCAGTCCTTGCGACGACAGTTCGTACATCGCCTTGCCGACCGTGAACTCACCGAGGCCCGAGCGCTCGATGACGTCGCGAATGCTGCGGCGACCATCCAGCAGGTGCGCCACCTCCGCCAGCTCGCCACTGAGCGGCGCGGAGTGGCCGGCGCGCGCGGCGTCGATGTCGAAGACGAGATCGAAGTTCGGGAAGCGACGTTCCACCAGCGTCCACTCGTCCACCCGTCGTGCCCCTTCCATCAGCAGCGACTCGGGATTGACGGGCTGCATCAGCTGCCGGCCGTCGGGATGCACGTCGGGTTCGAAGGTCCAGCTGCCCTGCGTCCAGGTGAAGAGCGAGAACACCGCCTCCTCCACCAGGCTGCGCAACTCCTTCTCCACCACGTCACGCGGCACGAATCCAGCTTCGACCAGCAATTCCCCAACGCGCCGGCCGGGCTGCGTGACCTGCATGCGCAACGCTTCCTCGAGCTGCTCCTTGGTGATGTGGCCACGCTTGACCAGCGAGTCGCCGAGGCGATCGCGCCGGTTGACGATCGCGCCGAACGAAATCTTGCCCTGCTTGAAGAACACCGACCCGAACTTGGTGCCGTCCACGATGCTCAGGCAGCCGGTCTTCTGGCCGAGGGCAAGCAACTGCAACACGTCGGGAAAGCTGGCTTCCCTGAGGCTACCGCGAATGGCCATCAGTCGGCGTCCTCGATCAGCCGGGCGGTGAGGTCGGGCCAGCGATGCACGAAGTTTTCCGGGTCGCCCATGAGGTGCTTGAGGCCGCGGCGGGGCGCCACGGCACCATCCAGTTCCGCGGCCACGAACGCCGACGTGATCGGCGCGCCAGCCAGCGTGGCGGCGGCGTGCAGCCGCCGCGCAATACTGACCACATCGCCGATCGAACGAGCCGGTCGCTCGGCGAGCTGCGCGATCACCGCGGTTGCGACCGGTGTGTGATGCGACGCGAAGAAATGCGCGATCACGGCTGCGCGCTGTGGCTGGTCGGGACTGCCCAGCTCCACGATCAGTCCCTGCGCGAATCGCGTGCGCAACCGATCCTCGAGTGTCGCCAGCTGGTTCGGCGGCACCGACGAGGTGAGCACCACCTGGCGGCCGGCGCTCTGCAATGCGTTGAAGAGGTGGAACAGTTCGTCCTGCGTGCGCTCCTTCCCTGCCACCGCCTCGATGTCGTCGAGCAGCAGCGCACCGGCGTTGCGGTAGCGCGCGCGCCACTTCTCCACCGCGCCTTCCCGCAGCGCGGTGATGAGCTGCTCGGCGAACGTGAATGCCGAAACGCAGGCGACAGTCTGCACACCACCGGCGATCAGGCCATTGCCGATCGCATGCAGCAGGTGCGTGCGTCCGCTGCCGGCGGGACCGGTGATCACGAGTGGCACGAACTGCGTGCCGGGCGCGGCGACCACCGCGCGTGCGGCGCGCAGCGCCAGCTGGTTGGCCTTGCCTTCGTGCAGTCGGTCGAAGCTGTAGGCGAGCTCCGGGCGCGGCGGCGGCTCGATGGATGCCACTGCCTGCTGCACCATCGCGTGCGCTTCCTTGACGCGTTCCGGGTCGCGGAAGATGGCGTGGCCGGAGAGTGCGCTGTCGGCGGCTGATCCCTGGCGCTCGAGGTCGCGCAGGTATTCGACGGCCGCACCGAAGGTCGCCAGCAGCCCTTCGACATCGGGCGACTCACGCAGCTGCAGCGCGCGCTCGAGCACGGCCACGCTGATGCCTTCGGCGCGCCAGCGTGCGGCGGCATCGGCCAGTCGCACACGCCACTCCTCCACCTGCTCCACCACGGCCGTGGAGACTTCCTGCACGAACGTGTCGAAGTCACCACCGGTGCGGCGCGTCTGCTGTTCGTACTCGCTCAGGCTGGCGGGCGTGGCGAGCGGCGTGAGGCGCGCACCAACGAGGCGCCGCACGTCGGAGATGCCGATCGCGGCGTCGCTCATGCCCTGATGCGCGAGCAGGCGATTCAAGCCGCCCTGCAATTCGCGGATGTTCGAGAAGTCGACCCGGGCCAGCTCTTCCAGCACGCCGTCGCGGAATCGCAGCGTGCGCTCTCCCTGCAGCTTCTGCAGGATCGCAACGCGCGTCTCGTAGTCGGGAATGCCGACGTCCACGATCAGGCCACCGGTGAGCCGCGTCAGCAGCCGGTCGGTGACGTCGGTGATCTCATCGGGTGGACGATCGCTGGTCATCACGATCTGCGTGCCGCGTCCCTGCAGCACGTTGAAGAGGCGCAGCAGCTCGCCCTGCACCTCGGCACGGCCGGTGAGGAACTGCACGTCGTCGAGCAGCAGCACGCCGGCAGACTCGTAGCGCTTCTTGAAGGTGTCCAGCCGGCCGCCTTGCAGTGCCTGGTGGAACTCCTCCATGTAGTCATCGAGTGCGACGTATTCCACGCCCAGCGTGGGCTGCTTGTCGCGCGCGGAGTGGCCCACCGCGTGCATCAGGTGCGTCTTGCCGAGGCCGGACGCGCCGTACACGAACAGCGGGTTGTACAGCACGCCCGGCGCATCGGCGACCGCCTTGGCGGCGGCTACGGCGAGGCGGTTGGACGAGCCAGTGACGAAGGTGTCGAAGCGGAGGCGTTGATCGAGTTTCATGTGTCGGCGGTGTCCAGCCAACGACGACTAGCTCAGCGATTCGGCACTCGAGGCCGCCAGCCACCGACGATGCGTGGCCAACCGCCCGGCCGCACGGACCGCGACGTCAGCCGAGCTTCTGTGCCAGCCGTCGCATGGTCAGCCGCAGCAGGCCAAGATTGGCCCACGGTTCGGCGACGGTGACCAGCAACAGGTCGCCCTGCGGCACCGCACAGACCCGTCCCCGCTCACCTTCCAGATGCAGGAAACCGGGCTCGGTGCCGTCGGCGGCGGTGGCGGCCAATGCCGCACGACCGTAGAGTCGCGCCGCCAGTGCGGCGATGGCATCGGCGTCGGTGCCGACGTGCACGTTGCCATCGATCACGATGCCATCCACCCGCGACACGATCAGCGCCGCGTGCACACCGGCGGTGTGCATCAGTTCATCCACGACGACGTCGTATTGGGCCATGCCGTCGTCCCTCAGAAGCCGTCGGCGGCGGCACGGGCCGTCGCCACCCGCAGCAATGCACGCACGCGGCCGATCGGCACGTGTGGCGCGACGCTGAGCACCGTCAGTGATCCATTCGGGGCCGGTGCCAGCGCCAGCGAATCGCCACCCGTTTCCAGCACCAGCGCGTGCCAGGTGCCGAGGTTCAGGTGCTTCATGGCACGCGCCGCATCGTCACCGACCCCCGCCACGGCGGCCGCCATCGCTTCCAGCACCGCCATGTCGTCACTGGGCTGCGGACTGGCGAGCAACAGGCCGTCGGCATCCGCCACCAGCGAGCGCACCACCTCCGGTCGCGGCGGCGGCACGGCGATGGTCACCGAGAACGCCGGCACCGCAGCGTAGCTCGCGGTCGGATACGCCGCACCCGTCAGCCGACTACCGGCCGGCACCTGCGCGTCCCCATGCCCGTTGGTGCGCGGCGACGCCACGCTGCCGTTGGCGGCCCCGGTGTTCGGCGTCGGGTTGTGCAGCCGCGCACGCTCCCAATAGCCGGCGGCCGACGTGAGGTCACCGCGCGCCTCGGCGATGCGGGCCATCACACCCAGGGCCGGTCCGTGGGTGGGATGCCGGTCGAGGCCGCGCGAGGCGAGTCGCTCGGCGGTCTCGAGGTCGCCCTGCTGGCGCAACGCCTCGGCCAGGTCCGCAAAGGCGAGGCTTTGAGGATCGGTGGCGAGTTCGTTGCTCCAACGGCGGATGTCGTCAGCTGCCGGCATGTGCGGAAATCAGTTCCTGGAGTTGGGCCGCAGCATCGCGAGCGATTCGCACCTTCGGCGCGTCCGGCGCCGTGGGTGCAGCCTCAAGATAGTGCTCCCACGCGTTCAGTGCCGCCGCGTACTCGCCGCGCCGGGCCGCCACGTACCCGAACTGCTCCTGTGCCTCCGGCAGCAGCGGATCGAGTTGCACCGCCAGGCGGATCTCCTCGGCCCAGTCATCCGCGCGGCCGAGGCCCAGCAGGGCGCGTCCGGCCAGCACGTGGGCCGCCGCACTGCGCGGCGCGTGCCCGATCGCGGTGCGCGCCGCGGCCAGCGCGATCTCGAACCGCGACTCGGCCAGGGCCCGCCGTGCCTGCGCGGTGAGCTGCGCCACGCCGACGGTATCGTCGTCGGTGCCGGTGGAGGCGGCATGTGCATCGGTGGTCAGCACGCCCAGCGCCGTCCAGCGTGACACCCAGCGCGCCGTCTCGAACACCCGCATGCCGGCCGCCGATGCCACCTGTCGCACCGTGCGACAACCGTCGATGCACGACAGCACACGCCAGCCATCGGCCGGCACCGCCAGTTCACCATCGCCATCACAATCACACACCACCGGCACGGCACCGAGCGATCCGATCCGGCTCTCGATCGCCGGCCACTCGTCGCGGCGGCGTGCGGCATCGAGGAACAGCTCCTCGCCGGAGAGATGCAGCGTGGTGGTCGGCTCCAGCGTGCTCACCGACTCGCCGTCGGTGAACGAGAACGAGCCTTCGGCGAAGGTGGTGAGTTCGAAGCAGAGGTCGTCGATCAGGCGGCGTGCCACCGTGTCACGGGTGCGCGCGCTGATCGCGCCAGTCTCCACCAAGCCATCGACCAGTGAGCGGGGCGGCGATTGCTGACTGGCCCAGGTGGCGGCGGCGACACGATCGTCGGCATCCGCCATGCCCGACTGTGACAATGCGCTGAGCAGCGGCTCAGGCTCATCGTCCCATCGACCGGCCGTGATCGCACCGTCGGCAAACCGCAGGATCGCACCGCGTGCGCCGGCGCCACCGGATACCCGCAACGCGCCGGTGCGACGCCCACTGGCCAGCAACTGGATCACCTCGGCGAGGCCAAGGTCGCGCAGCGCGCCTTCGAGTGCCATCAGCCGTGCACCAAACGCACGGAACCAAGCGTCACCGGTGTCTGCGGCACCGCCGCATCATCGTGTTCGGCCAGTGCGATTCGCGCCCGCGTGGACCAGCGATCATCGACCGTGCTGGCCGACGCCACCCGCCAGTGGTGGATCGCCTCTGCCTCACGTCCACTGCGCAGCGCCATCAATCCCTGCAGCGTGCGCACACCGGCATGATCGGGTGCGACGGCGGCACCGCGCGCGATGGCCGACAGCGCCTGCTCCTCGCGGCCAAGTGCCAGCAGCGCCTCGGCGAGCGCCACCAGCAGGTCGGCGTCACGCGGATTGGCGCGAAGCGGGCGCACCAGCGCCTGCATGGCGTCACTGGGACGGCCCATGTCCACGCGCAGTTCGGCCAGCGCCCGCGCGGCGTCGTGGAACGTCGGCACACTTTCCAGCGCGCGGATCAACTCCTGCTCCGCTTCCTGCACGCGACCATCCTCGCGCAGGATGGTGGCCAGGCCCACGCGCACCTGCGCCAGATCCGGATCGCCGGTCAGCGCCATTCGCAACGCACTCTCGGCACTGCGGGCGACGGCGGGGGCCAGCGGCGCATGCGTTTGCGTGAGCACGGGCACGCGGCGCGTGATCTCAGGCGTGGGAGCAACCGGTGCGACCGCTGGCGCGGTGACGCGCACGAACGGCATCACCGGTGTCCGCCGCGCCACGCGATGATTGACCCCCGACTGCGACACGGGCGTGCCACCACGGCGCAGCGCCACCCAGGCGCCGAGCGGTGTGCGACGTGGCTCGCCAACCGCCGGTGCCGGGACAGCCTCGCGCAACGGCGCAGCCGGCGTGCGCCCGGTCATCACCACGCTGTGTTCGGACGTCTGGTTCGGTCGCGCCGCGCCGCTGAGCATCATCAGCGCCATCGCGTCGCCGTTGACGGCATCGTTGGCGACCACTTCGAGCACCAGATCGGGCAGCTCCGGCTCCAGCACCATGAGGAAGCGGAACGGCGCGAACTCGGTGTCGAAGCCCATCGCGCGCTTCATGGCCCGCACACCATCCTGATAGCGACCGAGTTGCGAGAGCGTGAAGGCGAGATGGTACGCCGCGTCGGCACTGTCGGGAGCCAATGCAGCGGCGCGCTCGAACGCACTACACGCTTCGTGCAGGCGACGCAGTTCACTGAACGCGACACCGACGCCGATCCACGCCCGCGCATTCTCCGGATCGGCTTCCGTCACGCGCCGGAATCCTTCCAGGCACTCGGCATGCCGACCGAGCTGGCGCATCACCCACGCGGCATTGAGGCGCGCCGCCAGTTCCAGGCGCGCCGGACCGCGCACCCGCTGGAAGGCATGCAGCGCCTCGGAGGCGCGGTTCTCCAGCGACTCGATGATGCCGAGGATCAGGAACGCGCTGTCCATCTCGCCACCGCAGGTGATCGCCTGCTGCACCGCGACCCGCGCGTCGACCAGGTCGCCCTGGCGCACCAGCATCGCAGCCCGTGCCACCAGCGGCACCGGATCGCCGGGCTGCGCTGCCGCCGCTGCGCCGTACGCCTCACCGGCCAGCGCCCACTGCTCACGCAGCTGGTGTGTCTCGGCGATGGCGGTGTGCACCTGGGCGGCCGGTTCGCCGCGATTGAGCGCCGTCTCGAACGCGCTCAGTGCCTGATCGAGATAGCCGGTGTTGCGGTACGCGATGCCGAGGTTCAGGTGCGTGCGGCCTTCACTGTCACCATCGCTGCGCGCGACCGGCTTCACCGTGCGCGCGTCGAGCGTGAGGTTCATGTCCACACGCGCCAGGCTCGGATCGAGCTGCAGGGCGCGCTGCGCGGCCGCCTGGGCGCCCGCCAGTTCGCCCATGTCACCCAGCACGAAGGCCAGCAGGTGCTGCGGCCAGGCCGCCGACTCGTCGATGGAGAGCGCGTGTTCGAGCACCTTCTTGGCCGCCTCGGTCTTGCCGCGGCGATAGAGGATCTCGCCGGACAGCGCATGCAGCGCAACGTTCCCGGGAGCAATGCCGAGTGCGCGGTCGAGCCAGGCCGAGGCGCGATCGGGATAGCCGAGTGCCTGCTCCACCAGCGCCATCTCGCGCAACGCGGTGAGGTCATCGGGTGTGCGATCGAGCAGCTCGCCCAGCACCGTGGCGGCGTCCGCGGGACGACCGAGGCGCGCGTGCCACTTGCCCAGTGCAAGCGCGGTGTCGACGTCGTGGGGATGCTGCCGCAGCAGGTCGGTGAGGCGCTGCACGCGCTCGCCGTCCACCGTGGTGCGCGCCGCCAGCTGCTGCAGGTTCTGCGCGGCCAGCGACATCCGTGCGTCCACGTCCAGCGCGCGCTCGAAACAGGCCGCGGCCTCGTGGGCGAGGCCGCGACGCGCGAGCATCACGCCGCAGTTGTTCTGCGCCCCGGCGTTGAGCGCGGGGACACGCCGTGCCACGGCACGCAGCCGGTCCGCCTCGCGGATCGACAGCACCGGCACGGCCTGCGGGGTCATCGACATCCGACGGCTCCGACGCCGACGATCAGGCGAGGTTGATCGCCTGCAGGATTCTCTGCAGCGATCCGGTGTCGGGCAGCAGCAGGAAGTAGCCGCGCAGTGCCTCGCCGTCGTCGCGCATCATGAACTCGCTTTCCACACAGAACACCACGTCACGCCCATCGCCGAACTGCAGGAAGGCGGAGCTCAGCACGGCGCTGGCCATGTCCACCGCCAGCAGAGGCGGCGAGGGCAGCAGCATCAGGTGCATGAAGTCGGCGAGCGCATTGAGGTAGGCGCCGCTGAGGATGTTGCCGCATTCCTTGAGCGCACTCTGCTCGAGCGCCGTGATGGACGGCGACGATCCGCGCGGCCGCTGCAGCATCATCTCCGAGAGCCGGCAGGCGGTGTGCTCGGGGAAGACGAGGATCGAGCGGCCGGTGAGGTCGCCGAGCATCTGCAGCAGCACCACCGCCACCGCATCCTCCGGGTTCGCCACCACCTGGCCCGGCACCTCGTCGAGACGCGCGATGGAGATCGTCGGCACGTTGATCATGATCGCCTGCCCCGTCATGGTGGAGAGGGCGGTGGCGGCATGGCCGGCCCCGATGTTCGCGACTTCGCGGAGCGCATCGAGTTGCTCGGGCTTCAGACTGCGGACGTCGCGAATGGCCAGCATCAGGGCAGCGTGTTGATGTCCAGAATGAGCGACGGCGTACCGTCAGGGAGGATCGTGCCGCCGCTGAACATCGATGCCGCACCGCGCACCTTCTGCAACGGCTTGACGACGATCTCCTGCTGCGCCGTGCAGGCGTCCACCTGCAGCGCCACCCGCCCAGCGGCTCCCTCGAGGACGACCAGATGGCCCGAAACGTCATCGGCATCCGGCAGGCCGAGATGTGAGCGCAAACTCACATTGCGGAGTCGCTCGCCATCGATGGTGACGATGCGCGGCAAGGGCGCATTGACCTCGCGGAAGGCGGAGGCGAGATGGGTGGCGTGCACCGACACCAGCGGGATGGCGTAGGTCTCGCCGGCCACCCGCACCAGCAGTGCGCGGAGCAGCGCCACACTGAGCGGCAGCCGGATGGTGACGGCAGTGCCCGCCCCGGTGGCGGTGGCGAGGTCGAGCCGTCCGCCCAGCCCCTTCACGCGCGTCACGACGGCATCCACACCCACGCCACGACCCGACAGTGCGGTGACTTCCGATGCGGTGGTGAGGCCCGGCCGCGCCAGCAGCTGCAGCAGGCCGTGATCGTCATCGGCCATCGCCTCGGCGCCCACCACGCCCTGGCCGGTGGCGGTGGCGGCGACACGCGCGCGATCCACGCCGCGCCCGTCGTCGGCCACCGTCACCGCCACCATCGACCCGTCGCGCACCGCGCGCACCACCAACCGACCGCGCGGCTCCTTGCCGGCGGCGCGACGCTCGCTGGGCCGCTCCAGGCCGTGATCCACCGCGTTGCGCAGCAGGTGCAGCAACGGATCACTCAGTTCGTCGAGCAGCGAACGATCGACTTCCAGGTCACGCCCCTCGAGCACCAGGTCCACTTCCTTGCCCAGCGTTTGCGCCGTCTCGCGCACATGTCGCGGGAAGCGATCGAAAACCTCGGACAGCGGCACCATGCGGCTGGTGAGGATCGCATCACGCAGCTGCACCACCAGTCGCGAGGCATCGTCCAGCGCGCGCTGGCCCTCGTCATCGGCGGTGGTGCCAAGGGTGCGCAGCAGGCGGTCGCGCACGATCACCAGCTCGCCGACCAGGTCGAGCAGGTCGTCGAGCCGCTGCTCGGGAATGCGCACCGTACGCACCGGCGCGACGTCGGCGGTGGGGGCCGCAGCCGTGACCTCGCGCACCACGTGGCACTCGGCCACGTCACCTGCGCCGCGCACCGCGGTCTCGATGACTGCCGGCTCGGCGCCGCCGCCGAGCCAGACGGTGAAGCTGCGGTCCCAGGCATCGTCGGCCTGCGCCTCGGCGTCGGGGGTGACGCTGAGCACGGGCGCCAGTCGCGACAGCCGTCGCACCACCACGGTGGCGCGCGCGGAGGGAATCGCGGCGTCGGCGGCGATGCGGACGTCCACCCGCCAGCGCGCTCCTTCGACGGTGGTGGCATGCTGCACCACGCGCGCGGCGTCGCGACGAGGCCTGGAGGTCGTGCCGCCGCCGGCTGGGACGATGGCCTCCAGCCGACGCGTGATGTCCGTCAGTGCTGCCGGGCCGGCGCTGCCGCCTTCCGCCGCATCGAGGGCACCACGCAACGCATCGCCCAGTGTCAGCAGCAGGCGCACCTGCGGCAGCGGCAGTTCACCCTGGGTGCGTGCGGCGGCGAGCAGTGTCTCGCCGGCGTGCAATGCAGCCGCCGCATCGGCGAGGCCGACGGTGGCGCTCATGCCCTTCAGTGAATGCACCGCGCGGAAGACGGCATCCAGTGACGCGCGCGCGTCGGGTGCACGCTCGAGCTCCGAGAGCCCGGCGTCCACCCGAGTCAGCAAGTCACGCCCTTCCGCGAGGAAGAGCGTGAGCATGTGATGCGATTCCATGGCGGGCGGTGGTCAGTCGATGGGCGAGTCGCCGGTGGCGACTCAGCCCAGCACGCGCTGGACCGCCTCGATCACGCGATTGGGCTGGAACGGCTTGACGACGAAGTCGGACGCGCCGGCCTGCAGCGCCTCGTTGACCAGCGCCTGCTGTCCCATCGCACTGCACATCACGACCTTGGCGTTGGGATCCCACTGCGTGATTTCCTTGACCGCGTCGATGCCGCCCATGTCGGGCATCACGATGTCCATCGTGACCAGGTCCGGCTTGAGCGCCTTGTACTGCGCGACGGCCTGGGCGCCGGTTTCGGCCTGTCCGCAGACGTCGAACCCGGCCTGCTGCAGGATGTCGCCGACGAGCGTGCGCATGAAGAGGGCGTCGTCACAGACCAGAACGCGATGACTCATGGGGGACCCTTGGGCTCCGCGCAGCGTCGCGCGGGATCTAGTGAAGCAGGAGATCGTCGGCCAGCGCATCCACGTCGAGCAGCGGCAGCGTGGTTCCCGCCACGCAGACCTCGGCGGTGAGGGCAGCGTGACTGGTCGGGCGTGCCCCGGGAGGCGCATCGGCCGCGCGCAGGACCGGCAGTGCATCCACTGCCAGGGCGCACCGCCGGCCACCGAGTTCGAGCGTCACCAGCCATCCCGTGGGGTTGGCGGGCGCGCGCTCCAGCAGCCGTCCGAGATCGACGAGCGGGACGAGGGTGCCCCGCACATTGACTACTCCGCAGACGACGCTGGGCGCGCCGGGCAACCGGATCGCGAGCGAGCGCACGGTGACCTCGCGGGCCTTGTCGGCGTGAATGGCCACGGTGACGTCACCGGCGCGCAGGAGCATCACCCGCGGCCCACCGGCCACGTCGGCGGCCGGCGGGTCAGGCGTCAGGATCTCGGGCGGGGGTGGCGCGCTGATCATCGTCGGCGTCGTAGGCGTGAAAGCCGTAGTACTCGAGCAAATCGGCATCGGCCGGCGGCTGGTGCGCACCGGCCACGGCCCGCAGCGCGGCATCGAGGTCGCCGGGCAGCGGTGACCTGAACGCCAGCCAGTCGCCGCTGATCGGGTGCTGCACGCGCAGCGCCGCGGCGTGCAAGGCATGACGCCCCGGCGCCAGCCCCGTCACGCGTCGCCCACCGCCGCCGCCATAGGTGTCGTCCCCCATCACGGGGTGGCCGATGGACGAGAGATGCACGCGGATCTGGTGCGTGCGCCCAGTGTGCAGCTTGCACCGCAGCAGGTCACCGCCGTCGAAGCGGGCCAGGCGCTCGATGTCGGTGCGCGCCGGCTTGCCGGTGGTGACCATCGCCATCCGGTGCCGGTTGTTGGGATCGCGGCCGATGTGGCCTTCCACGGTGACGCGATCCTCGCGCAGGTGTCCCCAGGCCAGGGCGGCGTAGCGCCGGTGGACTCGCCGCGCAGCGAGGGCGGCCGAGAGCAGGCGATGGGCGCGGTCGGTCTTGGCGACGATGAGGAGGCCGGAGGTCTCCTTGTCGAGGCGATGGACGATGCCGGCGCGTTCGTCGCCGGCTTCGGAGGAGAGGTCGCCGCCGCGCCCGACAAGGGCATGGACGAGGGTACCGGTCCAGTTGCCGGGGGCGGGATGGACGACCATGCCGGCGGCCTTGTCCACCACCAGCATGTCCTCATCCTCATAGACGACGGAGATCGGGAGCGCTTCGCCGACGATCTCGACACCGCGTGGTGCCGGAATGGTGACGGCTATTTGCTGGGACGCTGTCGGGCGGAAGCCAGCTTTCTGTGGCTTGCCGTCCACAAGGACATTGCCGGTGGCAATCAGCGTGGCGGCGGCCGTCCGGGACAGATCGGTGGCGGCGGCGACGATCAGGTCAAGGCGCTGCCCGTCGCCGACGGCGTCGAGCGTCAGCGAACGGGCGACTTCTCGGGATGTCATGAGAGGGCGCTCAGCGCGCCGAGGAGGTGTCGGTGGTGGTGGTCGTCGCGGCCGGGGCGTGGGCGGCCGCGCGATCTTCGCGCCAAAGCACCCAGGCCAGGATCAGCGCGCCGCAGCTGACACCGATGTCGGCCACGTTGAAGGTCGGCCAGCGCATGTCGCCAATGCCGACGTCGATGAAGTCCACCACGCCCTGCCCCGACCGCAGTCGGTCGATGAGATTGCCCACCGCCCCGCCCAGGATCATCCCCAGCGAGGTGAGCTTGAGCGTATCGCCCTCAGCGGTGGACTGATACATCCGCGTCAGGATGATGACGGCTCCAATGGTGAGCGCCGTGAAGATCCACCGCGACCAATCGCCCAGGTGCAGCCCGAAGGCGGCACCCGGATTGTAGAGCAGCGTGAACGTCATCCACTCGCCCAGCACTTCATGGCGCGTGTGGGCCGGCGCCAGTGCGCGCACAGCCCACCACTTGGTCACCACATCGGTGACCAGGAAGCCGGCAGCGACCGGCCAGAAGAGACGGGCGTTCCGGTTACTTCTTGCCATCTTCCTCTTTCTGCTTGCAATCGATGCAATAGCGGGCGTGCGGGAGTGCATCCAGCCGTTCGAAGGCGATCAGGCTACCGCATTCGTGGCAGAGGCCGAACTTCTCCGGCGATCGGTACAGGCGGCGCAGTGCCTGGTCCAAGTGCCAGAGGAACCGACCCTCCTGGCTCGCGAACAGGAACGCCTTCTCGCGCTCCATGGCATCGGTGCCCTGATCGGCCATGTGGAAGGAGTACGCGGAGAGATCGCCGTCACCTTCGGCTCCGAAGCGGTTGCCATGATGGCCGAGCTCTTTCAGGACGCGCTTCCGCTCCTCGAGCAGGCGCTTCTCGAAGTGCGTGATGTCCTTCTTGCTGAAGCCCTTCACGGTCGGCTTCGGGGCGCTGGCTGAGGAGCTCATTTCGTATCGTCCCGTTCCAGGGTGAACCACGCAGCGAAACCATCCAGGTCGGCAGCGACGCTCACGGGGGGCGCCGCTTCGCTGTCTGACAGATCAAGCACCGACGCCAGCACCTCGCCTGCGATCCAGGCCTGATGACTCTGCGCAGCTTCTCGCACCTGCTGTACACCGCCAACGACCAGACGCACCCGATCACTGACGGCCAGCCCGGCATCCTTCCGGGCCCGCTGGATCTTGCTGACCAGTTCCCGGGCCGTCCCTTCACGGCGCAGTTCGTCGGTAACGGTCGGATCGACCGCGGCAACATACACACCGTCGCCAGCGACCACGAGATCGCCAGCCGCCGACCGGGTCAGGACGACGTCGTCCGCCTCCAGCGCGTGCTCGGTACCGTCCACGGAAATCGTGACCGTCTCGCCCCGCTCGAAGGCCTGCAGCCGGTCGGACGCCAAGCGCTCGATTGCGGCCGCCGCGAGGGGCGTGGCCTTGCCGAACCGCTTGCCGAGCACCCGGAAATTACCCTTGGCCGTCACCCGGACGAGGTCGTCGGCGGAGCCGGCCAGCATCACGTCCTTGATGTTGAGCTCGGTTCGCACCAACTCCAGAAGGGCGCCGACGCCCGCCGCATCGTCACGCGGTACCACGCAGACCATGCGCGCCAGCGGCTGCCGGACCTTCAGCCCCGCCTCCTCTCGTGCCGCCCGACCCAGCCGGCAGAGGGTGCGGATCGCGGTCATCGACCGCTCGAGCGTGGCGTCGCGGAAGGCGCCCACGGGCCGCACGTACGGCGCCCTGTGCACCGAGCTGCCCACCAGCTGCCGATGCATCCAATCCGTGAGGAACGGCGCCAGTGGGGCCAGCAGGCGACAGGTGACCGTGAGGACTTCATGCAGCGTGGCGAACGCCGCACGATTGTCGTCGCCATCGGTCTCCCAGAAACGCGCGCGACTGAGGCGCACATACCAGTTGGACACATCCTCGTCCACGAACTCCATGATCGCGCGCGCCGCGAGTGTGGGCTCGTACGCGTCCAGCAGCCGGTCCGCCTCGGCTTCCACCGTCGCCAGGCGCGAGAGCACCCAGCGATCGAGCGCCGGACGATCAGCCACTGCCGGATCACGATCGCTCGGTGACCAGCCGAAGTTGGCGTACTGCGCGAAGATGCCGCTGTACGTGTTCCGCAGCGTCACGAGGAAACGGCCAGCCGTCTGGCGCAGGACGTCCTCGTCGAAACGCCGCGGGATCCAGACCTGGCTGGTGCTGATCAGGAACAGGCGCACCGCGTCCACCCCGTGGGTGGCGATGACCTTCCACGGTTCGACGGCGTTGCCCTTGCTCTTCGACATCTTGAGGCCGGCGGCATCGAGCACGAGGTCGTTCACCAGCACGTGACGGTACGGTGCTGCCGATCCAGCCGCGTTGTTCGGCAGCGCGTCGCCGAGTGCGGTGGCGATGGCCAGCAGCGAGTAGAACCAGCCACGCGTCTGGTCCACGCCTTCGCAGATGTAGTCGGCGGGGAAGTGCTCCGCGACGACATCCGCATTCTCGAACGGGTAGTGCCACTGCGCGAACGGCATGCTGCCGGAGTCGAACCAGGTGTCGATCACCTCGGGCACGCGGCGCATGGTGCCGGTGCCACTCGGCGACGGCCACGTGTAGGCATCGATGAACGGCTTGTGCGGATCGAAATCGTCGGGCAGCGGACGGCCGATGCGCTCGGCCAGCTGTGCATAGCTGCCGATCACCTCGATCTGGGACGCATCGGCGTCGTTGACCCAGACCGGCAGTGGCGTGCCCCAGTAGCGGTCACGCGAGATGGCCCAGTCCACGTTGTTCTCCAGCCACTGGCCGAAGCGTCCCGCGCCGACTTCGGGCGGCTGCCACTGCACCTGCGCATTGCGGGCCAGCATGTCGTCCTTGATCGCGGTCGTCTTCACGAACCACGACCCACGCGCGTAATAGAGCAGCGGCGTGCCGCAGCGCCAGCAGTGCGGATACGAGTGCACGAAGCGACCGTCCTTCCAGAGCACGTCGCGCCGCTTGAGCTCATCGACGATCAGCGGATCAGCGTCCTTGATGAACCGACCGCCGATCACCGGCATGCCTTCCGGAAAGCGCCCGCGCGCATCCACCGGCTGGATGAACGGCAGGTTGTGACGCTGCCCTGCCCCGTAGTCATCGGCACCGAACGCGGGCGACATGTGCACCACACCGGTGCCATCGTCGGCCGACACGAACGTCTCGGCGACGATGATCTCGTGATTGGTGCCCTCCGGATACTCGACCCAGTCCAGCGGCCGGGTATACCGCATGCCGGCGAGCTGTGCGCCGGTCATGGTGCCGAGACCGGTCCAGCGATCGGCCCAGTCGAGGCCGAGCACGGCGGCCACACGTGACTCGGCGAGGATCACCGTGAACTCGGCGCCCGTCTTCTTCTGCAACTCCACGTAGGGCAGTTCGGGATGCACCGCCAGCGCCGCGTTCGACACCAGCGTCCACGGCGTGGTGGTCCACACGAGGATGCGCCGACGGATGGCACTCGACGGATCGACCAGGTCGAGCGCGATGTAGGTGCTCGGATCCTCGACGTCCTTGTACCCCTGCGCCACTTCATGCGACGACAGTGCCGTTTCGCAGCGCGGACAGTACGGCAGGATCTTGTGGCCCTGTACCAGCAAACCCCTGGCGTGCATGGTGGCCAGCGCCCACCACACACTCTCCACGTACTCGTTGGTGTAGGTCACGTACGGCTGGTCGTAATCCAGCCAGTAGGCCATGCGCTTGCTGAGCTTCTCCCAGTCACCGCGATAGGTGAAGACGCTCTCGCGGCAGCGCCGGTTGAACTCGGCCACGCCGATGGCTTCGATGTCACGCTTGCCGCTGATGCCGAGCGCCTTCTCCACCTCGATCTCGACCGGCAGGCCGTGCGTGTCCCAGCCGGCCTTGCGGGTGATGTGCGCGCCCTTCATCGCGCGATGACGCGGGATCAGATCCTTCAGCGTGCGGGCGAAGACGTGATGAATCCCGGGTCGGCCGTTGGCGGTCGGTGGCCCTTCGTAGAACACGAACGACGACTGGCCCGGCGCCGGATGGTTGGTCGGCGTGAAGAGCTTTTCACGATCCCAGTCTTCCAGCAGTGCGGTCTCGAGCTGGTCGGGCGTGACATCACCGGGCAGGAGCGCATAGCGTGGCGTGCGGACGTCGGTCACAGGCGCTCCAGCACCCCGCGCACCAGTGCCGTCAACTTCGGCTGCGCAGCGTTCGCGGTGGCGACGATCTCGTCCAGCGTCGCTTCCTGCAGCGAATCCGGCAGACACATGTCAGTGATGATTGAAAGTCCAAGCACGCGCATACCGCCATGCCGGGCCACGATGACCTCGGGCACGGTGGACATGCCGACGACATCGGCGCCGAGCGCGCGCAACATGCGGTATTCGGCGCGCGTCTCGAGGTTTGGTCCCACCACGGCGATGTAGATGCCTTCACGCAGCGTAATCTGCTGCGCGGCCGCGACGTCGCGCGCCAGTGCGCGTAGCGGTGCATCGTAGGCCACCGACATGTCGGGAAAGCGCGGGCCGAGGGCAGGATCATTGGGGCCGACCAGCGGATTGTCGCCGAGCATGTTGATGTGATCGGCGATCAGCATCAGGTCTCCGCGCTGCCACAGCGGATGCATGCCGCCGCAAGCGTTGGAAACGATCAGCGTCCCGGCGCCGAGGGCCCGCAGCACGCGCACCGGAAAGGTGACCTCGTGCATGGAGTAGCCTTCGTAACGGTGGAAGCGTCCCTGCATGGCGACCACCGTGCGTCCGCCGAGGGTGCCGCAGAGCAGCCGACCGGCATGACTTTCGACGGTGGAGAGCGGGAAGCCCGGGATGTCCGCATAGTCGATGGTCGCCTCGACACTGATGTGCGACGCGAGTTCACCGAGGCCGGTACCGAGGATGATGGCCTCGGTGGGAATCTTCGGGAACCGGGCACGGATCGCCTGCGCCGCCGCGGTGATCCGCTCGACGCTGTGCGGCATCGGGATCGGCGACACCTTGCGGAACGCCTTCATCTCGACCGTGGCATTCAGCGACGGCGTGCCCGGACCGCTCACGAGCTGGTCTCCGGGAGTGCGGTGCGCGGGATGTAGCCATCGGTGACGGCGCGCACGGTGTCGGGATCGGTGATCGTTTCCTTGGCCGGCACGATGGTGCTCATCAGCGGCGTGGGTCGCGGCTTGAGGCGCGCGTCCACCGCGTCCTCGGCATCGTGGAGGTACATGTCCACCGACGCGGGCAGCGACGGTGACGCGAGGCGCGAGGCCTCGACATCCTGCAGGTGGCGTTCCGCCAGCGCCTTCATCTGCGAGAGATACGAGGTGCGGGCGCGATTGAGCTGATCGAGATCGGTGGCGATGCGCTTGGCCATGTTGCGCGAGTCGTCCACCAGCGTGCGGGCCTCGAGCTTGGCAGCGCGCAGCAGTCGCTCCGATTCGTCACGCGCGTCGCGCAGCATCTCCTCGGAGCGGTTGCGGGCATCGGTGAGCTGCTCCTCCGAGCGCACACGCGCGTCGGTGAGCAGCCGCTCGGTCTCGGCGCGTGTGTCCTGCGACAGGCGGTCGGCTTCCAGCTTCGCCTCGCCGATCACCTTGTCGGCGTCACCACGCGCCTCCTGCAACACCAGCGAGCCTTCCTTTTCGGCCTGTTCGCGAATGTCGGTGCGGAGCTGCTGGGCGCTGACCAGCGCATCGTTGATGGCGCGGTCGCGCTCACGGAACGAGCGGATCTGATCGTGGAAGCCGCGCGCCTTGGCATCGAGGTCGTTGATGCGCCGCGCCAGTTCCTCGATTTCGTCGGCCACGCGCGCCTTGAACTCGTCCACGCGGGCCCGGTCATAACCGCGCAGGGCCGTGCCGAATTCCCAGCGCCGCACATCCAGCGGCGTCAATCGAAATTGTTCGTCTGACATCAGCTCCTCGCTCCGAACAGCACGGTTCCCAGGCGGACCAGTGTGGCCCCTTCCTCCACCGCGATCTCGTAATCCCCCGACATCCCCATCGACAACTCGTGTGCGGCCTGGTGTCCTGCATCGCGCACCACGGCGAGTGCGTCACGCGCCCCACCGAAGGCGTGGCGCAGGATCGCCTCGTCGTCGGTGAACGGAGCCATACACATCACGCCGGCCACGCGCAGCGCCGGGAGGCCCGCCAGATGCCCGGCGAGCGCTTCGACGCCATCGGGCGCGACCCCACTCTTCTGTGCCTCACCCGCGACGTTCACCTGCACCAGCACGTCGAGCACCCGACCGGACTGCGCCGCGGCGGCCTGCAGCGCATCGGCCAGCCGCGTGCTGTCGAGCGAATGCACCATGGCAAATGACGGTGCACCCTTCGCCTTGTTTCGCTGCAGGTGCCCGATGAGGTGCCAGCGCACGTCGGCTGACGTCGCCTGCATCTTGTCGAGCGCTTCCTGGACCTTGTTCTCGCCGACATCCCCGATGCCGCAAGCTGCCGCAGCGTCCACCGCATCGGCGCCGTGCGTCTTGGTGACGGCAATGATCCGCACCTGCTGACCACGCCCACCGCGCTGGCGTGACGCCTCGATCCGATCCCGTACTTCCCGCACCCGCTCACCGAGGTCCGCAAACGCCATAAGTTCGTATTTTACCGGAGGTTACACGTGATATCAAGCAATCCGCGCGCGATCGAATCGGTGGCGGCGAGACCGGACATGGCGACGCTCGCCGCCAGCAACGGGCAACGCGCCACATCGACGAATGCGCTCACCATCCCGTCTGGCGACTGACGCGCGGGCGACGTGAGGTATGGCGCGAGGCGCCGCGCGCTCTCGAACGACCGCTGGGCATCGACACGTGGCGGGCAGACGTCCTGCGCGACCGAGCCGACATCCACCAGCCCCGCGCGTCGCCAGCAGGTGATGCCGGCACGTCGGCCGAGCTCGGCACGAGTATCGGCGTCCACGAGGACTGAGACGGCCACCGCGCCGCGGACCGCGAGCTTTTCCCGGGCCAGCCAGGCCGCGCGAACCACGCTGTTCGCCACCACGGTCGTATCGAGCCGGAACGGACCGGCGCGCTGTGCACCTTCGCGGAAGTACCACTCGGCCGGCAGCAGCGACATCACCACCACCTGCACGTCAGGCCGAATGCCGTCCACCGCCTGCCGGTACCAAAGCGGATAGGTGTCGTTGTCGCCTGCCGTCAGCAGCAACCCGTGCTGCGGCACGTGCTGCAGCAGCTCGGCGGCCACCGCTCCGGTGAGCAGCCGGTCGGGCCACGCAGCACGCGTGACCGCACGCCAGTTGCCGAGGCACATCGCCAGCGGTACCACCGCGGCCAGCGCGGGTCGCTGACGCAGGCGCATCACGAGCGCGTGTGCGCCGACCCCGATCCAGAGCCCCCAGACCCAGAAGGCGAGCGCGAAGAAGTAGTCACGCTCGCGCGCCTCGTGCATGGCGCCGGCAGGCAGGAGTCCGACCCCATACGATGGGCCGGCGCGAAGATTGAGCTGCAGGCAGACACCGATCGTGGTCAGGAGCAGCAGCAGCACGGTGACGTGCGCGGTGATGCGGTGCACACGCCAGTGCGCCACACCACCGACGGCGGCGACACCGAGTGCCAGCAACGTGAACGGGGTGCGCCACCACGACGGCGTCACATCGTTCCAGAGCGCGAGCGCCACCTGCCAGTCGGCGTACTGCGCGATGTTGCCGAGTTGCAGCCAGAACGGCGCACGACGAGGCCAGAGGCCGGAAACGTCGTACTGCGCACGGGAGATCACGTCGAGCAACTTGCGCAGCGTGTCGGGGTCACCCTGGTCGAGGAACGGCGAGTGGCGTGCGCGCACCAGCAAGATGGCCACCGCACTCCACGCCAGCAGTGTCACGAGAACTGCGCTGGGCACCCACGACGTGGCGCGGCGCGGCGCTGGCTGATCGGTGGTCCTGCCGGCTGCCGTGACGAAATCCACTGCGATCGCGCAGCCAAGGAGTCCACCGGCGGCAAGCAGCTGCGCCATACTGACGGCGACGGTGGCGCCCATCAGCAACAGGCCCGCGAGCACCGAGCGCCACGTCACGCGCCCCAGCCTGTCGGTGTTGGCGAGCAACAGTGCCGCGGGTGTGACGACCAGTGCGCTGAGGTGGAGCGGAATGGCGAGGGCGGCGAGATACGCCAGCACCACGCGCGCACGATCGTCGTCGCTGCGGTGCGCATACCACGCGGCCAACAACTGCAGCGCCGCTTGCAGCAACGACACGGCGTAGACCTCGGTCTCGGTGGCATTCATCCAGACGGTGCCCATCAGCCCCGCACTCAGTCCCGCGACGATCGCCAGGCTGCGCTGCCCGGTGCAGCGCGCGACCATCCACGACGCCACCGCGCAGGCGGTGGCAGTGGTGAGGGCGGAGAGCAAGGTGCCCGCCTGCACGGGCGACAATCCCGGCAGCAGGTGCCAGAGTGCCGCGCCGAGGCTCACGTAGAGCGGTGTACCCGGCGGATGCGGAATGCCGAAGGTGGCGAACGCGGTGGCGAACTCGCTGGCATCCCAGAAGGTGAGCGAGGGCGCAGCCGTGGCGACGTACACGACGGCCAGCAGTAGGCCGGTGACGAGCGAGGCCTGTCGCGCGACGACACGATCGGTCATGCCGCGACGCTGGCGGGTGGCTGCCTGACACCAAGGGCACGATGCACGTCGCGCGCGATCACTGCGGCGATGTCATCCAGCGGCAGGTCGTTGCGATCACCACCGAACGGTTCCTCGATCTCCTCGGCCAACAGTTCGAGGCCCATGGTGGCGAAGAAGGTCAGCATCGACGCGATGATCGCCCCGTAGCCGAAGTCTTTCGCCAGGCCGAACGGCATGATGATGGCGTAGAGCAGCACGAACTGCTTGACATACGACGAGTAGCTGTACGGAATCGGTGTGTTGCGGATGCGTTCACAGGCGCCCATCACATCGTCGAACTGTTGCAGGATGGGGGCGATGGTGATGCGCGCATCGGAGACGAGGTGCCCGTGCGTGAGGTCAGCCTGCACCGCGCGATGCAGCGCCGACAGCAATGCCGCGGGGGCCTCGGCACCGGTGACGCTGCCGGGGGCGCGCAGATGGGCGCCCAGCGATTGCGGGAAGGTGGCCAGCAGTCGTGCGTAGTTCTGCCGGGCCGGGATGCGCGCCGGCGCATCACCGAGCATCGCGTCGAGCTGGCGTGACAGCCCACGCGAGACGTTCACCAGCTGGCCCCAAAGCCGACGCCCTTCCCACCAGCGGTCGTAGGCGGTGTTGGTGCGGAAGACCAGCAGCAGGCCGAGAATGATGCCGAGGATCGAAAGGAAGGAGGGGCCGAGCGGCAAGAGTGACCCGATGATCTCCGTCTCGAGCCAGACCACCAGTGCGGCGTAGACACCGGCGCCCATCACGTCCAGGAACAGCATCCGGAACACATGGCTGCGCGGCACGTCGCGCAGGATGCGGATCCAGTTCTTCGAATCGTACGAGATCACGGCCGACTCCACGCAATGGGACCAGTGCTGCCCGCCGGCAGGCACGTCGTGAGCGGGCCGTGGCATCGACGTGACGCCGCAGCCTTTCGGTGGCGCTGCGCAGGATACAGGATAATGCGATGGACCGTCGAATCTTTCTGGGTGACCTGACTCGGTACGCGGCGCTGGCTGCCGCGTCGCCTGCGCTCGTGCCGTTGACGCGCCGCCTGCGCCTGGCCGCGGACCCCTTCACACTGGGTGTTGCATCGGGTGATCCGCACAGCACCGGTGCGGTGATCTGGACGCGCCTCGCGCCGCGGCCGATGGACCCCGACTGGGGCATGACTGGCGTCAGGACGTGGGTGATCTGGGAGGTGGCGGAGGACGAACGCTTCACGCGCATCGTGCGCACCGGCATGTACGGCGCGGCACCGGAACTGGGATACTCGGTGCACGTGGACGTGGATGGCCTGGCGCCGGACCGCTGGTATTTCTACCGGTTCCGCATCAACGAGGGCGCCAGCGCGGTGGGCCGGCTGCGCACCACGCCGGCGGCTGGCGCGCTGACGCCGTTGCGCTTTGCGTATGCCTCGTGCCAGCACCTGGAGACGGGCCTGTTCACCGCGTACGAACACATGGCGGCCGAGGACCTGGACCTGGTGGCGCACCTCGGCGATTACATCTACGAGTACGCCGGCATCGACGGGCGGGTGCGCAAGCACGAAGGGTTCGAGTGCCGCACGCTGGACGAGTATCGGCGTCGCTACGCGCAATACAAGCTCGATCCGCTGCTGCAGGCGGCACACGCGCGGGCCCCATGGATCGTGACCTGGGACGATCACGAAGTGGACAACAATTACGCCGGTGAGATCGGCGAGAACGTGTACGAGTCAGCGGAGCAGATGCGCTGGCGCCGGGCGGCGGCGTATCAGGCGTGGTGGGAGCACCAGCCGGTGCGGGTGCCACGCGCTGCATCGTGGGCCGACCTCTCCATCCGTCGCTCGATGGACTGGGGCTCGCTGGCGCGATTCTGGGTGCTCGACACACGCCAGTTCCGCAGCGACCAGCCGTGCGGCGATGGCTCCAAGGCGATTCCATGCGGCAGGTGGGGTGACGCGACGTCCACGATGCTTGGCGACGCGCAGGAGCGCTGGCTGGTGGACGGGCTGGGGGCATCACGCGCCAGCTGGCAGGTGCTGGCGCAACAGGTGACGTTCGCACCGGAGGCGCAGCAGCCGAAGCCCGGTGACGAGGTGTACATGGACGCGTGGAGCGGCTATCCGGCGGCGCGTGACCGCCTGCTGTCCGCGATCGCCGATCGCGCCGCCGGTCGGACGGTGGTGATCACGGGTGACATTCACTCCAACTACGTGCACGACGTACACCGTGGCTTCGACCGCCCCGACCGACCGGTGATCGCGACGGAGTTCGTCGGTACGTCGATCTCATCCGAAGGGGATGGTGGCGAGCGTTCACCGTACTTCTCGCCGGCGGTGGAAGCGCGCCGTCCCGAGGTGCGCTGGCACAATCATCGTCGCGGCTACGTGTCGTGCAGCGTCACGCCGACCGAGTGGCGCACCGACTACCAGACGGTGGAGTACGTGTCGCGGCCGGGGGCGCCGAAGGTCACCGCGACACGGTGGCGCTGCGAACAGGGGCGCGCGGGCGTGACACGCGCCTGAGGGCGTGCGGTAACGTGCTCCCACTTCGCCGACGGCCTTCTGAACGCGCTGCCATCGGCGCGGTCGCAGACGGCAGCGCGGTGACCGACGCTCACTCGGCAGCGCCCGTCAGATCGAGATGAACTTGAAGTCCGTCGTCAGCAGCGGCGGTGGCAGGATCGTTCCGCCAATGGCCGTCTTCACGAATCTCGGTGCGCCGTACACCATGTGCCCATCCTTACTCTTGCCCTCCACGACCGGCAGGTTCAATGCTGCGTTGAATTGCTGCACCTTGTAGGGGCGTACGTCAGGATCGGCGCAGACACGGATTTCGCACATCCCCTTCTTGTCCGCTGGCTTGCTCGTGATCCGCGCAAAGTGGCCGTCCTTGGACGGAATGCCCGCCGTGTCGTACACCCACACCTTGCCCTTGAACCCGAGGGCGAACGCCTTCTCGAACCACGACTTGCCCCCGTTCTTGCTGTTTTCGTAGCGATTGCCGATCAGGTAGAGATTCACGGGGCGACTACCGTGATTATCAATGAGCCGCTTCAGCTCCGCGAGGTTCGCGGTCTCGACTGACCCTCCGGAATCGATATGACATCCGATCAACGTCCCGTCCTCGAATTGGCATGTGACGCCAATACACAGGAGGAGGTGTGGGTAATTGATCTCCGTGCCGGTACCCAGCATGCATTCGTCGAGGTACACACTCATGTTCGCTCCCTGAGGTTGAGGTACGTCGGCGCTGGATGTCCGCACGGATGCTTGCGCGCGCTCCCGGTCACCCGTGGCTCGGGTGACGCACGGCCGCGATGAAGGTTGATTTCGAGCGCCCGCAGCAAATAGGGCGCGTCGGCTACAGAGGCGCAAGCTGGGTGGTGACGCCGCGCGCACGGAGATGACACCTGAACGTCACGGATGATTACCTGATCGTGCGAATCACCGATCGACGACCGTGCGTGCGACGTCATGCCCTGCGCACCGGCGACGCAGTAGCACGGTGATGGTCCGCAACGGCGCGACACGCGTTCGGAGCACGGCCCACGCTGGCGTCCGCGTGGAACTGGGCGGCTACGTCATCATCGAAGTCGCCTCACTCGACGACGCCGTGCGATGGGCAGGGCGCATTCCCTCCGCGATCACCGGCGCCATCGCAGTGCGGCCAGCATACCCCGCCCCGACGATGAAGCAGTGCGGGCGCGCGGCAGCCCGTGGACGAGGGACGGTGCACCGGTGGCCGCCGTGCAGGTCAGGTCGCGGCGAGGCCCGCGTAGTCGATGTAGCCGAGGTTGATCTCGCTGATCTTCCGCGTCAGCCTGTACACGCCACCGCCCTCACGCGTGCGACTGGCATCGGTGTTGCCTTCGACGGTATTGAGGAACCCGCCGTTGACCTCGGCGATGATGCCGGTGTGGCCGAATCCACCGCCGTGATCCATGACGAAGATCAGGCCCGGCGCGAGCAGGGCGGGATTCTCGAGTGCCTGCGCCTTCTTGACCCGTTTCGCGCCAGCCGTGGGTGCGCGATTCCAGTGATCGAGGCACCCGGCGGTGCGGATCATCGGGTTGCGACGGGCCATGGCGATGGCCGCTTCGTCCATGCACCAGTACACGAACGAGCAGCACCAGGCGAGACCGGGCCGCGACTTCGAACGCTTCTGGTATTCCTCGACGCGTGGCCCCCGATTCGAATTGGCGGGCACCTCGCGCACCTGGCGTTCGGCTTCACCCAGCGCGATCTGCAGCATGCGGCCGAGGTAGCTGTCCTTGGCCGTGATCGTACTCGGTACCGACTGGACGCCGAAGAGCACCTCCCAGGTGATGGGGCCGATACGCCCATCCTGCTTCAGCGGGCGGCCGTCGGGATCCACGTTGCGGGCCTGGAACTGGCGCACGGCCTGCACCAGCGCCTCGTCGAACGCCGGCGCGCGCTCGTCGAGGCGGCCGGCCGTGCGGGCGGCGTTGCCGAGACGCTGGTTGAGCTGCACCCGGATGGCGCGGACGAGCGCGGGATTCATCTCGCCGGCCTTGATCACCCGACCTGGATACTGCATGGGCCCCTGCCTCCATCTGGCGGTGGAAATCACATGCGTTGCTGATGAGAAGGACGGGGCGGACGGCTCGCCTTCTCACCGACGGCCGGCCGCCGCAGGATGAGCTCGCAGGCGTTCAGCGGCCGAGCAGGCGCGGCCGTATGCTGGCAGCATGGACGCTCCGCGGCGATCTTCCGCGCATCACCACTTTTCCCGGACCTGCCGATGACTGCGACCGCCCCGATGCCGAGTGCCACCACGACGCCCACGCACGACGAGTCGCTGGATGCGCTCTGGATGCCGTTCACGGCCAACAAGGCGTTCAAGGCCAAGCCGCGCCTGCTGGTCTCGGCAAAGGACATGCACTACACGTCGGACGACGGCCGCAGCATCCTCGACGGCGCGGCCGGGCTCTGGTGCGTGAACGCCGGGCACTGTCGCGCGCCGATCGTGGAAGCGGTGCAGAAGGCGGTGGCGACGATCGACTTCGCTCCGGCATTCCAGATGGGACACCCGGCCACCTTCCAGCTGGCCAACGAACTGGCCACGCTGTTGCCGCCGGGCCTCGATCGCGTCTTCTTCTCCAACTCGGGGTCGGAGGCGGTGGATACCGCGCTCAAGATCGCGCTGGCGTACTGGCGCGCCCGCGGCCAGACGCAACGCACGCGGTTCGTGGGTCGCGTGCGTGGGTATCACGGCGTCGGCTTCGGCGGTATCTCGGTGGGTGGCATCGCGCCCAACAAGGACGCCTACGCCGGACAGCTGCTGCCGCACGTGAGTCACCTGCCGACCACGCACGACCTGGCGCGCAACGCGTTCTCGCGCGGTCAGCCGGCGCATGGCGTGGAGCTGGCGGATGCCCTGCTGCCGATCATCGCCGAACATGGTGCCGACACGATCGCTGCGGTGATCGTGGAGCCGATGGCGGGATCGACGGGTGTGCTGGTGCCGCCGGTGGGATACCTGGAGCGACTGAAGGCGATCTGCGACCAGCACGGCATCCTGCTGATCTTCGACGAGGTGATCACCGGCTTCGGACGCCTCGGTGCGCCGTTCGCCGCGCAGCACTTCGGCGTGACGCCGGACATCATCACGATGGCCAAGGGCATCACCAACGCCACGATCCCGATGGGCGCCACCGCCGTCCGCCGCGAGGTGCACGACACGGTGGTGGACGCCACCGCACGCGGCATCGAGCTGTTTCACGGCTACACCTACTCCGGGCACCCGATCGCGACTGCGGCGGCGCTGGCCACGCTCAAGCTCTATCGCGACGAAGGCATCTTCGAGCGGGCGAAGGCGCTGATGCCGGTGTGGGAACAGGCGGTGCACACGCTGGCCGGTGAGCCGCACGTGATCGACGTGCGCAACATCGGTATCGTGGGTGCGATCGAGATGGCCACCCGCGACGGGATGGTGGGTGCCCGCGCCATGGATGCGATGAACGCCTGCTTCTGGGACCAGAACCTGCTGGTGCGCATCACGGGTGAAATCATCGCGCTCTCGCCGCCGCTGATCGTGAGCGAGTCACAGGTCGGCGAGATCATCGATCGCGTCCGGAAGGCGCTGCGCAGCATCGCCTGACGCGACTTATTTGGCCGCGACCCACATGCGTCCGGCCACCGCGACGAGAAAGATGGCGAAGGCGCGCTGCAGTTCCCGGGATGGGAGCTGCAGCGCGATTTTTGCGCCCACCAGCGCGCCGATGGCGAGGCCAGGCGCGAGCAGCAACGCCGCGCGCATGTCGAGCGCGCCGACCTTGTAGTACTGCCAGGCGCCCAGTGCGCCGACCGGCAGCAGCAACGCCGCCAGCGAGGTGCCGGTGGCGGTCTTGTGGGCCATGTGCGCAATGAACACGAGGGCCGGCACGATCACGATGCCGCCGCCGATGCCGAACAATCCGGAGAGAACGCCGGCGACGAGTCCGATGAGCAGGAACTGCATGTCAGGAGGGCGAGACGAGTGACGTCGGGCGCAGCGCAGCCGGGTGCTGCGCGGGTCGAGACGCGGTCAGGTGAGGGTCACCAGCATCTTGCCGGTATTGCCACCGGAGAAGAGGGCAAGGAACGCGGCCGGTGCGTTGTCGATACCCTGCACCGCTGTCTCGCGTGCGTGCAGTGCACCGCTGGCGAGCAGGCCACCGACGTCGGCCTGAAAGGCGGCGCGTTGCGGCTCGAAGTCGCTGACGATGAATCCCTTGATCGTGAGTCGCTTGCCGATGATCAGCGACATGTTGCGCGGGCCGGGCGTGGGCTCATTGTACCCGGAGATGGAGCCGCAGGCCGCGATGCGACCGAATGGCCGCAATGCCGCAATCGCCGCCTCGAGGTGCTCACCACCGACGTTGTCGAAGTAGACGTCGATACCCTTGGGCGCTGCGGACGTCAGCTGACCGTGCACATCGCCGTCGCGGTAGTTGAACGCGGCATCAAACCCGAGTTCCTGCGTCAGCATCGTGACTTTCTCTGCCGAGCCGGCGCTGCCGATCACGGTGCAGCCGCGGAGCTTGGCGAGCTGACCGGCGATGATGCCCACCGCGCCGGCGGCGCCGGAGATGAAGACGCGATCGCCGGCCTTCAGCTCCACCAGCTGCAATCCCGCCCAGGCGGTGAAGCCCGTCACGCCGAGCACGCCCAGCCAGGCGGAGCGCGGCTGCACGGCCGGGTCCACCGTGCGCAGCATCTTCGCGTCTGCCACGAAATACTCGCGCCAGCCGAAGAACGATTGCACGATGTCACCCGGCGCGAATCCCGCCGCGCGCGACTCGACGACTTCACCGATCGAGTCGCCCTGCATCGCCACACCCAGCTCAAATGGCGGCACGTACGACTTCACGTCGTTCATGCGTCCGCGCATGTACGGGTCCACCGACATGATCAGGTTGCGGACCAGCACCTGTCCCTCGCCCGGTGGCCCGATCTCGACGGAGGCGAGGGCGAAGTTGGCGGCCGTCGGCATGCCGACGGGGCGGGAGGCGAGGCGGATTTCGCGACTGGTGGGCACGGGCGGCTCGGTGGTCGGCGGGGGTGGAGTTCGAGGGAGAAGGATAGCCACCGGCAGCACGGACGGGTCCGGGGCCAGAACCGGCCCGCCGTGGCGATAGATTCCGCGACGCGCAGGGACCATCACCGCGCGCCACGCCGCCGTCCGAGGGAATGATGCGACCGATCGTCTCCGTGTACATCGCGATCAGCATCGATGGCAACATCGCCCGCGACGACGGTGCCCTGGATTGGCTGGAAGGCGTGCAGGACGCCGGCGGTGACGATTATGGCTACGCTGACTTCATGGCGACCATCGACGCGGTGGTCCTCGGCCGCGAGACCTACGATGCGGTGCGCACCTTCGACACCTGGCCGTTCACAGGCCGACGCGTGATCGTGCTCACCAACCGCGCACTCACGCCGTCATTCGACGAGGAAACCTACGCCGGCGCGTTGGCGCCGCTGATGGAACGGCTGGGCCGCGACGGTGTGCGGCGTGTGTATCTCGACGGCGGCGCCACCATCCGGCAAGGATTGGATGAAGGGCTGGTGGACGACATGACGCTCTCGATCGTGCCGGTGCTGCTGGGCACCGGACGACCGCTGTTCACGCGCGGGGTGCCCGGCAGCCAGTGGACGCTCACGGGCGCTGCCGGCCATCCGACGGGGTTGGTACAGCTGCGCTATCAGCGCCTGTGATGCGGCGCGGCATGGCGAGTCCGCCCTGAACGATGAAGGCGCACGCTCCGATCTCCGGAACGTGCGCCTTCATCGTCACCGCACTTCAGCCGACGTTACGGGCGCTTGCCCCACGTGCTGCCCGTTGGCTCCTTCATCGGCCGCACCGGATTGGCAGCCAGCAGGCGCAGCGCTTCCTGCACCGCACGTTCGAGCTGCGGATCACGACCGGCAATCACCTCGCGTGGGAAATTCTCCACGTCGATGTCGGGCGGCACACCCTCATTCTCGATCACCCACTTGCCATCGCGATCGAAGAAGCCGAGCCGCGGCGCGACCATGCCGCCGCCATCCACGAACGGTGCCTGATCCGAGGTGGCGACGAGGCCGCCCCACGTGCGCGCGCCGATCAGCGGACCGATCTTTCGGCGCTTGAACATGTACGGCATCAGGTCGCCGCCCGAGCCAGCCATCTCGTTGATGATCATCACCTTCGGGCCCCAGATGCCGGCCGACGGGCTGGCGAACGGCACGCGATCGCCGGCAGGGTTGTTGAAGTATCCGTCGTAATCGCGGCCCAGCAGCTCGATGATGTAGTCGGCCGCCGATCCGCCGCCGTTGTAGCGTTCGTCCACCACCGCGCCCTGCTTGTCCTGCTGCGCGAAGTAGTACCGATTGAACTGCGAGTAGCCGCCCTGCCCCGTGTTCGGCAGGTGCACGTACGCCAGCTTGCCGCCGGACAGTGAATCGACGATGCGGCGGTTGCCTTCGACCCACGCACGCGTGCGCAGGCCCTGGTCGTTGGCCACCGGCACGATGGTGTAGCGACGCGCCCCCTCCATCGTGGGTCGCGCGTTGACGGTGATCAGCACCTGTCGGTTCGCCGTGCCATCCAGGAGACGATGGACATTGTCGGTGCCGCGCAACTCGACGCCGTCGATCGCCAGCAGGTACTCGCCGGTGCGCACGTCGATGCCCGGTGCCGCCAGCGGGGCGCGCAGGTCAGGATTCCAGCTCTCGGCGTCGTAGATGCGCGTGAACTGGTAGCGCCCGTTGTTGACCGCGAGGTCGGCGCCGAGCATGCCGCCGGTGGCGTTCGGCGTCTCGGGGAAGTCGCCGCCGTTCACGTACGAGTGACCGATGGCGAGCTCGCTGCCCATCCAGTCGAGCAGGTAGTTGAGGTCCGTGCGGTGTGCGACGAAGGGCAGGAACTGGCGATACTGTGACACCACCTTCGTCCAGTCGGTGCCGTGCAGGTTGGGCACGTAGAAGTAGTCGCGCACCTTGCGACGCGCTTCCTCGAAGATCTGCGCGTATTCCTTGCGCGGGTCCCACCACATGCGCAGCGTCGCATTCATGCGGCCGGAGTTCGCCGCCGGCGCGGTGGCCGCGGTGGCATCCACTAGGAACAGCGCCGCCTGCGCACCGCCGGTGCGGTAGAGCAGCTTCTTCCCGTCGGCGCTGATGGTGTAGGCCGCGACACCGCTCACGAACGGAATCGTCTTCCGGTCCTTCAGCGTGTAGCGATAGAGCGGACCACCCGGCGTGGTCTGCTCCACCGGACCGACCGCATCCACCGTTTCCCAGAAGAACACGGTACCGGCCGCGCCGGCCTTGAGCAGCGCGTAGTCACGCGCTGCCACCGACGGCACCGCGATGATGCGACGCGCGATGTTCGCGAAGTCGATCGTGACCACCGGCGTGCGCGGCGTGGCCGGCGGCGTGACGGGCGTACCCGGTGTGGCCGCGACGGCGGAGGCGGGGGCCGGCACCGGCGTGGCCGGTTCGTCGTCACTTTCGGGCGTGAACGGCGTCGGCTCACCGTTCTTCAGCACCGCCACGTAGAGCGCGTTGGTGCGTGGGCGCTGGTACGACGTCATGTCCAGCCACTGCGACCGCAGCGCAAAGTCGGTGCTGGCGAGGAACCAGAGATACTTGCCACTGGCATCCCACGCTGGCGACGTCGCGTCCGCCAGGCCGTCGGTGATCTGCTTCTGCTCACCGGTCTCGGTGTTCAGCACCACGATCACACGATAGAGGCTGGGCAGGCGCTTCACGAACGCGATCCAGCGCGAGTCTGGGCTCCAGACCGGATCCATGCTGCGCTGCGGATTCATGTACGGATCGCCGTCGTACTTCTTCACCGCGCCGGATGCGACGTCCACCACCCAGAGCTTGAGGCCCACATCGGTGAACAGGATCTTGCGCGAGTCGGGCGACCACGAGGGCGTGTAGGCGAAGCTCATCCCCGGCAACGCGATCGCACGCGGCTCGGACTGACCATCCTGCGCCGCGATCATCAGCTTGTATTCGCCCGACGCGTCGCTGAACCACCCCACCGAGCGACCGTCCGGCGACCAGACCGGCGCGCGCTCGGCACTGCCGCTGGAGTTGGTGAGATTGCGCACGTCGCCTTTCTCGGCGGGGATCGTGAAGATCTCACCGCGGGCCTCGACGATCGCACGCTTGCCGGTGGGCGACAGCGCCAGCGACGTGACACGATTCGACACGTCCTTCCACTGCGGCATCATCCACGGGAAGTCACCGCGCACGGTGATCGACACCGGCGCCGAACGTCCCGTCTTCGGATCGAGCAGGTGCAGGCGGCCCGCCTGCTCGAAGACCACCGCGCCCGCGCCCGCATCCATCGTTTTCACGTCGAAGTCGGTGAACTTCGTCTGCTGGGTGATGGCCTTGGTGCGCCCATCGTACTTCCAGACGTTCTGCACCCCGTCGCGATCGGAGATGAAATACACGTGGTCGCCAAGCCAGGCCGGATCGAGTTCCTTCGAGTTCAGCGGGCGGGCGATGGTATCGAGTGCGAACGAAGTGAGGTTCAGCACCCAGATCGGCTTGTTCTGGCCGCCGCGGTAATTGCGTCGCTCGTCGTCCCACGAACTCGCCATGCGATACGCGACATGCGAGCCGCTGGCGTTGATGTGTCCCTGGAAGGCTCGCGGCATCGGCATCGGCGTTTCCGGCCCGCCCTCGAGCGCCACCGTCCAGAAGCGCGGCGATGGCGACGGGGCGTGCGACTGGCGCGTGCTGGCGAAGACCACCCGCTTGCCGTCGGGCGTCCAGCCGGTGACGCCGTCGGCGCCAGGGTGCCAGGTGAGGCGCGTCGGTTCACCACCGTCCACCGGCACCGTGTACACATCCGCATTGCCGGCGTAGGTGCCGGTGAACGCGACCGTGCGTCCGTCGGGCGACAGCTTGGGCTGCGACGAGGCGCCCTGGAACGACGTCAGGCGCCGTGCCTGGCCTCCGCTGCGATCGACGATCCAGATGTTGTTGGCGTAGGCGAAGGCGAGATGGCGTTCGCTGACGCTGGGCTGCCGCAGGAGCAGCGTTTCCTGCGCCGCGGCGCTGAGGGCCGGCAGGGCGACGGCGGCGGCCGAGGCGAGAAATCGACGGAGCATCGGGTGGGGCGAAAAGGAAGGCGCGCGGCGATGGAAGGGTTCGCCAGTGTACGGCGCGGGGGCATAATGCGTTCGGGCGCGCGCCTGAACCACTTGGGCAGTGGCGACCTGCGCTGCTGTCAGGGGTTCGGTTTGCGGGTCGGGGTCGCTACCGTGCGCGGATGCTTCAGCATTCCCGATCCGGCCGGTGCCCGTGACCGACGCCACGCTCGTCCCGCCAGCGCTCGCCGACCTGCCGCCCGCAGGCGACCGGAAGGCGGCGATGCCGTTCATCATGCTGACGGTGCTGATCGACATGGCCGCGATCGGGCTGATCGTGCCCGTGCTGCCGTCGATCGTGGGCAGCTTCACCGGCTCGCAGAGCGACCAGGCGCTGTGGTACGGCGTGGTGAGCACCGCATTTGGATTCGCCAACTTCTTCGGCGCGCCGGTGCTGGGCGCGCTGTCGGACAAGTACGGCCGGCGTCCGGTGCTGCTGCTCGGCTTCTGCGGCCTGGGCGTGACGTTCTTCGCCACCGCACTGGCGACGGCGCTCTGGATGCTGATCGTGGCACGCCTGATCGGCGGTGCGATGCAGGCCAATGCGGCGGTGTGCAACGCCTACGTGGCCGACATCACACCGCCAGAGTTGCGCGCCAAGCGGTTCGGCATGCTGGGCGCGATGTTCGGCGTGGGCTTCATCGTGGGACCGGTAGCGGGCGGGTTGCTGGGGGCGGTGAACCTGCGACTGCCGTTCTTCGTGGCTGGCGGGTTGTCGCTACTCAACCTCCTCTACGGCTACTTCGTGCTGCCGGAATCGCTGCCGCTGGACAAGCGCCGGGCGTTCAACTGGAGCACGACCAATCCGTTCACGTC
>JANMON010000003.1:0-9834 GCA_031369265.1 Gemmatimonadaceae bacterium | reverse complement strand
CATGGTGCAGCGGCTTGGCCCGCTGATGCGGCCGGGTGGTTCATTCAATTCGCTGACCTACATGGCCAGCGAGCGTGCCATCCCCGGCTACGGCGGTGGCATGAGCAGCGCCAAGGCGGCACTGGAATCCGACACCCGCCTTCTGGCATTCGAAGCGGGCCGGAAGTGGGGCGTGCGCGTGAACACCATCAGCGCCGGACCACTGGCGTCGCGCGCGGCGAGCGCGATCGGCATCATCGAGAAGATGGTCGCCTACTGCGCCGAGAATTCCCCGCTGCCCGATGCACTGACGGCCGACGACGTCGGCCACACCGCCGCCTTCCTGGCCAGCGACATGGCCCGCGGCATCACCGCTACCACGGTCTACGTGGACAAGGGCTACCACTCGATGGGCATGGGCGCGAACGCGACGCAGGTCTGACACAACAGCAACAGCGGATCGCAGAACTGAACTGCCGCAGAAGAGCGAAAGCCTTTGTAGGAAACATCAGAAGAATGTGTTGTGCTAAGGAGCGGAGTTCTGCCTTTCACAAACAAGGGATTTGCCCTTCTGCGGCTGTGCAGTTCTGCGGCTGTGTGCTCTTCTGCGATAAGCCGTTGCTCTTGCTGTTCGGACGCGAAAAAGTGGACGCGATCGCGGCTGCGTCAGTGGCGCGCGCAAAGATGTGCGGTTGAAAGAACGGTGCGACGGTGCAGGACGTTCCGATGCTGTCGCAGTCCGACACGGAACAGCGGTTTAGGGCGCGACCGTCAGCATCGGTCCGCGTCGGTGCGTAATGTTGTCCTGCGCCGTTGTTGCGCTCGTCTTCATCCGCACCCCCTGGACATGTCTCGTTTTTCCCTTGTTGCCGTCGTGGCGCTGGCCGGTGTCGCCGGCTGCTCGACCAAGCCGACCACCGCACCGACCCCGGCGCCGAACACGCGCCCGACGAATGGGACGCAGGCCCCCGGCGGCGGAGTGCCCGGCGTGCCGGGGACTGGTGTGCCCACGCCAGCCAGTGCCGCAGGACCCGGCGGTGCCGGTGGCGCGCAGCCAGGCGAGCCGAACCCGCGGCCGTACGCGTCGGTGATCACGTCACGCGCGCGCACCCGCAAGGGCCTCTTCAGCACGCACATCGTCGGCAGTCGCCTGTTCTTCGAGATCCCGGCCAAGGAACTCGGTAAGGACATGATGATGGTCGCGACGCTCAAGGGCACGCCGGCCGGCATCGGCATCCGCGGCACCATCGGCAACAACGCGCTGCTGCGCTTCGAGCGGCGTGAAAATCGCGTGCTGGTGCGCGCGGTGAACTACCGCAACGTGAGCAGCGACACGGCCAACCGCATCAACCGTGCGATGCCGATCATCCAGTTCTACCCGATCATCGCCGCCTTCAACGTCGAGTCGTACGGCGCCGACAGCGCGGCCGTGATCGACGTGTCGCGCATGTTCACCGGTGGCGTGCAGGAACTCACCGCACTCGGCGCCCGCGTGGCGGTGGATCCGACGCGGTCGTTCATCGAGCGCGCAGTGGCGTTCACGAACAACGTGGAGATCGAGGCCTCGCAGACGTTCACCGCGGCGCCCACGCCCGGTGCCGCACCGGCGGGCTTCGGCGGTGCACCGGCTGGCGCCACCACGGAGCTGTATCACTTCTCGATCGTCAAGCTGCCCGACGACCCGATGCGGCCGCGATACTGGGACGAGCGCGTGATCTGGTTCCGCACCGGGGCGCAGGACTTCGGCTCGGCGCAGCAGCGCGTGCCGGATCGGGTGTTCATCAACCGCTGGCGCCTGGTGAAGAAGGACCCGAGCGCCGCCATCAGCGAGCCGGTGAAGCCGATCACGTATTACGTGGACCCGGCCACGCCGCTCTGGCTGCAGCCATGGGTGAAGAAGGGCATCGAGGAGTGGCAGCCGGCATTCGAGCAGGCCGGCTTCCGCAACGGCATCATCGCCAAGGATGCGCCGAACGATCCCGAGTTCAGCGGTGAGGATGCGAGCGTGTCGATGGTGCGCTGGCTGCCGTCGCCGGTGCAGAACGCCGTCGGACCGAGCACCGTGGACCCCCGCACCGGCGAGATCCTCGACGCCGACGTGCAGATGTACCACAACTCGATGACGCTGGCGCGCAACTGGTACTTCTCGCAGGTCGGCCACCTCGATCCGCGCTCGCACAACCTGCAGTACCCCGACTCGCTGATGGGGCGCCTGGTGCAGTTCATCGTCGCGCATGAAGTCGGCCACACGCTCGGCTTCCCGCACAACATGAAGGCGAGCTCGATGTACCCGGTGGACAGCATCCGCAACGCCGACTTCGTGAAGCGCATGGGCTACGCGCCGTCGCTGATGGACTACGCGCGCTTCCACTACGTCGCGCAGCCGGAGGACAACATCCCGGTGGCGAACCTGGTGCCGAAGGTCGGCACCTACGACACGTATGCCGTGAAGTGGGGCTATACGCCGATTCCGTCGGCCGCCACGCCGGAAGCCGAGAAGCCGACGCTGGACGCGTGGGCCCGCATGCAGGACAGCATCCCGTGGTACCGCAGCGCCGACGATCGCGGCCAGCAGGGCGCCGATCCGGGCGAGGTGAGCGAAGCCATCGGTGATGCCGACGCCGTGCGCTCCACCGAATACGGGCTCCGCAACCTGAAGCGCACGATGCCCCTGGTGGAGAAGGTCGGGACGTCGATCGCGGGTGAGGATTACGGCGAGCTGGCCGAGGTGTACGGCAGCATCGTCGGGCAGTGGCGCACCGAGCTGGGTCACGTCGCGCGCATCATCGGCGGCGAGAACAAGCAGGCCAAGGCCAACACGCAGAAGGGTGACGTGTGGGCACCGGTGCCGGGTGCGCGTCAGCGCGCGGCGATGAAGTTCCTGCAGGACAACGCCTTCGCCACGCCGAGTTGGTTGCTGGATGCCTCGGTGCTGCGGAAGATCGAGTCGTCGGGCAGCATCGACCGCATCGGTGGTGCACAGGCCGCGGTGCTGTCGTCGGTGGTGGCCAATGACCGCCTGGTGCGCATGATCGAAATCGACGCCATGCCGGGCAACGGCGATCGCTACACGCTGCCGACGATGCTGACCGACCTGCGTCGCGGGCTGTGGAGCGAGATCTACGCCGCCAGGCCGATCGACGCCTACCGTCGCCGCCTGCAGCGCGTGTACCTCGAGGCGATGGCCTCGAAGATCAATCCACCGGCGCCGAACGCTGCGCTGGCCGCGTTTGGTCAGGCCGGACCGTCGGCGCGTGCACTGGCCGATTTCCGCGGCTTGCTGCGCACCGAGATGACGGACCTGTCGCGCGAACTGGCGACGGCGTCCGCACGGACCAGCGATCGCACCACTCGCGCGCATCTCGACGACGCGCGCGACCAGATCCAGAAGATGCTCGACCCGAAGTGAGCCTTGCCGGCGCGATCACGCGCTACGCAGGACACGACGCCCGCCCCGGTTCGCCGGGGCGGGCGTCGTCCGGTTCCGGGTGAATCGAATCGACGACGGCACCCGTCCGACACTTCTGAATCGGCGCCTGCCTTCATCGGAAAAGCTGCTCTGCAGCGTCGTGGTCGGTTTTCCCGTTTCGGGGTAGCTTGACCGGCTCAGTTCCATCCCCCGCCCGCCCCGTCCCACCCGTCCGACGTGACCCCGAAGCGCTGGCTCCTCACCATCCTGTCGTTCGCCGCGGCCATCGGGGCGTCCGCGTGGATCGTCTGGTCGAGCTGGCCCGCGGGCGGCGGACGGCTGTCGCTGCCGCTGATGGCGCACCTGGTGGCGCTGGGGGGCGCGGTGGCCGAGGTCACGCTCCGCGCGTTCAAGCTGACCTGGAGCGCGAAGGCGCTGGACGTCCCGCTCACGGTCGGCACCGCGTTCCGGGTCTGCCTGGGCGGCGACTTCGGCGCCTCCGTCACACCCTCGCGCTCCGGCGCCGAGCCGGCCCGGTTCCTGATCATGGCCGAGGCGAAGACGCCGTTGGGTGGCATCGTGATGGTGCTGTGGGCGGAGATCGTGCTCGAGGTGCTGTCGCTGGCGACGGTGGCGTTGCTGATCGCGATGCTTTTTCCCGGCACGGACCGGGCGGTGACCAGCGTGCTGTTGGTGATCGCGACCTACGCCATGACAGTGCTGGCGATTTCGTTGATCGGGCTGGTGTTGTCGCGGAAAAATGCCAACGGACCGGCACCGGCGTGGGCGCCGCGGATCGGGCTGAACTCCGGTAGGTGGCGCGTAATCCAGAAAGCATTGCGCCAGCTTCGGACCAGTGTCGCGGCACTACGGCACGCAAAGCCTGGGTGGATGGTCGCCTCGTTCATCGCCTCTGCTCTGCACGTGATCGGCCGGCTCTGCATCTTGCCCGGGCTGGTGCTGTTCGTCGCGCCGCAGACGCCGGTCGCCCCGCTGGTGGCCTGGCCGCTGGCGATGCAGTACGGCGCCGCGGTGGTGCCGGCACCGGGCGGTGGTGGCGCCGTCGAACTGGTCTTCAAGCAGACGCTGGGTAACGTCATCCCGCCCGAGATCTTCGGCGCGTCGCTGGTCTGGTGGCGGTTCTACACCATCTACCTCTACATCCTGGTCGGCGCCCTGTTTGCCGGTGGCACCGTGATGCGCGCCCTGCGTTCAAAGGAAGCGATCACCACCACCGATCCCGACGTACCCAGCCCGCCACCGATCTCCATCACCGACTGACCCACCCGAACGATGCCCATCCCCGCCTTCTCCACCGCATGGGCCGACGCACTGCGGGCCGCAGTCAACGACGACGCCCGGTACCGCGACGCGGCGAAGGGCTGGACGAATCCGGTGGCGCTGGTGGTCGAGCCGGGCGACGGGATGGGCGACGGCGCCGCCGTCCAGGTGAACCTGCAGGCCGGCACCTGCCTCAGCGCCGATTCGCTGGCGCCCGACGCGGTGTCAGCGCCGTTCGTGCTGTCGGCCAACCTGGCGACGTGGAAGGAGATCGTGGGTGGCGACACCGATCCCCTTGGCGCCGTGGCGCGCGGGACGGTGCGGCTGATTCGCGGGTCGCTCGGCACCCTCATGATCCACGCCCGGAGCGCCACGGCGCTGCTCGAGTGTGCGCGACAGATCGAGACGCACTGGCCGGAGGCGGTCCCGCGTTAGAGTTCGGGATGACGTTTCCTCCCGCTGCGGTCAGCACCGAACACGGTCTCCCCACCCTCGCGGAGCTGGACGCGGCCGCCAGGCTGGTGCACGCGTCTTTCCCAGCCACGCCGCAGTACCGTTGGCCGCTGCTCGAAGCACGACTCGGTACGCGTTGTTGGGTGAAGCACGAGAACCACACACCAGTCGGCGCCTTCAAGGTGCGCGGTGGCCTCGTGTACTTCGACTGGCTGCATCGCACGCAGCCTGACGTGCCGGGTGTCGTCACCGCCACGCGCGGCAATCATGGACAATCGGTGGGCTATGCGGCGCATCGCGCGGGCATTCGTGCCTGTGTGGTGGTGCCCCACGGCAACAGCACCGAGAAGAACGCCGCCATGCGCGCGCTGGGTGTGGAGCTGGTGGAGGGCGGCGACGACTTCCAGGATAGCGTCGAACTGGCTGATCGCATCGCGGTGGAGCGAGGCTGGCACCGCCTGCCGAGTTATCACACGCACCTGGTGAGTGGCGTCGGGACGTATGCGATGGAGCTGCTGCGCGCCGCGCCCGACATCGAGACGGTGTATGTGCCGATCGGGCTGGGCTCCGGCGCGTGCGGTGTGATCGCGGCGCGCGATGCGTTGCGCCATCGGGCCGAGGTGGTGGGTGTGGTGAGCACCGAGGCACCGGCGTATGCCCGATCGCTGGAGTGTGGCGAAGCGGTGTCGCTGCCGGCCAACACCCGGATCGCCGATGGCATGGCCTGCCGCACCCCGGTGCCGGCGGCGCTGGACGCGCTGCAGGGCGGATTGTCGCGGGTGGTGCTGGTGAGCGATGACGAAGTGGAAGAAGCGATGCGCGTACTCTTCTCCGACACGCACAATTCGGCCGAGGGCGCCGGTGCGGCGGCCTGCGCGGCGGCGCTGCAGGAGCGCGGTGCGCTGCGCGACGAAATCGCGGTGATTCTCTGCGGCGGCAATGTGGATCGCGAGGTGTTCGCACGAGTGCTGGCCGGTTCGTGAGCACACTCGTCGCCGCACCGCCCGCCGCCACGGCGCCACCGCTGCGCCGCGTGCTCGGTGACGAGCAGCGCGCCACGCTCGTTGCGGCGGTCGCGCGCATCGTCCCCGATCCGCCGGCCACGCTGGCCGCGCGGGTCGAGGATCGCATGGCGGGACTGGCACCGCACAAACAGGCCGAGGTGCAGTCGGGATTGCGATTGTTCGGCAGTGCGGCCGCGGCGCTGGTGAGCGTGCGCCGCGCGACGCGATTCAATGCCCTGTCACCGCAGTTGCAGGATCGTATGCTGCGCGCGTGGTGCGAGAGTCCCCTGCCACAGGCGCGCACGCTGTACCAGCTGTTGCGACGCCTGACGCTGGTCACGCACTATGCCGATGCATCCACGCACGCCGCGCTGGGCTACCGCGGCCCGCTGCACACGCGTGAGGCGGCCGTGGCGTGGGAGGGGCCGGCGCCAGCGCTCGCGCCCGACGCCGCGCCGAGGCACGATGCGGAGCCCATGCTGCGCCTGCCGCAACACGCCCAGGAGCCGACGCCGCGTCCACTGCCCGGCGGCGTCACCACAGCCGCGACCTTCCGCGACGCCGGCGTGATCACCGCCGATGTGATCGTCATCGGATCGGGGGCCGGCGGTGCAGTGGCGGCGGCGTTGCTGGCGGAAGCCGGCAAGTCGGTGGTGATCCTCGAAGCTGGCGAGTTCGTGCCCAGTGACGAGTTCACCGAGCGCGAATCGGAGATGACGGAGCGGTTGTACGCCGAGGGCGGGCTGCTGGCCACCGACGACCTGGCTGTCTCCATGCTGCAGGGTGCCACGGTGGGCGGTGGCACGACGGTGAACTGGATGATCATGCTCCGCACGCCGGACCACGTGCTGGACGAGTGGACGCGGCGATTCGGCCTCGAAGGGATGGACGCGGCCGGGATGGCGCCGGTGTTCGAGCGCATCGAACGTGAGGTGCATGCGCGTCGCGTGCCCGAGGATTCACACTCGGAGAACAACCGCCTCCTGCTGGAGGGTGCGCGGGCGCTGGGCTGGAAGGTGGAGCAGGCGCGGATCAATGCACGCGGGTGCGTGCGCTCCGGGTTCTGCGGGCAGGGCTGCCGCTACGACGCCAAGCAGGGCACGCAGCAGACCTACCTGCCTCGCGCGCTGGCGCGCGGTGCGCGGCTGATCGCCAACGCGAAGGCGGATCGCATCGAGGTGCTCGCGCGTGCTGGCTCGCCTGCAACGGCGATGTCCACCAAGCGTGTCTCGGCCACGATCCGTGCACCGCGCAGTGACGCACCGGCACGCAGCGTGGTGCTCGAGGCACCGATCGTGATCGTCGCCGGTGGCGGAGTGGGGACGCCGCTGCTGCTGCAACGGTCGGGCATGGGCGGCGGTGGTGTGGGCAGATACCTGCGCCTGCACCCCACCACGGCGGTGATCGGCGTGCACGACCATGCGGTGCACGGCGAGGCCGGCATCCCGCAGAGTGTGATGAGTGACGAGTTCCTGCAGCGCGACGCCAACGGCTACGGCTTCTGGCTGGAGTGTCCGCCGCTGCATCCGAGCGTCGGATCAGCCGCCATCTCGGGCTTCGGCGAGGCGCATGCGTCGATGATGCGGCGCTTCCCGAACCTCGCCTCCACTATCGCGCTGACTCGCGATGGCAGCGACCTGCAGCACTCCAGTGGCAGCGTGCTGCTGGACCGACGTGGCAACGCGCGCATCAGCTATGCACTCAGCCCGCAGGATGCCGCCAACGTGACGGCATCCATCGAGGCGTCGGCGCGAGTGCAGCTGGCCGCCGGTGCCCGCGAGGTGCACACGCTGCACAGCACACCGGTGGTGATTCGCAGCGAACGTGACCTGCCGGCCATCAGTGCGCGCGGCGTGACCGCCAACCGGGTGTCGCTGTTCAGCGCACACGTCAACGGCACCGCACGTTTGGGCACCGACCCCGCCACCAGCGCCGTCACGCCCGACGGTGAGCGGCACGGTGTGCGCGGTGTGTACGTGTTCGACGGATCGATGCTGCCCACCGGAATCGGCGCCAACCCGCAGGAGACCATCATGGCCATGTCCACGGTGCTCACCGAGCGGCTGCTCTCGCGACTCCGCTGATGCGCGATCGATGCTGAAGGACAAGCCGGTGGCCTGGCTCACCCGTCGCCATCCCGACGCCGTAGAGCAGGCGTTCGCCGAACACTTCGACGTCAGCCTCAACGTCGGCGACGTGCCGCGAAGCCAGGAGGAGTTGATCCGCGCGCTGCACCACTGCGACGTGCTGGTGCCGATCGTCGGCGATCCCTGCGACGAGGTGCTCTTCCAGCACGCGCCGTATCGCACCACGCTGATCGCGAACGTGGGCGTGGGCGTGAATCACATCAACCTTGGCGCTGCCGCCCGTGCCGGGATCGCGGTCACCAACACCCCCGACGTCCTCACCGACGACACCGCCGACATTGCGATCGCGCTGATGCTGATGGCCGCGCGCCGGCTCGGTGAAGGGGAGCGATTGGTGCGCGCCAATCGATGGCATGGGCTCGCGCCGACACACCACCTCGGCCACACCCTCCGAGGGCGCACGCTGGGAATCATCGGCTACGGACGCATCGGGCGTGCGGTGGCCGACAGGGCGCGTGTGTTCGGACTGCGAGTCAAATGGGTGGGTCGTACCGGCGGCAGCGCCGCACCGGATCGCGAGATGGCCGACTCGCTGGAAAAGCTGCTGGCCACCAGCGACATCGTGTCGCTCCACGCGCCGGCCACCCCCGAGACGCTGCACCTGATGAATGCCGAGCGCCTGGCGATGATGAAGCCGGGCAGCATCCTCGTGAACACCGCCCGCGGCACGCTGGTGGATGAGCGTGCGCTCAGCGACGTGCTGCGCAGTGGACAGCTGTTTGCGGCGGGACTGGACGTCCACGAACACGAGCCGAAGATCAACCCGGCGCTCCAAGGCCTGGAGAACGTGGTCCTGCTACCGCACCTCGGCAGTGCCACCATCGAGACCCGTACCGCCATGGGAATGCGTGCGCTGGACAACGCGCTCCAGTGGCTTTCGGGGCGTGTGCCGAAGGATCGCGTGATCTGATCGCCGGTCCGGCACGCTCCATCCAGAGAGCGCGACAGGCTCAGGTATCAGCAGCGCCCCCGACGGTCTAACTTTGAGGACTGCGCCGCGCCCTCCGCGCTCAATTCGCGTCCTCGTCGCCTGCCCTCCCGTGACCGCTCCCGCTTCCACAGCGTCGCTCGACCTTCTCAGCATCAACACCATCCGCACCCTCGCCATGGATGCGGTGCAGAAAGCGGAGTCGGGACATCCCGGCACACCGATGGCGCTCGCGCCGCTGGTGTACCGCCTCTTCACGCGGCACATGAAGCACGATCCCTCGGCGCCGCACTGGGCCGATCGCGATCGCTTCGTGCTGAGCGTGGGTCACGCATCGATGGTGCTGTACGGTGCGCTGCATCTCAGTGGCTACAAGCTGCCGCTGGAGGAGATCGTCAACTTCCGCCAGTGGAACTCGCTCACGCCGGGCCACCCGGAAGTGCATCACACGCCGGGCGTGGAGACGACAACGGGGCCGCTTGGACAGGGCGTTGCAAACGCGGTTGGTTTTGCCGTAGCTGAAGCGCAGCTCGCGGCGGAGTTCAATCGAGAAGGCCACGAAGTCGTCGATCACCACACCTATTTCATTGCGGGCGACGGATGCCTGATGGAAGGCATTTCGCATGAAGCTGC
>JANMON010000002.1:0-4145 GCA_031369265.1 Gemmatimonadaceae bacterium | reverse complement strand
GTCGGGTGGACTGTCATTCCGCGAGTTCGCACAGCAGGTGTTGCGGCCCGCCTTCGAGGCGCCGACACTCGCCTCGGCCTAGCCACGTCGCCGATCGTCCACGCGCCACGTCCGTGCAGCTGCGGACGTGGCACGCGGTGCATCTTTCCCTGTCGCACCCTGGTGACTGCCACGGGTGCCTCCGCCAAGAAGAGGACGTACGCACATGGCGTGGTTCATCCTGATCGTCGCCGGCCTGTTCGAGGTCGGCTGGGCCATTGGCCTCAAGTACACCGACGGCTTCACCAGACTCTGGCCCACGGTGTGGACGATTGCGTCGATGGTGCTGAGCCTGACGCTGCTTGGCCTCGCGCTCAAGACCCTGCCGGTGGGGACGGCCTACGCGGTCTGGGTGGGCATCGGCGCGGTTGGCACCGTGCTGCTTGGCGTCACGCTGCTGCATGAGCCGGTGAATGCGGCGCGACTGGTCAGCGTGGCACTGATCATCGCCGGCATCGTCGGGCTGAAGCTCGCCACGCCGTCAGCCTGACGACGAAGTACTGCGTCAGCGCAGGACGTCGATGCCGCCGGCCATCTGCCCCACGTCCACCGTGGCGACGGTCTTCAGCGTCACGAGGTCGATGATCTCCAGCGTGCCCGGTTCGGAACCCACGCCTTCGACCGAGATGAACGCGTACCTGTCATCCGCCGAGACGGCAGCGCCATGCACCACGCGCCGCCTGGTGGGGATGCGTGCGAGCTCGCGGCCGCTCGGCAACGCGATGATGCTGACCGACTGATCGCGCTTGTTGGTGGCGATCAGCTTGGTGCCGTCGCGCGTCACGGCCAGGTTGTAGACGCCGTTACCGGTCGGGATGCGGCGTACCATCTGCCACGTCGCAACGTCGATCTCCACGATGTCGCTGCTCTTGTTGCACGCGACGTACACCGTGCGACCATCGGCGCTGGGCTGCGCCCAGGTGGGCGAACAGCCTGGATCACCGGCGGCCGGCGCGGTCATGCCATGGCCTGACATGTCGTGCCCGCCACCCGCCATCGCCGCAGGCGCGCCCGTCATGCCGGCTTCCTTGCCCTTGGTCAGCATGAAGTGGCGGGCCACCGTGAACGTGGCGACGTCGATCTCCACCATCATGTCGTCCATCATGCAGGCCGAATAGTGCTTGGTGCCCTGCGCGTTGAGGCGCGAGCCATGCGGCATCGTGCAGGTCTTGATTCGCGTCAGCTCCACCATGTCGTCCACACCCACCACGCTCACGTCGCTCGGGACCATGTCGCCGTGCAGGTTGAAGTTCACCACGAACGCGAGGTGCCCTTCCGGCGTGATCTGTGCGGTGGCGGGGAAGTTGCCGAGCATCACGCGGCCCACGATCGCGTTGTCGCTCGTCCGCAGCTTCCAGAAGTTGCCGTACGGTGTGCCGTGCGCGGTGGAGACGTAGTAGAACTGCTTGTCGGGCGAGACGGCCAGACCGTGCGGTCCATCGGGATCGGTGGCGCTCAACCCGATCGGCACTTTCGCCTGCACACTGGCGCCCGCCGGTCCGAAGGTGACGATCGAGATCTCGTCAGTGCCCTCGGATGCCACCGCGATGGTGTAGGTACGCTCCGGCAGTGCAGGCCCCGGCTTCGTCACCAGCGCCTGCGCCTGCAGCAACACACCGCCGCTGACGGTGCAGCACACCGCTGCCGCGCGGAGGGCGCGGACGGCGATGTGTCGGGTCAGGCAGCCTGCACCACTCACGGCGTGACGCCGCGCTTCGGCTTCATGCGCACGATCCAGAGGCCGTTGTACATGTCGTTCACGTAGGCCAGGCCGTCACGCACCACCACGCCCCAGGTCATGGCCGAATTCTTCACGAACCCTTCCATGTCGGCCGTGTTGAGGTGGGCGATCTCGCGCTGTTGTGCACGCAGGTCGCCACGCAGCTCACCGCTGATGTCGAAAGTGCGGAAGCCGGCGTTGTAGGCGCCCATGTAGAGCGTGTCGCCGGCGATCCAGATGTTGTGCACGCCGCCGAACTCCGGCTCGTAGAATGCCACCGACTTCGGGTTGGCATAGTCCGACACGTCGATCACCTGCAGGCGGCCATAGGCGCGGCCGGCCGAGGCATCCTTCGCGCCCTGCACACCGCTGGACGGAAACACCTCGTCGGCGATGAAGACGTAGTTCTTGTGGCGCCAGGCGGTGTGCGTCCCGCGGATGAACCCCGGACCGCCGGCCAGTTCCACCTGCCGATAGAGATCGTTCAGGTCGTACTTGTACTGGCTCACCACCACCGGGTTGGACGGTGACCCGCCCTTGATGCCGTTGCCGACGTCGAGGATGATCAGGCCGTCGTTCCAGTAGCTGAGGTAGGCCAGGCCATCCTGCACGTCCACGTCGTGCAGCGAGCGTCCGGCGTCGGGCCGCGGCGAGCGCCACTCGGCCACCTGCTTCGGCTTGTACGGATCGGTGATGTCGATGATGTGGAAGGCACCGGTGCCGTCGTTCGTCGCGTACACGTGCGTGCCGAACTTCGGCTGCGTGTAGACGAATGCCGAGTGCACACCCGCCGTCATGCCTTCGGTGAACTCGGCGATCTTCACCGGGTGCAGCGGATCGGCGAGGCTGCTGATCACGATGCCGTTCTTGCGATCGCTGGCGCCCTCGCGGGTGTTCACCAGGATCGTGCCCTCGGCATTCGTCATCAGGTCGTTCACGCGACGGGTGTTGAGCACCATGCTGTCGCTGACGATCGGATTGGCCGGGTTGGAGATGTCGAGCGTGTAGAACAGGTCACCGCCGCTGCCGGAGCCGAGGTAGGCGACCTTGCCGTTCGGGTGCAGCCAGACTTCCTCGGTGGTGAAGCGCTTGCGGGCCGAGCGACCCACCACTTCCAGCGGGCGGCGCACGTCGCGCGCGGACAGCGTCACGGTGGCTTCCGCGGTCTGCGTGCCGAAGCTGGCGGTGATGGTGTAGGTGCCCTGCTCGTAGCCCACGAAGCCGCCGTCGGTGCCGATCACTCCTTGCCCGGGGCTGAAGCTCCAGATCGGCGTCAGGCCATCGATCGCGCGCCCACTGGCATCCTTCGGCTTGGCCGTGAAGCGGATCACGTCACCGGTCCGTGCATCGGCCGACGACGGCGACACCTCGAGCGATGCGATGCGGCGCGATGGCACCGTCACCGCGATCTCCTTCGTGGCCGTACCGGCGGTGGCGATCAGCTTCGCCGAGCCCGCGGCGACGGCACGTGCCAGTCCATCGCGCGACACCTGCACCACGGCCGGGTTGCTGCTGGTCCACAGCACGCGATCGTCGCGCTTGTCGTTGGCGTTGTCGTAGGCTGTTGCCGTGTAGCGCATGCGCTGGCCGATCGCGAGGGTGGCGATCGGCGTCGCGACGTCGATGTGATGCGCTGGGCCGGGCACCATCTTGATCTCCAGCCGCTGCACCACCGGACGCCGTCCCGGCTGCGTCGCCGATACCATCACCGGCAGCGTCCCGGTGGAGCCGGAGCGGATCAGGCCATCGGCTTCCACGTCGCCTTCGAAATAGCCGCCAGCGCGCGTGAATCGCACGATCGCGCCGGGCACCTCGTTGCCGTTCGCGTCCAGCGCGCGCACGCGCAGGCGCATGGTGTCGCGGGCCTGCATCATCCGCTCGCTGGGAGTGATCTGGAGCGTTGTGATCTCCGGTCCCGGCGCCGGCTGGGCCGCGGCTTGCGCCCCCAGGCCGAGGGGAGACAACGCAAGGAGAACGGCGGCGGTGGTCGAACGCGGCATGCGCAAATCCTCTGGCAACGGGCTCAGTCGGAGGGGAAACAGGCTGAATCGAAGCATACGCAGGCGGCCACCAGCGCGCACCGATCGCCGGGCGTGCGGCGTCAGCGCGGGGCAATGGGACCTGCGTGACACCAAGCCGCGTCGTCGGGTCCGGGGCCGCGTCGCGTCGCGACGACACAGCGCCGACCACGGGGGGAACCAAGGGCAGACAACCTCTGTAGTCTGCGATGTGTCGAAGGAGTAGATTCAGCCGGAGCACTCCAATCCTATCCGTGTCGGCATCCTTCCAGGAACACCTCGAGCTCGCCCTCGGCGACGAGTACCGCGTCGTCCGCGAACTCGGCGGCGGTGGCATGAGCCGCGTCTTCCTTGCCACCGAAGTGGCG
>JANMON010000109.1:0-9193 GCA_031369265.1 Gemmatimonadaceae bacterium | reverse complement strand
AATCGGGCCCTTGTCGACACCATTGCCACTCGCGTCGGCAGTGCAGTCCCGGTGTTCGCGCCGTCACCGCGCATCGCCACCGACAACGCCGCGATGATCGCGCGAGCCGGACTCTTCCATGCGGAACGCGGCAATTGGGCGCCGCTGGACCTCGGTGCGTCGTCGGGCACGTCGATTCCGGGAATGACCGCGGGCTGAGCACGGTCAGCCAGATGGCCGGGTATTGGTACGGCCCACATGTTTCAGCTCATGGTTGTCGTGCATCGCTCCCTGTTCCCGTACCGCCGCGGTCTCTCGATCCTTGCCGCGGCGCTGCTCGTCGCGCCCCTGACGGCCGCGGCCCAGCCGTCGCCGCGGGAAGTTCGGGTCGAGGTGCGCGACCGTGTCGGCCGCATGCTGCCCGGCGCTCGCATCGACTTCCTGCCCGGCGCCGACACCGCCCTCACCGACAGCGCCGGCATCGCCCGCGCCGTGATCGACGCCGACAGCACAATGACGATCAGTGTGCGCAAGCTCGGCTACGAGCCGCGCGCCGCACGCTTCGCGATCGGCAAGGCGCCGGCGTTCCTGGTGCGCGTGGCGCTCGGCGACCTCGGCGCTCGACTGCCGGAAGTCACCGTGATCGCGGAGTACCCGGGCGAGCCGTGGCGCCGCGGCTACGAGGACCGCAAGCGTCGCGCGAGCGGTTCGTTCCGCGATCGCGAATATTTCACCGGCCCCCGCCAGCCGATGCTGCTCGATGACTGGTTCAACGGCATGCCCGGCACCCAGATGACCGCGCGCGGATTGCGCATCAATCGCTGCCCACGCCTCGGCGTCTGGATCGACGGCATGCATGTCACGCGCCCCGGAATGCCCGCCAGCATGGCGCTGATGCAACTCACCGCCACCGACATTGCCGCGGTGGAGATATACCGCATGGCGCAGCAGCAGGCGCAGTTCAGCGACCCGAATCTCGAGGATTGCTCGCTGGTGGTCTGGACGCGGTCTCGCTGACGGCGACTCCGCACCACGCTCCCCTCGTTTCTCCTTCAAGGTGCGCCAATGCTTCGAATGACCCACGCCGTCCTGACGCACCTGGTGCCAGCGCTGATGCCCCTGGCCCTGTCGGTGGTGCTGCAGGCGCAGTCGGCCACGCCCCGCGACCTGCGCATCGAGGTGCGCGACAAGGGCGGTCGGCCGGTGGCGGAAGCGCAGATCACGTTTTTCCTCACCGGCGACTCGGCGTTCACCGATTCCTCCGGCATCGTGAAGAAGACGGTGCTGGCCGACACCGCGATCAACATCACCATCCGCAAGCTGGGCTTCGAACCGCGCAACGCACGCTTCAACATCGGCAAGGCGCCGGCCTTCAACATCCGCGTCGCGCTCGGCGAGGCAGGCCAGAAGCTTCCCGAGGTCGAGGTCAAGGATTCGTATCCGGGCGAGCCGTGGCGGGTGGCCTTCGAGCAGCGTCGCAAGCGCGGCGGCGGGCAGTTCCGCGATATCAGCTACTTCCCCGGTGGCGTCCCGTTCAGCATGAACGACTGGTTCAATGGCCTCCCCGGCGTACGCACCGGCGGCGGTGGCGGCAGTGAGATCAACATCCCGCGCTGCCGCAACCTCGGCGTCTGGATCGACAACCAGCACGCGACCTCACCCGGCAGCAGCTTTCGCGCCGCACTCCAGTCGCTCCCGCCACAGGACATCGCCGCGTTCGAGCTCTACACCTCCAACACACCCGCCCAGTTCACCGGCCAGAACGAGGACTGCTCCCTGCTCGTCTGGACGCGGCTTCGGTAGGCTCGCTTGATCGCTGGCCTGATTGAAGTGCTCAACCGGCGAACTGCTGAACTGCAACTGCTTGACGCAAAGACGCGAAGGCACAAAGGCGCAAAGCGTCCTGCACATGATCACCATTGTACGCCACCGTCATCAGCAGTTCAAAAAAAAGTGACTCGAAATCAATTCGAATCACTTTCTCGAGCTGTACGAACGCTTTGCGCCTTTGCGTCTTTGTGCCTTTGCATCAGGCAGTTGCGGTTGTAGTTGCAGTGCAGTTGCCGTTCGCACGAACGTCGCCGACGGCACTCACGAATCAGGACGACTTTTTCGGCGCGGGTGACGTCGGTGCGCAGCCGCAGCCGGAATTGCAGCCGCCGCCCTTGGGGGCGCGGGCAGCGGCGATCGCGAGCCAGAGGCGGCGGCCGATGAAGGCAACGGCGCCAAGGACGATCGCGGCGATGATGAGTTGTTCGACCACGCGTCCTCCTTACTGGTAGCCCAACAGTCGTCCACCCTGATACACCGCCAGCGCCGAGAAGTAGGCCAGGCCGAGCATGTACAGGAACTGGATCACGGCCCAGCCCCAGCCGATGCGTCCGCCGCCAGCTTCACGGACCGTCACCGCCACCGTGCTGATGCACATCAGCGCGAAGACGTAGAACACCATCAGGCCGATCGCGATCAGCGGCGAGTACCGAAGCCCGCCGGTGGCCGGGTTCACCTCGGCGCGCAGTCGCTCGCGCAGCGCCATCGACGTCTCGTCGGCCTCACCCACGCCGTAGATCGTGCCCATCGTGCTCACGAACACCTCGCGCGCGGCGAAGCTGGCGGCGATCGAGACGCCGATCTTCCAGTCGTAGCCCAGCGGACGCACCAGCGGCTCGATGACCTTGCCAACGTGTCCCAGCGCCGAGTTCTCGAGCTGCATCTCGTGCGCGCGGTCCTCGCTGATGCCGGTCGGGAGGTCGGTCTTCGGATAGGTCGCCAGCGCCCAGAGGATCACGCTGCAGCTCAGGATCACCGTGCCCGCGCGACGCAGGAACATCTGCGCGCGGTGCCAGACGTTGGTGAGCGTGGTGCGCAGGTTCGGCAGGCGGTAGGCCGGCATTTCGAGGATCATCGGGCGCACCGGGCCGCGCAGCAGCGTGCGCTTGAACACCGCCGCCACCAGCAGCGCCGTCACCGTGCCGAGCAGGTACATCATCAGCATCGTCACGCCCTGCAGCGAGAAGAGCCCGCCCAGCAGCGCCACCGGCGGCACGAAGGCGCCGATCAGCAGCGTGTACACCGGCAGTCGCGCCGAGCAGCTCATCAGCGGCACCACCATGATCGTCGCCAGGCGATCCTTCCGCTCCTCGATCGTGCGCGTGGCCATGATCGCCGGCACGGCGCAGGCGAAGCCGCTGATCATCGGGATGAAGCTCTTGCCGTGCAAACCCACGCGGCGCATCAGGCGGTCCATCAGGTACGCGGCGCGTGCCATGTAGCCGCTGTCTTCGAGCAGGCCGATGAACAGGAAGAGCATCGCGATCTGCGGCAGGAACACCAGTACGCTGCCCACGCCACCGATCACGCCGTCCACCAGCAGGCCGCGCAGGTCACCGTCGGGCAGCAATGCGCCCACACCGTCGCCGATGCGCGCCACGCCCCACTCCACCGCGTCCATCGCCGGCGTGGCCCAGGTGAAGATGCCCTGAAAGACCATCACCATCACGGCGATGAACAGCAGCGGGCCCCAGACGCGATGCAACACCACGGCGTCGATCTTGTCGCTGGTGGTGCGTGCGCCGGCATTGTGGTTGATCACGGTGCGCGACACCACGCCACTGCTCCAGCCGTAGCGTAGCTCGGCCTCGAGGCTGCGCGGATTCAGGGCCGCGGCGGCGATGGCGATCCGCGCCTCGTCCACCATCGGTGCGATCGCGGTGCGGGCGTCGCCGAACCACGACTCCAGCCTCGGCACCGCCAGCAGGCGCAGCGCATCGTGCGCGGCGACGGTGGGCGTGGCCCCATGCACCACCAACTCGTCGGCCAGCGGCGCCAGCGCATCGCTGATCTCGGCGGACATCCCGAACGGGCGCACCGGCAGCGGCAGGTCGAGCACCGACACCATCGCCTTCCGCAGCACATCCAGCCCTTCGCCACGGGTCGCGATGGTGGGGACGACCGGCGCACCCAGTTCGTGGATCAGCGCCACCGCATCCACCTCGACGCCGGCCGCTGCGGCGGCATCCACCTGGTTGAGCGCAATCACGGTGGGCAGGCCGAGTTCGAGCACCTGGCTGACGAGGTACAGGTTCCGCTCGAGATGCAGTGCGTCGGCCACCACCACGACCACGTCGGGCATTGGCTCGCCGCCGGTGCCGCGCAGCACACCCAGCGCGATCTCCTCGTCGGGGCTGGCCGGCGACAGCGCGTAGCAGCCCGGCACGTCCACGATGGTGACCTTCTCGCCGTTCGGGCCGCGCATTGCTCCTTCCACCCGCTCCACCGTCACGCCGGCGAAGTTGCCCACGCGCTGACGCATGCCGGTGAGGGCGTTGAACAGCGTGCTCTTGCCGGTGTTCGGGTTGCCGACCAGTGCCACGCGGATGCGCCGCTGGCTCGCCTCGATCGTCACACCGGCCCCGGAACGGGGAGCGAAGGACGTGGACACCGGTTTGTCAGTGCGGCGTGAACCGCAGTGCGGCTCAGCGCGTCGGGAGGACGGTGATGCCGGCGGTGATCGCAGGGCTCAGCGCCAGCCGCGAACCGCGCACGTCGAGCAGCATGCAGTGACGCGCGTCGACGATGTTGACGCTGGCGCCTTCCATGAGCCCGAGTTCGCGAAGCCGGCACGCCTCATTCTCACCACAGCCCAGCGACACCACGGTCGCGGACGCCCCCGCGACGCAGTCACCCAGACGGCACGCCAGCGGTGCACGCGCAGCACTCGCACGGAGCGGCTGGACGACGGGGAGGGCGACAGGGGTCACGATTCGGTCTAGTTGAGAATGGTTCTCAGGTGCTCTGAATAACAATACACCGCACTTTCAGCCTCGGCCAGTGCGCGGACCTCCAATGCCGAACAATCTGCTTGGAATTGAGCGATGGCTCAAGCCGAGGCCGACTCGAGCACCACCACCGCCGCCGCAACCTGCTCGGAATGCGTCAGCGTCACATGGATCGACACCACGCCCAGCTCGGCAGCCCGTCGCGCCGCGGCGCCATGCAGCCGCAGTGTCGGCCGTCCGTCGAGGGGCGAGTTGGCGACCTCGATCTCCTGCCAGTGGATGTGCCGCGCTTCCTCGGAACCGGCCAGCGCCTTGTAGGCCGCCTCCTTCGCGGCGAAGCGGGCGGCGAAGTGCCGAGCCGGCGCGCCGCGACGATCGCAGTACGCACGCTCGCCCGGTGTGAACAGTCGGGCCCGGGCGCGCTCCGGATGCCTGGCCAGCAGCCGCGCGATCCGATCGATGTCCGCCAGGTCCATGCCCACCCCGCGGATCATGGACTGCTCCTCCGGTCACCACGGATGAGCTTCCGCCACATCGAGCCCTTCGCGCCACGCGAGTCGGCGAGCACCGGCAGCATCGCCGTCCACGCATCGTCGGCGGCGCGGAAGGCGCGGTGCACGAGGTCCGTCCAGTCGCGCCAGCGCGCGAACTGCGCCACCTCTGGCGCGTGGCGGAGCACGGCGGCGGAGTCATCCATGCGCCGCGACGCCGCCACGTAGCCGGTGCCGAGTTCCTCCAGCTCCGCCACCAGCGCCCGGCGATCCGGAGCCCGCTCGAATCGATCGGCGGCCCACGCCTCGCGGGTCGCCTGGGCGTGCCGGATCATCCGTTCGGCATCGAACGCGCGACGCTGCGTCTCCACCGTGCGACTCTCCTCGGCCACGCGCCGAGCCGTCAGCAGTGCCTCGAACCAGCGGTCGTGATCCGAGCCCGGGGCACTGCGCTCGGAGCCGAAACCGCGCAGCGACAGCGTCTGCGCCGGAAACACGCACACCGCGGCCTCGAGACGATTGCGGAGCCCATCGAAGTGTGGTGAGCCGGACAGCGTGACCACCTTGCCGTCGTGGCGATGCAGCCGGAGCTCGCCGTTCTCCGACACCGCGCCGTGCAGGTCGTCCACCGGGATCTCGAGCACCATCCGCGTTGCATCGTCGTACGCGATGCGGAGCGTTCGGTCGACCAGCTGCACTGCGGCATCGTAATCCAGCGATCGATCGTGCCAGTTTCCGTGGAGCCGTGCCGGGACCGTGGCCTCGGTCGGTGGCATCAGGCCGCGCGCTCCGTGAGCACGCTGGTGATGGAGCTGACGACGCTGTCCGTGTCGGTGAGGTCGGCGAAGACGGCCAGAGGTCCGTACGGCTGCAGATCGGCCGCGCGGAAGCGACCCGTCTCGACACCGATCGCGTGCGCACCGATCTCACGGCCGCAGGTCAGGTCATGCGGCGTGTCGCCGATGATCACGATGCGCGAACCGGGGAACTCGGTGCCCAGCCGCGCTGCCGCCCGTGTCTGTGCAATGGCGGGCAACGCCGGACGCGAGGCGTGATCGGAGCCGTACGCACCCACCACGAACCGCTCCGGTGCGATGTCCACCGCGCGCAGCTTGAGTGCGGCCCCCGCTTCGATGTTGCCGGTCAGCAGGCCAAGCATCACGTCATCGCGCGCGTCGAGCGCATCGAGCAGTGCGTGCACGCCGGGCAGCAGTTGCACGGTGTGTGGCGCGCCGGTGATCTCGGCCTCGAGGTACGAGTAGTAGCGCTCCAGCGCCAGATCCATGCGCTCGTGGATCACCTCGTCGGCGATGCCGGCCATGGTGCCCAATTCGAACACGATCTGCGGATCGGTCTTGCCATCGAACGGATGCTGTTGCGGGCCGGTGGCACCGAAGACATCCATCATGGCCTGATGCACGCTGCGGCGTCCGGCGCCGTGCGCAAGCAGCATCGTGCCATCGATGTCGAACAGGACGAGGACGGTCATGCCTTCCGCCGCGCGAGGAGGAGGCCACCGGTGATGCAGAGAAATCCCATGATCTGCCAGAAGGTTGGACGGTCATTCTGGAACTGCCACGCCACCAGGATGGCCACGAAGGGCTGCAGGTTGGCGTAGAGCGAGGTGCGGGTGGCGCCGATGGTCTTCAGGCCGTGGTAGTAGATGAGGTACGCGACGGCGATTGCGCCGCAGCCGGCGTACGCCATCGCCGCCCAGGTGCGCCACGACAGCGCCAGCCAGTCGCTGGCCAGCAGGTCGCGCCCGGTGAGCACGAACAGCGGCACCAGACCGCCGGCCAGCGTGATCAGCGTCAGTTGCAGGCCATTCACGCGCTGCGTGAGGGGGCGCAGCAGCGTGGCGTAAACGGCCCACGTGATCACGGCCATCGCGAGATAAAAATTCCCCAGCCACGAGCCGCCGTGGCCCGGTGTCGCGTTGTCACCGAGCATCACCATCGTCACGCCGCTGACCGACAGTAGCACGCCCGCGATGAGGAACTTCGTCATCTTCTCGGTGCGCGTAGCCCAGCCGAGCAGGGCCAGCGCGGCCGGTGAGGCCGCCAGGATCAGTGAGGCAGACCCGCTGCGGGCGCGCGAGAGCCCCATCACGAACATGTATTGATAGATGCCGTTGCCGATCACGCCGTACGCCAGCATGCGGATCGTATCGGCGCGGCTGGGCCAGGGCTCACGGACGGTGGCGGCGGCGATGATCAGCATCACGATGGCACCCAGCGCCATGCGCGAGGTATTGAACGCCAGGCCCGGCATGTGTGCCGTGCCGTACTGCACCGCGAAGAAGTTCGCGCCCCAGAGCGCCGCCATGAGCAGCAGCAGTACGTCGATCTTGCCGAACCCGGCCGGTTCTGGCACGACGGACGTGGCGTCCGGGGCGACCGGGGTGGCGGGCGAGGGCGCGGTGGTTGCGGTCATCTTTGCCAATCTACTCCTGCCGGTCACCCACCCCCGTCGCCATGCGCCTGCGTCCCGTCAATCTCCGCCCGCCCAGCGTCCGGCGCGCTCCCGCGTCAGCATCGGGCGCTTTCCGGTACCTGCTGGCGGTCGCCGCACTCTGTGCCTGCAGCAGCGATCGCGGCAGCGGCAGCGCGGTGGAACCGCTGCCCACCGGCTCGATCTCCCTCAGCCTGACTCCCGGTAGCGTGACACTGGCACCGGGCAGCGTGGGCGGGGCGGGCCTGTCGGTGACGCGCGGCGGCAAATTCGCCGGGCCAGTGGCCCTGACAGCGTCGGGTATCCCGACCGGCGTCAGCCTCACGTTCGGGTCATCCACCGTCGCGTCGGGTGCGTTTTCCACGTCCGTGAATCTCAGCGTCGCCAGCGGCGCCGCGCTCGGTACGACCGAGGTCGCCATCACCGGCAGCGGTGGAGGGATCACGTCGCCCGTCGCCAAGCTGACGGTGCGCATCCAGTAGAGACGCCTGCATGGTGCCGCCCACCAAGCGCGCTCGGGACCGCTACCGCCGCCGCTCCGGCACCGGTAGGATGCTCGCATGCATGTCCAATTCGCGCTGTTCGCCGACGCCGCCAATGTGTCGCAGGAAGGAAAACTCAACATCCTCGGCGTGTTCGACGCGCTGCATGTGGGGCAGCTTCCGTCGCTGCATCCGCGTGCGACGTTCGTGGTGCGCCTCAAGGCCGTGGCCGAGGACGAGGGGCCGCATGGCGTGAGCCTGGAGTGGACGAATCCGGTCGGTGAGCTGCTCTGGTCGTCGCGCGGTGAGTTGACCGTCGGCCCGCCGCCGGATGGCGCCGAAGGCATCGACGTGCCGCTGCTGGCGGTGGTGGACCTGCCGCTCGACACACCCGGTGTCTACACCATGATCGTGGCGGTGGACGACGACGAGGCGGCCCGCACGTCGCTGCACGTGCATCAGGTGCTGGAGTCGTTGTTGCCGCTGGCGCCGGCAGCGCCGGCTGGGTTGGTGTCGTAGCAGGGCGCGATCAGCGGGGCTGACTCGGAAGTCGCTTCGCTCCGCGGCTCGTCACGTTTAGCCGCAAGCGCGCGTCACCTCGACTGTGTTTCGGAGGGGCATCGGACGGTGAGCCTTCCATCGACATACGCCGTCCGTCTTCGGCAATTCGCGACAATGCTGTCACTGGGCATCGCCGGTTGCGCCCCGGATGACGCAACCGGCAGCGACGATGCACCGACGGGGGTGCTGCCTGTGCTGGGCATCGCACCGTATCCACGGTCGGTGCCACCGCCGTAGCCGAGCGATCTGGTCGCCGCCGTGGACTCCACCATCGCGATCGGTGCACGAGGCATCGTGCAGACGTTCCCGTGGAGCGCGCTGGAGCCTGACAGCGCGCGCCTGAACGTCCAAGAGTTGATCGACGATGTGCGCTACGCGCGCAGTCGCGGGCTGACGGTGCTGCTCGGCATCCAGACGATCAACACCGTGAAGCGTGAGGTCCCGGCCGATC
>JANMON010000317.1:0-16058 GCA_031369265.1 Gemmatimonadaceae bacterium | reverse complement strand
CACCCGCTGCACCATGCGCCCTGCTGGCACCCGCCTCTCCACCATCGCCTGCAGCGCACTCGCGCTGCTGCTGGTGGCGTGCGGCGGCGGACCGGCGTCACCGGCGGCTGTGGTAACACCCGTCGAACCGCTGCCGGTGCTGGCGCGACTCGTGATCGTACTCCCCGCCGAATCGCTGCCGGCCAGTCAGGCCGTCACCGCCAGGGTCACCGCCATCGACAGCCGGGATCGGCTGATGTCGGTCGGCCAGGTCGCCTGGACATCCAGCAATCCCGACGTCGCCAGCATCGGCGCCGATGGCGTGCTGCTCGCGCGCGCGCCGGGCGTCACCACCCTGCGCGCGAGCGTCGGCGCGGTGGAGGCACAGCGCGTCGTGACCGTCCTGCCAGCACCACCCGGTCCGCTGCCGGTGGCCAGCGTCACCATCGCCCTAATAGCCGCGCAACTCGACATCGGACAGTCGCTCGCGCTCGCCGTCATCCCGCGTGACTTCGCCGGCAACGCCCTCGCCGACCGCGAGATCGCCTTCAGCACCAGTGACGACGCCGTGGCCGTGGTGTCCGCCGATGGCACCGTCACGGCGCGCGGGCCCGGTACCGCCATCGTCGAGGCCAACTGCGAGGGCAAGCGCGCCGCCGCCGTGATCACGGTGCGCACACCGCGCGACACCAGCATCGTCGTCATCATCTCGAGCCCGGAAGCGAACGCCGTCTTCGCCGATTCGCTCACCGTTACCGCCACGGTGCGCTCGGTGCTGCCACTGGTGTCGGTGGTGATGACCGTCGCTGGGAGCACCTTCCCCATGCGCGTGGTGCTGGTGTCCAACTTCGGGCTGCCGCAGCCGACCTGGGTCGTCACCGCCGACCTCTCCACGATTGCCTACGGCCCGCTGGCACTGGTGGTCACCGCCACCGACGCCGCCGGCGGACAGGGGGTGCTGGTGATTCCGGTGGTCCGCAATCCGCGGCTGGTCGGCGGGTCCAAGTCGCCACCCGCCAGCAAGTAGCTGCGGTACGACCCTTTGCATTGCCACGACTGGTGGCAGGCGGCGGTGCAGCGGCAGATATTCGACGCACTGGCTGTGCCGCCGCCTGCCCTCCTCGTGAATCCACCGCTCATGCGTCACCGCACGCTTGCGACTGCAGTGCTTTGCCTCGCGCTCGGCGCGCCAGCGATCACCGCCGCGCAACGGCCGACGTCGAATGCGACCTACACGCCGTCGCCCGAGAATCTCGCCGCGCGCGCGTGGTACCAGGACGCAAAGTTCGGGATGTTCATCCACTGGGGACCATCCAGCGTGTTGCAGGACGGCGAGTGGGTGATGAACAACCGTGGCATCACGGCGGCTGACTACGAAAGCCTGCTGCCACTGTTCGACCCGAAACAGTTCGACGCCTCTGCCTGGGCGCGCACGGCGAAGGACGCCGGCATGAAGTACATCACGCTGATCACCAAGCATCACGACGGCATCGCCCTCTGGAATTCGTCAGTGTCGGATTATTCGGTGCCGGCGCGATCGCCTTCCAGGCGCGACATCGTGCGGGAGCTGGCCGACGCCTGCGCCAAGGAAGGCCTCAAGCTGTTCCTCTACTACTCGCAGCTCGACTGGCATCACCCCGACTTCTTCCCGCGCGGACAGACCGGCCAGACCGCCGGTCGCCCCGCTTCCGGCACCTTCCCGCGGTACCTCGATTACATGGATACGCAGCTCACCGAGCTGCTCACGCGCTACGGTCCGATCGGCGGCATCTGGTTCGATGGCGTCTGGGATCAGCCGAAGGCCGACTGGCGCCTCGAGCCGACGTATGCGCTGATCCACCGCCTGCAGCCTGCCGCGCTGGTGATCCCCAACAACCACGAGGCACCACGTCCGGGCGAGGATGTGCAGACCTTCGAGCGCGACCTGCCCGGCGCCAACGGTCAGGGCTTCAACACCACGACCATCGGCGCGCTGCCGCTCGAGATGTCGGAGACGATGAACGATTCGTGGGGCTTCCGGCTCACGGACCACAAGTGGAAGCCGGCACCGGTGCTCATCCGCAGCCTGGTCGAGGCAGCGGGCCGTGATGCGAATTTCCTGCTCAACGTCGGACCACGCCCCGACGGCACCTTTCCCGACTCGGCGGTCACGCGCCTCCGTGCACTGGGCGACTGGCTGCGGATCAATGGCGCGTCGATCTACGGCACGCGCGCCGGTCCACTCACGCCGCGGCCATGGGGCGTCACCACACAGCGCGGTGACACCACGTACCTGCACCTGCTCACCGGCATCGATGCCACGCTCGCGATCCCGGCGCTTCCGCGACGCATCGCGAAGGCGTTCCTGCTGGATGGCGGCGCAACAGTCACCGTCTCGAACACCACCGGTGGTACCACACTCACGCTGCCGCGCCGCGATCAGGCGGCACCGGACCAGGTCATCGTCCTCGTGCTCACGAAATGATCCGACGCACCTGCGTCGGCACCACTCCCCACTCCGACATCCCGTGAACGCACTCGTCCGTCGCTCGCTTCACTCGTGCGCGCAAAACCTCGTCGTGCTGCCGCTGCTGGCTGCCACGCTCGAGGCGCAACCGGCGGCAGTAGGTCAGCCGTACGCCGTCATCCCCCGTCCCGCCGTGCTCACACCGGCCGCCGGGTTTTTCACGCTGACGTCGCGCACCGCGATCATCGCCGACCCGATCTTCACGTCGGTCGCGAAGGCCTTCGCCCGTGACATCGCCGGCGCCACCGGCTTCGAACCGGGTGTGTCGCGCGTTGGGCTGATGGTGACGGGTGCGATCCAGCTGATGCGTGCCCGTGGCGCCGACACGATCAGCCTCGGCGCCGAGGGCTACCGGCTCGATGTCTCGCCGACCGGTGTGCTGGTGCGTGCAGCGGCACCGGCGGGGGCGTTCTATGCGCTCGAGACCCTTCGGCAGTTGCTGCCACCGGCGATCTATCGCAGTGCGCCGGTGGGCAGTACGGCGTGGCGCGCGGCATCGGTGCACATCGAGGATGTTCCGCGGTTCTCGTGGCGCGGCTCACACCTCGATGTGAGTCGCCACTTCATGCCGAAGGAGTTCGTCAAGAAATACATCGACCTCCTTGCACGGCACAAGATGAATCGATTCCACTGGCACCTCACCGAGGACCAGGGCTGGCGCATCGAAATCCGCAAGTATCCGCGGCTCACCAGCGTCGGCTCCTGCCGCGCCGAGACGCTGGTGGGGCCGCATCAGCCCGACCCTGCCAAGCGCGTCTTCGACGGCACGCCGCACTGTGGCTACTACACGCAGGACGACGTTCGCGAAATCGTGGCGTATGCTGCCGCACGCTTCATCACCGTCGTCCCGGAGATCGAGATGCCCGGCCACGTGCAGGCCGCGATCGCCGCCTACCCGCAACTCGGCGTGCGACGCGACACCACCGTCGGTGTCATGCAGGTGTGGGGCGTCAGTGACTTCATCCTCAATCCCACCGACAGCACCGTCGCCTTCATGCAGGACGTGCTCGGCGAAGTGCTTGGCCTCTTTCCCGGGCCATGGATCCACATCGGTGGCGATGAGGCCGTGAAGACGCAGTGGCAGGCCAGCGCCGAGGTACAGGCCCGCATCAGGCAGCTGGGCTTGAAGGACGAACATGAACTGCAGAGCTGGTTCGTGAAGCAGATGGACGTGTACCTGACGAAGCAGGGTCGCCGGCTCGTGGGCTGGGACGAGATCCTCGAAGGAGGCCTGGCCGAGAACGCGACGGTGATGTCGTGGCGCGGCACCGAGGGTGGCATCGCCGCCGCGAAAGCGAATCACGACGTGGTGATGGCACCCAACAGTCACACCTACTTCGATCACTACCAGTCGCGTGACAGCAAGCGCGAGCCACTCGCCATCGGCGGTTTCCTGCCGCTCGACACCGCCTACGCATTCGAACCCGTGCCGGCCGCACTCACTGCCGCCGAGGCGCGGCACATCCTCGGGGCGCAGGCGCAACTCTGGACGGAATACATCCGCGACCCGAAGGAGCTGGAATACATGGCCTTCCCCCGCATGAGTGCCATGGCCGAGGCGTTGTGGACGCCGCAACCGCGCAAGGATTTCGGCGACTTCATGCAGCGGCTGACGACACACCTGTTGCGACTGGATGCGCTGGACGTGAGGTACCGTCGCCCCGACAGTGTGCCACTGCAGCCGTGATGCAGTGGCCTGTCAGCGCGTGCGCGTGAGCAGGCCGCGCCCGCGCATCCAGTCGCGCAGTTTCGGCAGCCACTCCGTGGCCACCGGTGGCCGGTTGGCGAGCATGCCGAAGCCGTGTCCGCCCTGCTCCCAGATGTGCAGCTCGCCGGGCACCTTGTGCCGCAGCATGGCCTGATAGAACGCGATCGCATTCTCCGGTGGCACCGCGCCATCGTCGGCCGTGGCGACGAGGAAGGTGGGCGGTGTGCGTGGTGACACGCGCCGCTCGGTGGAGAGTGCGCGGCGCGCCGAGTCGCTGGCGGTGGCACCGAGCAGGTTGTCGGCCGAGCCGCGATGCGCGAATGCCTCGTGCAGGCTGATGACGGGATAGACCAGCACGCTGAAGTCGGCAGCATGCGACGCGGCGTCGAACGTCGTGGTGTCGTCGCCGATGAGTGGGTCATGGGCCATCGTCGCCACCATGCTGGCCAGGTGACCGCCGGCCGAGAATCCCATTACGCCGATGCGGCTGGGATCGAGCTGCCAAACCGCGGCGTTCGCACGTACCAGTCGCATGGCCTGACGTGCGTCGAGCAACGGCACCGGATATGGGTAGGTGCCCGGTTCCTTCTGCGACACGCGGTACTTGCACACGATCGCAGCCACGCCGATGGTGTTCAGCCAGCGCGCCACCTGATAGCCCTCGTGATCGATGGCCAGCATACCGTAACCGCCCCCCGGCAAAATCACGATCGCCGCTCCCGTGGCGCGTGCTGGCGAGGGCAGGAACACGCGCACATCCGGATCGCGCACGTGCGTCAACCGCACGATGCCATCGGCCGAGGGGGGTTCCGTGAACTCCGCGCGCGCCGAGCGTATCGCGCCTGGAGGGGCACCGCGGTAAAGCGGAAGGTCGAACGGCGCGCGCGCCGCCTGCCGCTGTGCGGCGAGCGGTGACGTCAGGAGGAGCAGCAGCAGAACGGGCAGGCGCGGCATGATCGGGAGCAGAGGTGGCGATACAGGAGATGCCCTCGGCGCATGTGCACTGTCAACCGGCGTCGGCCCGTCGGGGGGACGCGATGGCCTCGCGGCCCTGATAGCTTGGGCGTTCACCCCCTGTGATCCCGATGACCGCCCCGACGCCCACCACGCTCGCCCTCGAAGTCACCGGCCTCCGCAAAGCGTATGGCGATGTGGTGGCCGTGAACGGTCTCGACCTGCAGGTGACGGTGGGCCAGTGTTTCGGCCTCCTTGGTCCCAACGGTGCCGGCAAGACCACGACCATCGAGATCTGCGAAGGCCTGAACACCGCCGACGGCGGCACGGTGCGCGTGCTGGGCCGCACCTGGGATCGCGACGCCACCTGGCTGCGCAATCGGATCGGGATGCAGCTGCAGGAAACGCAGCTGGCCGAGAAGCTGTCGGTGCTGGAGACGGTGCAGCTGTTTCGCAGCTTCTACGAGACGGGTCGCGAGGTGGAGGCGGTGATCGATCTCGTCCAACTCGGCGAGAAGCGCACGGCGCGCGTGAACGGGCTGTCGGGTGGGCAGAAGCAACGCCTCGCATTGGCCTGCGCGCTGGTGGGAGATCCCGAGTTGCTGTTCCTGGATGAACCCACCACCGGGCTCGATCCGCAATCACGCCGGCAGTTGTGGACGTTGGTGGAAGGCCTGAAGCAGGAGGGGCGCACCATCGTGCTCACCACACACTACATGGACGAGGCTGAGCGACTTTGCGACAACATCGCGATCGTGGATCACGGCCAGGTGATCGCACTCGGCACGCCACGGCAGCTGATCGCGTCGCTGGGGGCCGACAATGTCATCCGACTTGGCGTGGGTGAAACTGCGGCCAACTCGCATCCGGTGGCGCTGGCGGACCTGCTGCTGTTGCCGGACGTGACCGGTGGACGCGAGACGGCGGCCGGCTACGAACTACGGGTGAACTCCGTGCAGGCAGTGTTGCCGTCGCTGCTGTCGATGGCCGCCACGCAGGGCATTCAGTGGAGTGAACTGAGCACGCACAGTGCGACGCTCGAGGACGTCTTCGTCGCGCTCACGGGCCGCGACCTGCGGGACGGCTGACCGATGCGCGTCGCCTCACTCAAGCAGCTGACGCTGGCGCGGTTCCGCGAGTTCATGCGCGAGCCGGAAGCGGTGTTCTGGACCTTCGTCTTCCCGCTGCTGCTGGCGGGAGGCCTGGCGATCGCCTTTCGCGACAAGGCACCCGAGCAGGCGATCGTGGCGGTGGTGATGCCGGCCACGCCGGACAGCGCTGCCGTGCGGGTGGATGCCGCGCTCGCCGCCACCACCACCGCGCGCGATGCGCTGGTGCGTGCGCGACGCATCCCGGCCGACAGCGCCGACGAGGTGCTGCGCACCGGTACCGCGGCGCTGGTGGTGACGCCGCAGCCGGATGGCGGCGTCGAGTACCGCTACGATCCTGCGCGGCCGGAGGGTCGCGCCGCGCGACAGCAGGTGGATGATGTGCTCCAGCGCGCATCCGGCCGGCAGGACGTGGTGCGGTTCCGTGACGTCACGATCCGTGAACGTGGCTCGCGCTACATCGACTTCTTCCTACCCGGATTGCTGGCCATGAACATCATGGGCAGCAGCATCTGGAGCCTCGCCTTCGCCATCGTCACGCAGCGCAACAAGAAGCTGTTGAAGCGGCTGGCGGCGACGCCGATGTCGCGGCTCGAGTACCTGCTCTCGTTCGTGCTCTCGCGGCTCGTGTTCCTCGGACTCGAGCTGGTGGTGCTGCTCGGTTTCGGCGTCTGGGTGCTGGACGTGCCGATCCGGGGGGCGATCGTGTCGCTGGTGGTGATGGCCTTCGTCGGCGCGGCCGCCTTCGGGTCGATCGGCCTGCTGGTGTCGTCGCGGTCGCGCACCGTGGAAGGAGTGTCGGGCCTGACCAACTTCGTGATGCTGCCGATGTGGATCTTCTCCGGTGTGTTCTTCTCGTCCAGCAACTTCCCGGCCGCGATCCAGCCGGTGGTGCAGGCGCTGCCGCTGACGGCACTGGTGAACGGCATGCGGGCCATCATGCTGCAGGGTGCCAACCTGCTCACCGTGGCGCCGCAACTGGGCATCCTCGCCGCATACCTGATCGTGAGCCTGGCGGTGGCGCTGAAGATCTTTCGCTGGCAGTGACGGCCACGGACCTTCGCTCGCGGCGCGATGGTACCAATGGGAGACCACCATCATCCCGTGAGGCACGTCATGTTTCGTCTGTCCGCCCTTGCTGGCCTGCTCTGCCTGGCGGCGCTGCCGCTCGGTGCGCAAGGCGCGCCGACGCTGCGCGGCACGATCCGTGACTCCACCGGTCGTGCGCTGTCGCGCGTGGAGGTGTCGCACCGCAACGTGCGCACCTTCTCCGATGCGTCGGGCAACTTCCGGCTCTCGCCGGTGCCGCTGGGGCGTATCCTGGTGCGCTTCGCGCGCGACGGGCAGCTGATCGGCGAGGTGGAGGCGAACGTCACGTCCGACACGATGCCGGACGTCAGCGTCGAGGTGATCAACGATCCCACCGAACCCCGCACGCTGCGCGGCACCGTGGTCGATGAAACGGGCAAGCCGCTGGCCGACGTGCCGGTGGATGTCGTGACTGCGATCACCGAAACCAAGACCGACTCCGCCGGACAGTTCGTGGTGCGCAACCTGCCGGCGCGTCGTCACATCCTGCGTGTGCGACGGGTGGGGTACCAGCCCACCTACGCGTTCGCCGACCTGGTCGAGTCCAGCTCGACCCGCGTGCGCATCGTGCTGCGGCAGTTCGCCGGCCAGAACCTGGGCCTGGTGGTGGTTCGGGCCGACAAGGTGCCGGCGCGACTGGCGGGTTTCGCACGCCGCGCCGCCAAACCATCGGGCTGGGGCAAGATCATCACCGAGACGGAGATCAACTCGCGCGGTGCGATCCGTCCGTCGGATGTATTCCAGGGGCTGGCCGGCGTGCGCGTGGCGCGATCGAACTTCGGGTCCGGCACGCTCCTCGGTCGCGGCAACTGCCGCATGGCGGTCTTCATCAATGGCGTGCCGGTACAGACTCGCGCGGGCTCAGGCATCGATGAGCTGCTGAACGTGCAGGATCTGGCTGGCATCGAGGTCTACAACGGCATCGGTGGGGTGCCCGCCGAGTTGATGACCGGTAACACGAACGCCTGCGGCACCGTGGGCCTTTGGACGAAATAGCGCCCGGCTGACGCCGCCCGCGGCGGGTCGGGCGGTCCGGAAGACCGGCGTTGTCTCGAAGGGGCGCCGGTTTTTCTGCAGCCCGGCGATGCGTCGTGCACTGTGCGCGGTTGCACGAAGAGCGAGCTCGACAGACAAAGATGGAAGCCGCGGCCTGATTTTCGCTCTGTCTGGACTGTGCAGGACGCTGGATTCGTCCACTGACACATCGATCAGTTCAACAGGCTCTTCCGACATACAGACCATGCCCGCTCACACCGCATTCCCGACGCGCCGGCTGCTGCCGACTGCCGCGACGCTGCTGGTCACGCTGTCCCTCATCACCGCCTGCGCCACCAACCCCGTCACCGGCAAGCGCGAACTCTCGCTGATCCCCCAGGGTCAGGAAATCGCGATGGGCCAGGAAGGGGCGAAGGCGGCCGCCGCCCAGATGGGCATCTATCCCGATTCGAGCATCCAGCGCTACGTGAATTCGCTGGGGCAGACGCTGGCCAAGGCGTCGGAGCGTCCCGATCTGCCGTGGAGCTTCACGGTGGTGGATGATCCCGCCGTCAACGCCTTCGCGCTGCCGGGTGGCCCGATCTTCGTCTCGCGGGGCATCCTCACGCACATGAATTCCGAGGCCCAGCTGGTCTCGGTGCTTGGCCACGAAATCGGACACGTCACGGCGAAGCACTCCGTCAGCCAGATCTCCAAGCAGCAGATCTTCCAGATCGGGCTGATCGGCGCGATGGTCGTGAAGCCGGAGCTGCAGCAGTTCGGTCAGGCGGCATCGCAGGGCCTCGGCCTGCTCTTCCTCAAGTTCGGACGCGACGACGAGACGCAGGCCGATGAACTCGGCTTCAAGTACATGACCAACGCGAACTACGCGCCGAGCGAGATGGCGGAGATGTTCAAGACCCTCACCCGTCTCTCGGGTGACGGAGAAGGATCGCGCGGGACGCCGGAGTGGCTCTCCACGCATCCGGATCCGGGCAATCGCGTGAAGAAGACGCAGGACCGTATCTCGGCGGCAGGCAAGCCGTTCACCGGTTCGAAGGTCGAGCGTGATGCGTTCCTCAAGCGCATGGACGGTATGGTGTTCGGAGAAGATCCGCGCAACGGCTATTTCCAGCAGACGGCGTTCATTCACCCGACGCTCAAGTTCCGGTTTGACTTCCCCCGTGGGTGGCGGACGCAGAACGGCGCCGAGCAGGTGATCGGCGCCAGCGCACAGGGTGATGCACAGATTGCACTGACGCTGGCCGGCAACGTGTCGCCGACAGCGGCGCTGCAGAAGTTCTTCCAGCAGCAGGGAGTGCAGGCTGGGCAGACCAGCAACTCCTCCATCAACGGCAATCCGGCCGCCGTGGCGCAGTTCATCGCGCAGAACCAGGACGGCTCGCAGCTGGCCGGTTACGTGGCCTACATCCAGCAGGACAACGTCACCTACCAGTTGCTGGCCATCACGCCGCGTCAGCAGATCGAGGCCTATGACGCTGCCTTCCGCGGCACGATCGGTTCGTTCCAGCGTGTGACCGATGAAAGGCTGCTGAACGTCAAGCCGCAGCGTTTGCGGTTGGTGCAGCTGCGCAGTGCAACCACGGTGGCTCAGTTCAATCAGCAGAACCCGTCGGTGATCCCGCTGGCACAGGTGGCGCTCATCAACGGCGTGGAACAGAATGCCACCTTCCCCGCCGGCACGCTGGTGAAGCGCGTGGTGCAGGAATAGTCCTCCGCAGTGCCGCACCCGCAGCCCGTGCCGATTTCGATCGGTGCGGGCTGTGTGCCGTTGGCGGACCCTTGCGCACGCGCGGTGGCGACTGGTGATTACGCCCGGAGTGCCAGGCGCGGCGATGCCGCTGGCTGGCGGTGCACGTTCACGGTTTGCTGGAGAGTCATGATGTGGCGGTCGCCCCGGTTCGTTCGCCTGACACTCGTCGCAGCCTCGGCGCTGCTGCTGCCACCGAGCGCGTTGGCGGCGCAGGGCGCCGCCGCGGTGGACCCCACGGCGCAACTCCTCTCCGAGATCATACGCGTCAACACCAGCAATCCACCCGGCCGTACGCAGGCGTTGGCCGAGTTGCTGGCGCCACGCTTTCGCGCCGCCGGATTCACCGTCGAGATCATCCCTACGCCCGATTCGGCCAAGGTGCACTTCATCGCACGGTTGAAGGGCGACGGCAGCCGCAAGCCGCTGCTGCTGGCGGCGCACAGTGACGTGGTGGGTGTCGAGCGCGAGAAGTGGTCGCTGGACCCGTTCGCCGGCATCATCCGCGACGGTCACGTATACGGTCGTGGCGCGATCGATTTCAAGGGAGGCCTGGCCGTCTTCGCGATGGCGGCACTGCGTCTCGCCGAGCAGAAGGTGCCACTCGTGCGCGACGTGATCTTCCTCGCCGAGGCCGACGAGGAAGGCGCGCCGATGAACACGTCGTGGCTGGCCAAGGATCACTGGCCGTCGATGGACGCCGAGTTCGCGCTTAATGAGGGCGGCTGGGTGATCAAGAACGACGACGGCAAGGTGCGCTACGTCAGCATCTCCACCGCCGACAAGACGGTGCTCGGCATCACGCTCTCGGCCAAGGGCACGTCCACACATTCCTCGATGCCGCTGGCCGACAACGCCATCGCGTCGCTGGGCGCAGCCATCGGGCGCATTGCGGCCTACGAAACGCCGGTGCAGTTGACGGCCGAGTCGCGGCAATTCTTTCGTACGCTGGGCGTCACCAGCACCGGCGAGGAGAGCCGCAGTTTCCGGCAGCTTGTGGACGGCACGCCCGGCGAAGTGCGGGCAGCCGACAGCGTGATCTCACGCGATCCACTGCTGCATGCCATCATGCGCAACACCATTGCACCGGTGCTGATCAGCGGCGGCTTTCGCACCAACGTGATCCCCGGGTCTGCCGAGGCAACGCTCAACCTGCGCCTGATCCCAGGCACCACTGCCGATTCGATGGTGGCGCTGATCACACGTCTGGTGAACGATCCGCGTGTGACGGTGAAGGCCGCTGGTGGGTCGGGACCGGCCGGTGCGCCATCGCCAGTAGCGACGGAGTTGTACCAGGCCTTGGCGCGCGAAGCGAAGGTGCAGTGGCCCACTGCCGAAGTGACGCCGTACCTGTTCCAGGCGGGGACGGATGCCTACGCGTGGCGGTCGCGCGGTATTCCGGTGTACGGCATCTATCCGTATCCGATCACCAACGACGAGTTGCGGCGCATGCACGGCAACGACGAGCGGGTGAGCGTGGAGGGGTTGAAGCAGGGCACCGACATGATTTACCGCACGCTGGTGAGCGTGGCGGGGAAGGGCGGGCGACGCGCACCGGTGACGAGGAAGGCAGGCGCCGCTCGCTGAGCGCGTTTGTGAGTCAGCGCTCGAAGATCGTGAACCCACGCTCGATCAGCAGCGCCCGTGCACTGGCTGCCTGCTCCGGCGTGGCGAAGCCCAGCAGCACCGTACCGCTCTCCCCTTCGCGCACCTTGAGGATTTCCAGGTCCTGCACGTTGATGTCGGCGGCGGCCAGCGGTGCGAACAGCGCCAGCAGCTGACCGGGGCGGTCATCCAGCCGCACGATGAATTCGGTGAGGTCGTGCAGAATGCCTTTGCGGGGCATGTGAAACCGCTGCCGGAACGCGCGCCCCGCAGCGAAGGTGTCCGCGAGTTGCGTGTCGGCCGCCGCCGTGTCAGCGGCGATTGCTGCTGACAGTGCAGACAAGCGCGCGGCCATTTCCTGCAGGCCCTGTGCGACGGGCACGCGATTGGTGGCGATGATGTCACGCCACACGTCGTACGAGGAGAGTGCGAGACGTGTCATGTCGCGGAAGCCGCCAGCCGCCAGGGTCAGCGCGGTGTCGGCGAGTGCGTTTTCGTCACCGGCCCATCCGGCGAGCACCGATGCGAGCAACTGCGGCACATGACTGATACGCGCCACGGCGGCATCGTGCAGCGTGGGATCGACGATGGCCACGCGTGCACCGGCGGCTTGCACTACCGAACGCAGTGTCGCCAACTGGGTGAGCGGCAGGTCGGGCGGGGGGCAGAGCACCCACAGTGCGGACTGATAGAGCAGGGGATCGGAGGCGGCGAGCCCTGACTTCTCCGAGCCGGCCATCGGATGGCCACCCACGAAGCGTGGTGCGTCACTGGCATCGGCGGGAAACGCCGCGAATCCGTGCGCGCAGATGTCGCCCTTGGTGGAGCCAACGTCGGTGATGATCGCATGACGCGCCAGCCGATGGCGCTGCAATGCGATGGCATCGATCTGCTTTTCGATCGTGAGCAGCGGTGTGCAGAGCAACACCAGGTCTGCACCGGCACAGGCATCGCCGATGCGGTCGTACGTGTATGCGGCGTCACACCACGCGCGCTGGCGCAAGACGTCGAGTGTGTCGGCAGACGAGACCGCGGTGAGGTGCAAGCCCGGCATCGGCGTGTCGCGACGCGACTGGAGCGCGGCCAGCAGCGATCCGCCGAGCAACCCGGCGCCGATGATCACGATGCGCGCCGGTGCCGGCGGCGTCACTGCGGTCGTGGAACCGACGAACGCGGGATGGCGTGATGTGTCAGTCATGACGTGCAAGCAATCACGGAACTCGTCCGTGGGGAAGGAACATCAATCGGCGCGGCGCGCGCGACCGTGCCAATTGGAAGAAAGTGGCGATTGTGTCACGAATATGTGGTGATATGCGGTCGAGCCCGGGTTTGTGGCCCGTGCCTTGCTATGGATCAGTACGGAGGGCGGCGCCGACCTGATCGTGCGACGCGCCCCGTGCATCGACTCGATGCACCTGCGCTGCTGCTGCATCCGACGCACGGTTTTCTGCGAAGGCACTTCCGTGCGGGTCGGCGCGTTGGGGATCACGTCAACGCGCAGAACGCGACATCGCACATCCGCGCAGTCCGTCAACACATTCCAGGACACATCAATGATGCATCGCACTATTGGAGCAATCACGCTTGCCGCTTTGGCCGCCTGCTCTGGCGAAAAGAAGGATGATGCGGCCGCGATGGACTCGGCTGCCCCGGCGGCCGCGATGACCGAGACCGCACCGGCTGGCGCGAAGGACATCATCGAGACCGCGACCGCAGCTGGCACGTTCAACACGCTGGCCAAGGCGCTCACCGCCGCCGGCCTGGTCGAGACGCTCAAGGGCGCAGGTCCGTACACTGTGCTGGCTCCGACTGACGAAGCCTTCGCGAAGATCCCGGCCAAGGATCTCGAGGCGCTGCTGGCCGACAAGGCCGCGCTGACCAAGGTGCTGACCTACCACGTGATTTCCGGCAACGTGCCGTCGTCGCAGGTGTCCACCATGACCGAAGCCACCACGCTGGAAGGCAGCAAGATCCAGATCAAGGTCGTGGATGGCAAGGTCGTGCTGAACGGCAACAGCAGCGTGACGTCGCCCGACATCGTCGCCTCGAACGGCACGATCCACGTCGTGGATACGGTCCTGATGCCGCCGAAGCAGTAATCGCATGATGGTCGGCGCTGGTCGCCGGCCGAACAGGTGCCCGTTGCTGCCGATGCTGGTGGCGACGGGCATTTGTGCGTCTCGCCGTCAGGGCGTAGTTGGTGGCCCTCAGCCAGTGCTGGCTTGTCGCGCTCGGGCGCCCTGAATAGGCTTCAGGGATGCGGGAGTAGCTCAGTTGGTAGAGCGCTAGCCTTCCAAGCTTGATGTCGCGGGTTCGAGTCCCGTCTCCCGCTCTCCGCTCGTCGTGCGACGCTGGTTCGGACACCGAACAGTCCACATTCGTGAAGGTCCCTTCATGGGGTGTCGCCTGCTGGCGGCACCCCATTGTCGTCGGCAGCACGCGCATTGCTGCGACCGGCTTCTCGTCTCGAGGTTTGCCACGAGCCCGAGTACCACCGATCTGGACCGCTTGGCCCCCACCTTGCCTTACAGACGAGGGTAGACATCTCTCAGGAGGCCTCATGCAACATTCGATGAATCGTACGGGCGCCGTCAGCGCTCGAATGACCGATGGCACGCGAACGGTGCGCACGATGACGCTGGTTGCCGTGTTCAGCGCGCTCACGCTGCTGGCGCTCGATACCGCCGGCGCGCAGGGTCGCGGGAACGGCAACGGCAAGGGCAAGAAGGGCAAGTCGGCCCAGGGCATCCCGCCTGGGCACCTGCCGGCCGCGGGCGAGTGTCGCGTCTGGTACGACGGCCGTCCTCCTGGGCAGCAGCCAGCCCCCACCTCGTGCGGCACCGCACGACTGATCGCCTCGCGTGACGGTGGACGGGTGATCTACGGCGCTGGCACGCGTCGCGACGATCGCCGCGACGATCGCCGTTACGACGACACGCGTGCGCCAGATCGCGTGTACCCGCAGACGCTGCCGGAGATGGTGTGGGGCGTTGTCTTCGGACGCGGCGAACGTCAGGGCGACGTGCGCCAGTGGGTGGACGGCACCAACCTGCGCGCCAACTACACCGACGCTGACCGCGACGGAAGGCCGGAAGCGGTGACCTGGACCGACGACAACGGCCTCGTGGTGCAGCGGTGGGTGGATGCGAATCGCGATGGCCGCGCCGATCGCGTCACCGTGTACAAGAACAAGAAGGTGGTGCGCATCATCCGGTGACGCGACGCCGTCGCCGGTCGGGGATTTTGAACCGACCGGCTTGCTTCAGCGACCCGAGCGCCGGGATGCGACTTGCGGAGATGAAGCCCGAGCGGAAGGTTGGAACGCTCCAACGGTTGAGTGGTCGTGCGACGGCAGGCTGTTTCGGGGCCGTCGCGCACCGCTCGCATGAACCGTGTCGATGCAAGGTTCGGCACGGCGCCGATTGCACGGAGTCGATTCCAGCCACCAGCACGGGGAGACCATCCAGATGGCGCCAGTCCAGTCGTGGTTCAAGGGCATCCAGATCGACACCGACGTGAAGGGCTTCGATGGCGGCGCACGTCATTCGTTCTTCAACAACACGCAGCGCGACCTGATCAAGATCTCGCAGACGAAGCTGGGCGCCGACCTGCTCGAGCTGATCCGGAAGCGGCATCAGGGGATCGGCACGTCCGAAGGCGGTGACAAGCGCACCGTGACGATCAAGCCACGGGCTGGCGAGGGTGCGTCCACCATGGCGACGCAGGCCGGCTTGAAGTCCAACGTGGAGCGGAAGTTCGGGGGGCGGACCATTCGCTTTGCCGGCAAGGGCAGCCGGACTTTCGTCTGCATGCACAACGATGCCAACAGTGAAGCGATCTACACCCGGCTCGCCGGCGTGCCGACGCCGACATACATCGCCCTCGCGCATGAGCTGATCCACGCCTTGCATCACCTTGGCGGCAACACCTACTCCGACGAAGTGCAGACGCCAGGTGGCGCGGCGAAGCGCGAGGAGATGTTCACCACTGGCCTCGGGGCCTACAAGAACACGCGGATCAGCGAGAACGCGCTGCGTCGCGAAGTCGGGCTGCGGGAGCGCGTCTTCTACACCTTCCCCGACGACCACACGCACGTCACCTCGCTGCTGCAGCCGCTCAATGCGCTGCTGCCGAAGGGCTACTGGTACTGCGCTGCACTGCAGCAGGGCGAGGTGTGAGCCGGCCTCGGTGACGGCGGGACAGCCTCGCGCGCGGCACGCCGCGCGTCGACGTTGCCGCTGCGGCGCCCACCTCGCGCTGAGCGCTCACGTGATGCACTCCAGAACGCAAATCGCCCAGCTGCATTCCTGTGCAGCGGGGCGATTCGTTGTGCCGATCAGTCGCGACCTACTTGCTCCACGG
>JANMON010000106.1:0-2322 GCA_031369265.1 Gemmatimonadaceae bacterium | reverse complement strand
GTTGCGGCACCCGAACATCCTGCCGCTCTTCGACTCGGGCGAGGCGGACGGCACCCTGTTCTACGTCATGCCCTTCGTCGATGGGGAGACGCTCCGCGCGATGCTCGCGCGTGCGGGTACGTTGCCGGTCGACGTGGCGGTACGGCTGTGCGGCGAAGTGGCCGACGCGCTCGCACACGCGCACGCCCGGGGCATCGTGCATCGCGACATCAAGCCGGAGAACATCCTGGTCAGCGACAGTCATGCGATCGTCGCCGACTTCGGCATCGCGCGACTGGTCTCGGATGCTTCGCAGCCGATGCTGACGCAGGCCGGGTTTGCGGTGGGTACTCCGGCCTACATGAGTCCCGAGCAGTTCACCGACGGACGCGAAGCGGACGGGCGCAGCGACGTCTTCTCGCTGGCCTGCGTGATGTACGAGATGCTGGCAGGTCGTCCGCCTTGGATTGCCGCATCGGCACACATGCTGCTGACCAAGCGCCTCGTCGAGGTGCCACCACTCGTGAGCATGTGCCGGCCGGAGACGCCAGCGGCCATTGCCGAGCTACTGGCGCGCGCGCTACACCCTGATCCCGAGCAACGCAGGATCACGGCGGCGGAGTTCGGCGCCCAGCTGGCCTCGAGCGCCACGCCGTCACCCATGCGTGACACGGCGCCCCTGCCACATCCGCCGGGTGTACTCATCGGGCGCGACCGTGAACTGGCGACGGCCGGTGCACTGCTCACGCGCCACGACATCCGCCTCCTGACGGTGACCGGCGCGGGCGGTGCCGGCAAGACACGCTTTGCCCTGCGAGCGGCGGCTGATGCAAGCGCGACGTTCACCGATGGCGTGCGCTTCATCGACCTCTCGGCGGTGCACGACGCCGAAGGCGTGCTGACACACATGGCCGCCACGCTCGGCGCCCGTGAGGGCGAAGGACGTCTGGCACTCGACGCACTGGTGCACCTGATCGGCGAGCGACAGATCCTGCTGCTTCTCGACAACTTCGAGCAGGTCGTGTCAGGCGCGGCGGCCCTCGCGCCGCTGATGACCCGGTGCCCGCAACTCACACTGCTGGTCACCAGTCGCATCCGGCTCCGACTGCGTGGTGAACACGAGTTCCATCTTACGCCGCTGGCCGTGCCGGACCTCGCGTGCACTGACGCCGAGGCGTATCGCGCCAGTCCGGCGGTGGATCTCTTCCTGCGCGTGGCGCGCGACGCGCAACAGGACTTCGAGGCCGACGACGCCACGCTGCGCGCCATTGCAGAGATATGCACACGTCTTGACGGTCTGCCCCTGGCCATCGAACTTGCGGCCTCGCGATGTCGCGTCCTGTCACCGCGCGCGATCATCGCGCGCATGGATCGCCGGTTCGACCTGCTCGTGGGTGGCGCCCGCGACCTTCCCGCACGGCAGCAGACGCTCCGCGGGGCGATTGCATGGGGCTATGACCTGCTGGCGCCTGCGGAGCAGCGTGCACTGCGGGGGCTGGCGGCCTTCGCGGGTGGTGCGGCATTCGCCGATGCCGTCGGAGTGCTTTCGACGACGGAGGATGCGCTCCTCGACGCGGTGCAGACGCTGGTGGACGGCTGCCTGGTGCGGCGGGTGGAGATGCCGGATGGCGACACCCGGTTCACCATGCTCGAGAGCATCCGGGAGTTCTGCGCCGACGCCGCCGTCTCTTCCGGCGACGCCGACGAAATCCGCGACCGTCACTTCCGTGTCTTCGCCGAGCTCGCCGACTCACTGCCGGCCGCGCTGGAAGGGGCACACTCGGTGTCGGCACTGGCACGGTTCGACCATGAACGAGACAACTTCAACGCCGCACTCGACCATGCCGATCGCAGGACCGACGGCACCGGCTTCGCCCGCCTCGTGTTGTCACTCTGGCGTGCCTGGCTGGTCCGCGGCGCGTGGGGTGAGGCACGCCGTCGCATCGCGCGGGGGATCCAGATGCCCGACGTGCACGGCACCTCGCTGCACGCGGAGTTGCTCGGGGCGGACAGCACCTTGGCGCAAAACCAGGGCGACTACCAGATCGCCTACCAGTCCGCGGAACAAGCGCTCGCCCTGTGGCGCGCGCTTGGTGATCGCAACGGCGAGGCGCGGACGCTGGGCGTGATGGGATGGCTGGCGTGGCGGCTTTGCGCGTTCACCGACGCACGGCGTCTCTCCACCGAGTGCCTGGCACTCCACCGTGAGCAGGAGAACCCGCGCGGCGTGGCGCTGGCGTTGTCGAACCTGGGCTGGGTCGCACTGTTCGAGGGAGACCTGGAGACCAGCCGCGAGGCCCTGACCGAAAGCCTCGGCTTGCGCCGTGCCTTGGGCGACACCCG
>JANMON010000221.1:0-9083 GCA_031369265.1 Gemmatimonadaceae bacterium | reverse complement strand
CCTGGTGATCCTGACGCCGTGGAACCTGCCACTGCGCTGGGCCTATCGTCGGATGCAGCGCGCCATCGAGCACGACTGCGATCGTCGCGTGCTGCATCGGCCGCAACTGGCGCGCCGGTACGCCGAGTTGCTGCTGAAGGTGGCGGAGCGCGGGGTCACGACCGCGGGCTGGTCGCAGCGTGCGTTGTGCTGCCTGGGCGGGCCGAACGTGACGATGACGTCATTGATGAGCGGGGAACCGGCACTGGAATCGCGGTTGCGTGCCCTGGTGTCGCCGCCGGTGACCTGGCGCTCACGCTGTGATGCGACGGGGGCATTGGCGTCGGGGCTGATGCTGACGGTGGTGGCGTGCACGGTGCCGATCCCGCAGGAACTGTCACCGTCGCCACTGCCGCGGTTCGCACGCTTCGTCGCCACCGGCACGCTGGAGCGCGATGAGGCGTGGCTGCGCGGTGCCGGTGCCAACGCAATCGCGCGTTCACGCGGCGACTCGCTCTACTTCGCGCGCACCGACTCACTGGTGATGGCGGCAATAGAGACGACGCAGCCCGCGCTGCTGCGCCTGGCGCGCACCAAGACACCGTACGTGGCGGTGGCGTTGACGCCGGACAACCAGGTCATCGCGCAATCGATCAGTGCGGGGGCGCCGTCGGGTGGTTCGGACAACGCGCTCGACGCCACGGTGCGGCGTGCCGAAGCCGCCGCCATGGCGGGACTGCGGGTGGACGTGTTCAGCGAAGCCCTGTTCCGCGCCAAGCTGTCGTTCATCGCGGACGACCCGATGACCTACCTCGACTCACTGGGTGTGAGTCATCTGCGGGTTGGTGAGCACCCGCTGACGGTGCTGTGGGTGCGCTTCAAGGAACGCCCGCGGGTGTGATCCATCAGTCCACGAAAACCACCGAGCGAAGCTCCTGGCGAGGAAGTGCAACTGCTTGACGCAAAGCCGCGAAGGCACGAAGACGCACCGCGTTCGCTTGCGGCGCGAGGAATGCGCTCGGAGCCACCATTTGTCTTGCTGTTCTTTGCGTCCTTGCGCCCTCGCGCCGTTGCGTCAGGCAGTTGCTTTGCACTCGGCGGTGAAAAGAGGCGCCCTCGAGCGAACGCGTTGTGCCTTTGTGACTTCGTGTCAGGCAGTTCAGCAGTTCAGGCAGTTCAGGCCGTTCAGCCGTTCAGCCGTTCAGCCGTTCCGACGACCGCCGACTTACCGATACCCCGCCGCCTGCAACTCGAACAGCTCCGCATACCGCCCACGCTGGCCGAGCAGCTCCGCATGCGTGCCGGACGACTCCACCCGACCGTCGGCCAGCACCAGGATCCGGTCCGCCATGCGCACGCTGGAGAACCGGTGCGAGATCAGGACGCCGGTGCGTCCGTCGCTCAGCTCCTTGAAACGCTCGAACACCTCGTACTCGGCGCGCGCGTCGAGCGCTGCGGTGGGTTCGTCGAGGATCAGCAACTGCGCGTCTCGCATGTAGGCGCGCGCAATCGCGATCTTCTGCCATTCGCCACCCGAAAGGTCCACGCCCTTGCGGAAGCGGCGGCCAAGCTGCTGGTCGTACTGCTTCGGCAGCTTCGCGATCACCTCGCTGGCGAGGCTGCGCTCGGCGGCCGCTGCGACGCGCGCCTGGTCATCTCGTGCCTCGATGCGACCCACCGAGATGTTCTCGGCGGCCGTCATGTTGTAGCGCACGAAGTCCTGGAAAATCACGCCGATGTTCGACCGCAGCTGCTCCAGGTCGAACTCGCGCATGTCGTGCCCGTCCACCAGGATGCGCCCCTCGTTCGGATCGTAGAGGCGCGCCAGCAACTTCACGATGGTGGTCTTGCCGGCACCGTTCTCACCGACCAGCGCCAGCACTTCACCGGCGCGCAGCGTGAAGCTCAGGTTGCGCACCGCCCAGCGCTCGGCACCGGGATACCGGAAGCCGACATTCTCGAACACCACGCCCGACCGCAGCACGGCGGGGAACGGGCGCGGGTTCGGTGGTGACAGGATTTCCGGCTTCACCTCGAAGAACGAGAACAGGTCGTCGAGGTAGAGCGCCTGGCTGGCCGTCTGCGTGAAGCCGATCAGCAGCCCTTCCAGCAGGTTGCGCAGCCGGCGGAACGAGCCGGCGAGGAAGGTCAGGTCGCCGATCGAGAACTGCCCGGTGAGCGTGCGGAACACGATCAACGCATAGGCGACGTAGTAGCCCAGCGTGCCGAGTGCGGTGAAGAGACCGCCCCATCCCGCGCGGCGGATCGCGAGGCCACGGTTGGCGACGTAGAAATCGGCGGCCAGTCGCCGGTATCGGTCGATGAGGAAGGTGTTGAGTCCGAAGATCTTCACCTCCTTCGCCGTCTCCACGCTGGCGCCGGTCTGCCGGATGTAATCCAGCTCGCGACGATCGGCGGTGCGCGAGTACGCCAGCGAGTAACTGCGCTCGTTGAAGTACGCCTCGCCGAGGAAGGCGGGAATGAGCGCGATGAACAACAGCACGATCAGCCATGGCGCATAGGCCACCATGCCGATGCCGAAGCTGATGATCGTGATCAGGTCCTGCGCCTGCCCGAACAGCTGGTTCATCAGCGTCATGCGACCCGACGCCTGGCGGCGTGCGCGTTCCAGCTTGTCCTGCTGCTCGCTGTCCTCGAAGTCCTCGAGATCCAGCGTGGCCGCGTGCTCCATCAGCCGGATGCTGGTGGCATTCGAGAATTGCTCCGAGAGCAGCGCGTCAAAGAGTGCCACCAGGCGGCCGAGGACGTCCGAGAGCACCGCGAGGCCCAACTCCGCCACCAGCAACCAGAGCAACCGGTGTGACGCGACGTCTCGCAACCAGGCCGAGACGGTGACCGGCGCACCGGCAATCGCGACCCGTGCCATCACCTCGTCGATGATCAGCTTGCCGACGTAGAGCGTGAGCACCGGCAGCACCGCACGGATCACCCGCAGCAGCACCGTCCACACCGTCAGTGTGCGACTGGTATCCCAGATCAGCCGCAGGAACGGCGGGATGTTGCGGACGGCGCCGAGTCGGTCACGAAGGGAGCGCGTGGGCGGCGTGGCACCGCGACCCGGCGGAACCGGATCGGCGACGACGATGGGGCGGCGGGGTGACATCTCGCACGCTACCCACAGCTGGCTGCGCTGGATACTGGCCGGAGGGGCGAGTCGGCCCGGCCGGCGCAGCGATCTGCAGCCGCCGGACCAGGCGTCCCCCTGCCGTGGTGCGCGAACTATGTTCACAGCCGAACCCTACCAGGAGCGCAACGACGTGGTTCAGGCCAGTCCCAAGTCGCAGACCAACTACGACGTGATCGTCGTCGGCTCCGGTGCCGGCGGTGGCATGGCGGCGTACCAGCTCGCCGTGTCCGGGCTCAAGGTGCTCGTGCTCGAGGCCGGGCGTTCGTACGATCCCGTGCGCGAGACGCCGATGTTCAAGCTGCCGCGCCAGGCACCGCTGCTCGGCGGCGGCACCAAGCACAAGCCGTTCGGCTTCTACGACGCCACGGTAGATGGCGGCTGGGAAGTGCCGGGTGAGCCGTACACCAATGCACCGGGCACCGACTTCCGCTGGTGGCGGTCGCGCATGGTGGGCGGACGCACCAATCACTGGGGCCGCATTTCGCTGCGCATGGGCGAATACGACTTCAAGCCGAAGACGCGCGATGGGTTGGGTGCCGACTGGCCGATGACCTACGACGAGATGGCGCCGTATTACGATCGCACCGAAATGCTGATCGGTGTCTACGGTGGTGACGACAACCTGGAGAACACCCCGGCGTCGTCACCCGGTGTGCTGCAGCCTGCCCCCGCCCCGCGCGCCACCGAGTTGCTGACGAAGAAGCATGCGGCGCCGCTGGGTATTCCGGTGATCCCGGCGCACCTCGCGATCATGACGGAGCGGCAGGATGCCGACGTGCTGCCGAAGAAGATCCACCCCGACAATCCGCTCGCACAGCGAGTGCTGGCGCAGTCGATGCGCCAGCGACAGGCGTGCCTCTGGGCCACGCCCTGCGGGTGGGGCTGTTCGGTGAAGGCCAACTTCCAGAGCACCACCGTGCTGCTGCCGCCGGCGCTGATGACCGGCAACGTGGACCTCGTACCCGATGCGATGGTGCGCGAGCTGATGGTGGATGCCAGCGGCAAGGCCACCGGCGTGCGCTACATCGACAAGACCACGCGCACCGATCGCGAGGTGAAGGCACGCATCGTGGTGCTGGCCGCGAGCGCCTGTGAAAGCGCGCGCATCATGCTCAATTCCAAGAGCGCACAGTTCCCGAACGGCGTCGCGAACAGCAGTGGCCTGGTGGGCAAATACCTAATGGACACCGTTGGCGCGGGACTGGGCGGACAGATCCCGATGCTCGAGAACCTGCCGCCGCACAACACCGACGGCGCCAGCGGCATGCACATGTACGTGCCGTGGTGGCTGTACAAGGAGCAGCTGGCCGGCAAGCTCGGTTTTGCGCGCGGATATCACATCGAGTTCGGCGGCGGTCGCGGCATGCCGGGCGCCGGCTTCATGGGCAATCTCGACACGTTCACCAACGGCGCCTACGGCACGAAGCTGAAGGAGGAGGCGCGCCGGTACTACGGCAGCTTCATGTACTTCGACGGTCGCGGCGAGATGATCCCGACCGAGGATTCGTACTGCGAGATCGATCCGACCACCGTGGACCAGTGGGGCATTCCCGTGCTGCGCTTCCACTGGAAGTGGTCGGACCACGAGACGCGCCAGGCGGCGCACATGCAGAAGACGTTTGCCGAGATGATCACCGCCATGGGCGGCAAGGTCACCGGCACGGTGCAGACCGACGGCGCGAAGGCGATCGCGGCCGGCGGGCAGATCATCCACGAAGTCGGCACCTGCCGCATGGGCACCGATCCGAAGACGTCGGTGCTGAACCAGTATGGCCAGTCGTGGGACGTGAAGAACCTGTTCGTCACCGACGGGTCAGTGTTCGTGTCGAACGCCGACAAGAACCCGACGCTGTCGATCCTCGCGCTGGCATGGCGCACCTGTGATCACATCATGGCCGAGATGAAGCGGGGGAACCTCTGATGCGCGATGAACAGACACCGCCGATGGACCGTCGTGAGGCGCTGAAGCTGATGGCCGTCGCGGCAGCCGGTGCGACCATCAGCGACGCTGCCGCGCCCGCGGCACTCGATGCGCAGCAGCCGGTGCAGATCACCCCGCGTCGCAAGGCCGCGGGCGCACCGGTACCACCGAAGGTCGGGCCTCGCGGCACGCCCACCGATCCGGACCTGATCAATCCGAAGTCACCATGGCCACGTATGCTGTCGGCCAGTGAACTGGTGACGCTGTCGGCACTCTGCGACATGATCATCCCCGCCGATGCCAAGAGTCCTGCCGCATCGGCGGTCGGTGTGCCGGCCTACATCAACGAATACGTCAGTGCGCCCTATGACTGGGCAGAACGTTCGCTGGTACGCGTGCGCGGTGGACTGACCTGGCTGGACGTCGAGAGCGGCAAACGCTTCACCAAGCGTTTCTCGGCGCTCACCGTGGCGCAGAAGACGCAGATCTGCGACGACATCTGCTACTTCCCGAACGCGAAGCCGGAGTTCAAGGCGGCGGCTCGGTTCTTCGGCGAGATAAGGAACCTGACGCAGAGCGGCTTCTACACGTCGGACGCCGGCATGAAGGACATCCAGTACATCGGTAACGTACCGTTGGCGAAATGGGACGGCCCGCCGCCAGAAGTGTTGCGGAAGCTCGGACTGGCCTGACCGTCACTCACGCGCCCCTCTCGACACCATCGGAGGGGCGCGTGCTGCGTTCGGCCCCTCTCGTCAGCGCCGGCGTGCGATCGGCGTGAGATCGAGCTTCCGGATCTCGACGGCGGCGCCTTCGGACTGGATCGCGATCTGTCCACGATCGGCAGTGGCGTTGGTACCGCGGTTGACGAGCGTGCCATTGACCCAGACGCTGACGGTGCGCCCGATGGTCTCGATCACCATCTGATTCCACTCGCCGAGTGGTCGCTCGCGACCATCGACCAGGTGCTTGATCCGGCGCCCCTTCCCTTCCGTCACGCCCCACTCGGCGCGTGGACCGCGGCGACGCACCATGTCGGGCACCGTGATGTCCTCCACGATGCACCAGAAGTCGCCGGCGTTGCCCGATTCCATCTGCACCTCGATCGACTTGGGGAACATGGCGTAGAGGGCGCGCGGTCGTGACGCGTGCACCAGCACCCCGGCGTTGCCCGGGGCGCCCGGGAACCGGTACTCCACCACGAGCCGGTAATTGCGATAGACGGCGTCGGTGATCAGGTGACCGCGGGGTTCACCGGCGATGTGGAGTTGGCCGTTCCGCATCGCGAATGGCGACGGGAGTCGCGGGCTGGTGTCGGCGGCCGGCACATCCACGTGCCAGCCGGCGAGATCGGTGCCGTTGAATAGCGAGCTCGTCTGTGCGGGTGCGCTGACGGCCAGCAGCGGCAGCAGGGCGAGCAGGGCGACGGAGCGGAGACGCATTGAGACGGTCGGGTGAGCTGGTGAAGTACGGTCGCATCGGTCGGCTGCCGATACCGTAGGATGTTCGCACCATTCTCGGCGCTTACATCCGGCGCGTGACGCATTTGGGCGATACTATGTCTGCTCGAGTCCGTCACCGCGTCGTGTTGGGCTCGCTCGTATGGTCGTGCTCGTCACACCATGCGATCGCGATGATGGGCTCGGCCATGGCAGGCACGGCGTTCGCTGCGATCAATTTTCAGTCTCGGGATGCAGGATGGGGTCTGCGGACAGCGTAATCAGGGAACGGCGCCTTCGTCGGATCGAAGCCGCGCTGGTCGCCGCGCGTCTCAGCGTCCTGCTGCTGTTCGTCTGGAGCGTGGTGTTGGCACAACGCGCGATGGCTGATGTGGAGCGGGTGCACGCCGTGCTCCGTGCCGTCGACGCGGTACAGGAGGCGCACCTCGAGACACGCGTGCACTTCCGCGGACTCATCCTGACACGCGATCCGCAGGAGCGCACGCTGATCACGGCAGCGCAACAAACGCGCGACTCCGCATTGCGCCTGGTACGCCGTCTCACCGCCGGTGACACTGCGCAGCAGCGTGCCCTGCTTCGCCTCGATCCGCTGTTCGCCACGCTGCGGACGCACGCCGAGCCGATGCCGGGGGCGCTGAGCCCGGACAGTGCCCGTGCGCTTCTCGCGACGCCCTGGCGCACGGCAGCGCGGGATGGCATCGAGACGATCCTGCGCGAGATGCAGCTACGCGAGGAAGCAGCGCTCTCCGAGCGGATCGCGGCGCAGACTTCGGCTCTGTGGATGATGCTGGGCGCCGGCGCATTCGCGGCAGTCCTGGTGGCGATCGCTGCCGCGCTCACGGTGCGGGTGCGTCGTCGCGTCGCGACGGCGATCGCGGTGAGTGAGACCACGCTGCGACGCCTCGCCAACAGCAATCCGGACGGCGTGGTGGTGCTGGTGGGGGGGCGGATCGTGTACGTGAACGATGCGTTCGCCGCGATGCTCCAGTACAAGCGCGAGACGCTCCTGGGCGCCACCGGCGCGGAACTGGTGCACCCCGACGATCGCGACAGCGTCTTCCATCGCATCGACATGGTGGAGCGCGAACACACCGCCACCGCGCCGCGAATCGTGCGATACCTGCGTCGGGATGGATCCACCTGCGAGGTGGAAGCGCGCGGTGCGCCGCTGCGCTACGACGGCGATGACGCGGTGCAGGTGGTGGTACGCGACCTCACCGCGCGCCGCGAGACGGAGGCAGCACTGGCCACCAGTGAACGCCGATTCCGAGCCGTGCTGCAGGCGATGGACGAAGGGGTGGTGCTGCAGGACCGTGACCTGGCGATCGTGTTGCACAACACGGCGGCCGAACGCATCCTCGGACTCTCCGCTGACCAACTCACGGGTCGCTCGTCGTATGATCCCGAGTGGCAGGTCACCGGTGAGGATGGCGTGCCGCTGCAGCCATCGCAGCACATGTCGGCCATTGCGCTCCGCACAGGGCAACCCACCTCGGGCGTCATGAGCGTGCGGCGCCCGACGTTGCCCGGCGTCTGGCTCTTCGTGAACGCCGTACCGCTCTTCGCCGACCATGAGGAGGCGCCGTACGCCGTGGTGGCGACGTTCACCGACATCACGTCCCAGCGCGCCGCGTTGGAACAGATCCGGGACAGCGAGTCGCGTTACCGCCTCCTGGCACAGCACAGCGCCGATCTGGTCACACGGCGTTCGCGCGACAACACGATCCTGTATGCCAGCCCATCGCACGAGGCGATCCTGGGCTGGAAACCAGAGGAACTCACCGGGCAGCTGCCGTACGCGTTCGTGCATCCGGACGACGTCGAACACGTACGCAGTCTGCGCGAGAACGTCCCGAACGATGCGTACCCGACCTTCAATGCCCGACTGCGCCACAAGCAGGGGCATTACGTGTGGCTCGAGATCGCCACCACGGTGTTGCGCACCGGGCACGGTGACCCGGACGGGTTCGTCGTCACGGCGCGCGATGTGTCGGCACGGCAGGAACTGGAAGAGAAGCTGCGACAGTCGCAGAAGATGGAGGTCATGGGGCGGATGGCGAGTGGCGTGGCGCACGACTTCAACAACCTGCTGACGGTGATCCGGGCATCCGCCGAGTTGCTGCGTGAGGAGATCGCGGACCAGACCGCACCACTGGAACTGGTGGACGACATCGACTCCGCCAGTGAACGCGCCGCCGCCCTCACCGCGCACCTGCTCACCTTCAGCCGTCGGCGTCATGCCTCCCACGTTCCGGTGCAACCGGCACGACTGGTACAGGACGCGCTGCCCGCGCTGCGCCAGCTCGTAGGCGCCGCGGTGACGATCGATGCGAGGTCGCACGACGATGCCGCGCACGCATGGATCCTCGGTGATCAGGGACGCCTCGAGCAGGTGTTGACCAACCTGGTGAGCAACGCCAGGGACGCTCTGCCGGATGGCGGCGAGGTGCGCATCTCCGTGGGCACCGCCGCACTGCGTGAGAGCCTCACGCACCGCTTCGGCGTGCTGGGTGCAGGTTCGTACGTGACGCTGACCGTGGAGGACACGGGCATCGGCATGAGCAACGACGTACTG
>JANMON010000215.1:0-2427 GCA_031369265.1 Gemmatimonadaceae bacterium | reverse complement strand
CACCGTCACCGCCACCAACATCGCCACCGGTTCGGCGCGCTCGAACGTCGCCACCGAACGCGGCACCTACGTACTCACCGGGCTCGTGCCGGGACAGTACGACGTGGCCTTCCGTCGTGTCGGCCTCGCGCCCACCACCCGCCGCCAGACGGTCGGTATCGGTCAGACGCTGCAGCTCGACGTCACGCTCGGCAGCGTGGCCGCACAACTCGCCGCCGTGACGGTGGCCGCCGCACGCGGCGCCGAGACCCGCACCTCCGAAGTGGCCACCATGGTGTCGCAGGCGCAGATCAACGCACTGCCGACCGCCGATCGCAACTTCCTCGGCCTCGCCTCGCTGGCACCGGGTGTGCGCATCAGCGGTGAAGGCGCCGAGGGTACCACGCGCACCTTCCGCGCAGGCGCGCTGGATGCCGGCAGCATCAACGTCTTCATCGACGGCGCCAGCCAGAAGAACGACATCACCGGCAGCGGCATCGCCGGGCAGGACGCCAGCCGCGGCAACCCGTTCCCGCAGAACGCGGTGCAGGAGTTCCGCGTGATCACGCAGAACTTCAAGGCTGAATACCAGAAGGCGTCGAGCGCGATCATCGTGGCCACCACGCGCTCGGGCACGAACAAGTGGCAGGGGAGCGCGTTCGGCAACTACGTCAACAACGACTTCGTCGCCCTCGACTCGTTCCAGCGTCGCAACCAGAATGCGAACCCGACCACCTTCAGCCGGCAGGACTACCGTCGCTACCTGATGGGCGCCACGCTCGGCGGCCCGATCATCGAGAACAAGCTGTTCTTCTTCGGCTCGTTCGAGCGCAACGACCAGAATCGCGCCAACCAGGTCAGCTTCAACACCGTGCCGACGGGTGCGCAGATCCCGTCTGAGGTGATCACCCGGTTCAACAACAACGCGGGCAATTACCAGTCGCCGTTCCGGTCCAACCTGTTCCTCACCAAGCTGAATTTCACCCGGAACGAGAACTCGTCGTACGAGCTGAGTTACAACGGTCGCTTCGAGACCGACGTCCGCAGCTTCGGCGGCGCGACCAGCATCGAGTCGGCCGAGAACGTGCGCAACAAGGTGAACAGCGTGGTGGCCAAGCGGACGTGGGCCAACGGGTCGCAGCTGCACGAAACGCTGCTCAACCTGTCACGCTGGAACTGGGACCCGACGCCCGAGAATCGTGAACTGATCGGCCTCGATTACCAGGGCATCGGTCGGCTCGGTGGTCGTGACGGTGGCCAGAGCTGGGTGCAGGATCGCATCTCGCTGCGCCATGACTACACGTACAGCGGACTGCGCGTCGGCGGCGACCACGTGATCAAGATGGGCGGCAACTACGATCGCCTGAACTACTCGGCCAGCAAGACGTTCGTGCGGCCGCCGGTCTACCGCTTCAACGCGGCAGAGAACTTCGCCTTCCCGCGTGAGGCACAGTACGGCGGTGGCGACCCGCTGATCGAGGCGAACAACAACCAGGTCGGCCTGTACCTGCAGGATGACTGGAGCGTGACCCCGCGCCTGACGTTCAACCTCGGTGTGCGCTGGGACTTCGAGACCGACCAGTTCGACCGCAATTACGTGACGCCGTCACAGGTGCGTGCTGATCTCGACTCGGTGCTCCGCAATCGTGGCTTCGACCCGAACTCCTACTTCTCCGACGGGTCGCAGCGGAAGCCGTTCTACGGCGCCATCCAGCCTCGCGTCGGCTTCTCGTACGCGCTGGATGCGGCCGGCAAGACGACCGTCTTCGGCAGCGCCGGCATCTTCTACGACCGCAGCAACTTCAACAACGGTCTGGACGAGCGATTCCGCCTGCAGTACGCCATCCGCACGTTCCGCTTCTCGAGCAACGGTGCACCGCGTGATGGCCAGACGACCATCGCCTGGGATCCGAGCTACCTGACGGCGCAAGGCCTGGAAGGCATCATCGCCCGCGGTGCTGCGCCGCAGCCGGAAGTGTTCCTGATCCAGAACGACGTGAAGCCTCCCAGCTCCCGCCAGTTCAGCGGTGGCATCCGACAGCTGCTCGGTGCATGGCGCCTGTCGGCTACCTACACCGACGTGGCCAGCAAGAACGGCTTTTCGTTCATCTTCGGTAATCGCAACGCACAGGGTAACTGCTGCGCCGACAACTCGGCGAACTACAGCAACGTGCTGCTGAGCGACAACACTCCGCGCACCTGGTACCAGGCGCTGATGCTGCAGGTGGACCGGCCGTACGCCTTCGTGGCGCGCGACAAGTTCAACTGGGGCGTCGGTGTCGCATACACGTATGCGAAGGGTCGTCAGCGTGGCGGCGACCTGTTCTCGCTCGACTATCGCACCGTCAACGACTACCCGAAGTTCCCCACCAGCATCGACGTGCCAAACCTGCTGGTCGCGAACTGGATCGTGGACATCCCGTACCTCTGGGGCGTGCAGTACTCCGG
>JANMON010000097.1:0-47720 GCA_031369265.1 Gemmatimonadaceae bacterium | reverse complement strand
GCACCAACGCCGCCAGCACCAACGCCGCCCGCACCAACGCCGCCCGCACCAACGCCGCCAGCACCAACGCCGCCCGCACCAACGCCGCCCGCACCGACGCCGCCGCCGCCCACGCCCACGCCACCTCCACCGACGCAGCCGGCACCACCGCCGACCGAGCCGACGCCGCCTCCAAGGGTGCCGACGCCGCCGGCACCGCCGCCAACTGATCCGACGCCGCCCGCCGCGCCAACGCCACCCACGCCCACGCCGCCCGCTCCGACGCCACCTGCTCCGACGCCGCCCGCCGCGCCAACGCCACCCACGCCCACGCCGCCCGCTCCGACACCACCTGCTCCGACGCCACCCGCGCCGACGCCACCCGCGCCGACGCCACCTGTTCCGACGCTACCTGTTCCGACGCCACCTGTTCCGACGCCACCCGCGCCGACGCCGACGCCATCGGCGCCTGGCTATTCGCTGCTGTTCTCTGATGGCTTCGAGTCGGGCAATCTGCAGGCCAGCCAGAATGGCGTGCGGTGGACGAGTTCCGCCTATGTCGACGTGAGCTCCAGCATCGCCCGCTCCGGCACCCGGGCGGCCCGCTTCCGCCAGGGCGTGCCCCTCGGCGATGGCACCTGGGCGGAACTCCGCTTCGGCGGACTCGCGCGCCTGAACGAGGTCTATGTCCAGTACTACCTGTACATGCCCAACGGCGCCGAGTCACCGTCCGTCGGGCCGAAAGTCACCGTCCTCAATCCGGGCGGGAACGATAAGTTCTTCCGCATCTGGGCCGATGACTACTCGCTGGCCCCGAAATTCGGCGCCAGCACCTGGGCGCAGTCCGGCAACACAGGGGTCCTCGGCAGCGAGTACACCTACGTGCAGCCCGACGGGACGGCTTGGGGCATGGGCCAGGGCCCGACGCCCTCAGCGATGGTGCCGTTCATCATCGACGCCAACAAGGGGCGCTGGATCCAGGTCCGCATCCGCGTCAAGGTCTCCGGCTCGGACAATCGGTCCGGCGTGATCCAGATCTGGGCTGACGGCAAACTGTTGGTCAACGACACGCAGCTTGCCGTGTATCCTCGCAATGGCGTCGGTAACTACCTCGCCAACGGCTACATCCTCGGCTACGCCAACAGCGGCTTCCAGGCCGGCCAGATGATGTACGTCGACGACGTGACATTCTCCACCGGCGGCTTCCCGAACTGAGACCGGCGCTTGCGACTGCACAGGCACGACAGCGCATATCTCAACCGTCTCCGGCACGAATACGGCCTTCACGTGGTGAAGACACCGCATCCATGCTTCGTTCTCATGCCGCCCGTCGCCCGTGCGCGTCCCGTGTGCGCACGCGTCGGCCACGCGCGGATCGTCCGCGTGGCATCACGCACCGGCAGGCACATGGCGAGTGCGCTGTCGCTCGTACTCGTTCACGACCGTGCGCAGCTTCCCTCCCGCCGTCCGCTCCAGGCTGTGCACCTCGACGATGCTGATCTGCATTTCATCGCCAAGGCGCCGGTGCAGCTCATCCAGCAGTGAGACTCGCTCGCTTTCAGGGATTGCACCCTTCGGGACGAGTTCCACCCGCACATGATCGGCGCGGTCCTGCACGATGCGGGCTTCGTGAATCGAGTCGACCGCCTTGAAGATCGGGTCGAGACGGCCCACGCGACGCCCGCGTGGCGTGACGATGACATCGTCCTCTCTGCCGAGGATCTCGCGCACGGTTGGCGACGTGCGACCGCAAGGGCAGTCCGACTCCCCCGCGATCGCGACGTCACCAGTGCGCCAGCGGATCAGCGGCATCACCGGGTTCACGAAACCGGTGCTGACGATCTCGCCAGTCTCGCCCGGCAGGGCGGGCCGCCCGGCGACCAGGATTTCCAGATAACCGAACGACGGATGGACGTGATACCGTCCCTGCTCGCACTGGTTGATCAGCGCCACCATCTCGGCCGATCCGTAATGGTCGAACACCTTGCAGCCGAAGGCCGACTCGGCTGCCGCACGCACATCCGGCCGGAGTGTCTCCGACGACGTGATGATGGCACGCGGCCTGATCGGGCGATCACCGCGCTCCAGAATGCGCCGCGCCAGCGGCTCGAGGCTCGATGGGTAGGTGTCGATCAGCGCCGGTCCGAAGCGCTGCAGCGCCCCGATGTACTGGTCGAGGGTATCCGGCGCAATGTGATACGAAGAGCACAGCAGTGTTCGTGCTGCCCAGTTGTGACGCCAGAATGGCGGTCCGCGATCGGGACGAACGATCGTGCGCCCGGCGAACGTCGCCACACGGTCCGCCGGCCCGATTCCCGCCCACTCCCGCAGCTGGAAGAAGAACGCGTAGTTCTGTTGGAGTGCAGCGCGGTTGACGTAAATCGTGAGCGGAGTGCCAGTCGTGCCGCCGGTGTGAATCTCCTGCAGCGAAGACGAGGCATACACGCGGGAGACGAGTGCGCGACCTGCCGCCTTGGCTTCGGCTTTCGTCAGCAACGGCAGGCACCGGTACTCCTCGAGCGTACGAACACCGCCCACCGGAATTCGGTTCTGGTAGAACGGGACGTTCGCTTGCGCTGCGGCCGTGACCTTGCGCAGCGCAGCCAGTTGCGCCGGGCGCCACTCCGCTGCGGGCTGATGCTCCAGCGCGAGCAACTGTGCGATGCGATCCCGCTGCCGCGCGCCGGACCTGAGGTATTGCAACCAGGCACCATATCCCGAGAGCATTACGTTCTGCGCGAACACCGGCGCATGGTCATACGCACTGCGGAGCATGCTCATCGCACCGCCCGCATCCGGTCGCCGAGCGCTCTCCACTTGTTGCGCGCGGTGGTGGCGAGGAGTGTCGAGAAGACGCCCGGCGCGAGCCGCCTCGCATTGCGCAGGAGGTGCGCGTACTGCGCCGCGCGCTGGGCCGACAAGCCACGCTGAACGGCGTCGCGGTAACCGGCGTCGGCCAAGGGCAACAACGCCTGCGCCGACTCATGCACGTCGCTGCCGATCCGGACGCGATACGCCGCATCTGACTGCAGCCGTGTCACACGAGACGCCGGAAGGTCACCACCGAGCACTGCATCGAGCAGGAACCCTTCGCGGAGGGCAGGCATCCACGACATGTCGCTGACCGCGTTCCCGAGACTGAATGCCACCACGCCATCGCCCATTGCAACGACGGGACGTGTCACATGCGGATGGTGCCCGACCAGGCACGATGCTCCCGCTGTGATCATCGATCGAGCCGCCGCGACGTCGCCTTCAGACGGCTGGGAGACGAACTCGTCGCCCCAGTGCAGGCTGACGATCACCACGTCCGAAGCCGCTGCCGCACGTGTGATGTCGCTCAGCACGCCCGGCAGTGGCGCGTCGGCGTACGGCGTCTCCCCGGTGCCGTATTGCCTCGGCCGCCAGGAGTACCCGAGGACGATCGCCGACGCACCAGTCGCCGATGTCACTCGCACGGGCTGACAGGCCCATGGTGGCGACCCGCGCAGCCCAACGACATGCAGGCCTTCGTCCTGCAGCGCGCGCACGGTATCGGCAAAGCCAGCGTCGCCGTGTTGCATCGCGTGATTGTTGCTGACACTGATCGCGGTGAAGCCCACCTCGCGAAGCGCTGCCGCGTAGGCGACGTCCCCTCGCATCTGATCCCGGGCCCACCGCGAGTCGCCCAGCCCCGTCGGTGTCAGCACACATTCGAGATTGCCGAGCGCGACATCGGCACCCGCGAGGCGCGGCGCCAATTCCGGGAAGACCTGCAGAATCTCCCGTCCCACGTAGCGGCTGTGCATCCCGAAGCCCACGGTGCTGGAAGAATCGCCGAGCATCAGGTCGCCCACCGCCGCGAGTCGGATCATCGGCGTTCCGAGATGGCGTCGTGAAGCAGGGCCTCGAGGCGCGCGGCATCCAGCTCCCAGTGGTAGCGTACGCGCACCGCCTCGCGGCCTCGCCGACCACATTCGGCCCGCACTGCCGCACAGGCCATCTGCGCAAAAGCCTGCGCCAGCGCGTCCGGGTCGTCATGCGCGTAGACGGCGCCTGCCCCCGTCTCGTGCACGACGCGGGCGGCCGGCGCGGCGTCCGACGATATCACGGCGAGGCCCGCCGCCATGTAATCGAACAATTTGTTTGGAATCGTCGTGTTCCAGCTCTCGGTTGCGTGATGCGGCACCAGCCCGACATCCGCATCGCCGACGAGGCGCAGTGCATCCGCATTCGGGATGAAGCCGTGGAACTGGACGATGTCGGCGCCCAGCGACAATTCTGCCGCCTGACGGCGGAACACGGCGGACTCCCGGCCACCGCCGATCACGCTCAGGCGAAGGCTCAGGCCGCGCTCCCGTCCGAGCGCGACCGCCTGCAACACGGTGCCAAGGCCGCGCGGCCCTTCCAGCAAGCCGAGGTAATTGAGATGCAGGACGCCGTCACGATGGACTTTGCCGCCCGACGACTCGACGCGTGCCAACGGCGGTGTATTCCCGACCAGGGCCATGCGGGACTCGGCCACACCCAGCCTGCGCAATCGCGCTGCCGACTCCTCCACCACGACCGCCACCTTGTCGATGCGGCGGAGGACCCAGCGCTCGAGCGCCGCGACGATGCGCGGATTGCGCACCACATAGTCGAACGGCTTCTGCAGCTGGTTGTCGTACAGTGACTGCATCATCGCAGGATAGTTCTCCGCCATGTCCAGCACGCACGGGATCTCCAGCAGCCGGGCAATTGCGATCGCAGTTGGTGCCAGGGGCAGGTCACGCACCAGTAGCACCTCGGCGCCACACTGCCGTCCAGTGGCTGCGATGGCGCTGGCCCAGCGCGGGTTGAAGAACGCCGGGAACATCGTCGCCGCGCTCAACTTGCGCCCGATCGGCCAGGCGCGCAGCCGATGGACCGTTGCCTCCGGAAGCACTTCCCTGACCGCCCGCGCCGAGTTGTTGCGCGCCACGAGATGCACGTCGTGCCCCTTCGAGGTCAGGCTCGAGGCGACTTTCGCGACACGGACATCCCATGGATAGTCCGCATCCCAGATCTTGCAGATGCGCATGCGCTCGGATAGGGCGAGAACCGTCAGGAGCCGAACAATACCTGTGGAGGCCCCTGCACTTCCACTGCACGCGACCAGTACGCGCAGGTGTGGCATGGACGCGACAGTCCGGCGTGCCTTGGAGCCCTGACGCGCATACTATTCTTGCAATGCCTGTCGCGACGGCGCAGGCTTCAGGGACGGGCGGCACCGTCGTCATGGCTGGTCACCGGCCAGTGCTGCACACGTCCGGAGCAACATGTCCATCATCGCCGACACCCGAGTCGTGCCTTGGCACTTCAGTGGATCCCGATCACAGCCGCACCATGCAGGCGGGCTGATGTTGCTTCGCGCACACACGCCGGCGTCGGTTGCCGCTGGCGGAGCGCTTGCCGTCGTCACCGTCGGTCGAGCGAAGGTCGGACGGCTGTCCGGTTTCCGACCGTGAGCGTGACATGGCGCTGACCATGAATCGGTTGTCGGCACTCAAGATTCGGGACATCGTGTCGTTCCTGCTTCGGCAGCCGGCGGCATTCTGGTGTCTCAACTTCTACGTCTTCATCGAGTATGTCAGGCCGCAATCGGTCTATCCAGCCCTGAACTTCCTCCCGTGGGGGAAGGTGAGCATCGCCGTCACCGCGCTGGCGTGGCTCGCGGAGGGGCGGCGTACGCAACTCAAGGCGCCAGCGAACAGCTGGCTGGCTGCGTTCACTGCGATCATCCTGATCGGGTGCTTCACCGCGTACATCCCTGGGCAGGCGTTCGATGAGGTGTCGTTGTACCTGACGTGGGTGTTGGTCTACATCCTCATCGTGGACATCGTCAACACGGAAGAGAAGTTTCTGATCTTCATGCTGGCGTTCCTGCTCTACAGCACGAAGATGTCCCAGCATGGCGTGCGCACCTGGGCATCGATCGGGTTCGGCTTTCAGGACTGGGGAGCGACGGGAGGCCCGGGCTGGTTCCAGAATTCCGGCGAGTTCGGGATACAGATGGATGTCTTCTTCCCGCTGTCCGCCTACTTCTGTCTGGCGCTGTACGAGCACTGGGGCCTCGTCAAGAAGGCGCTCTTCATCTTTATGCCGGTGAGCGCCGTCGCGTCGATGATCGCCTCGTCATCCCGCGGGGCATTGCTCGGCGGTGCCGGAGCCGCTCTCTGGATGGTCTGGAAGAGCAAGTATCGCTTTCGCGCCTTCGTTGGGATGGGATTAGTCGCCGTCATCGCCATTTCGGCGATTCCGGAAAAGCAGGTCGCACGCTTCCGGTCTTCCGGCACCGACACCACGTCGACCCTGCGCCTTCGATACTGGAAGGATGGCATCAAGATCACCAATGCCCTGCCTCTCACGGGCGTCGGGTTCGGAAACTGGATTCCCTACTACCGGCGCTACTACAATCCTCTCGGGCAGGTACAGCACAACATCTTTGTGCAGGCGGGGTCGGAGACTGGCTATCCCGGGCTTGTGCTCTTCGTCGGACTCATCGGCGTGACGTGGATCACGAATGCCCGTACCCGCAAGCTCCTCGAGCGCGCCAAGGTCGAGGGCCGGTTCATGCCGCTCATGTCCCACGCCCTCGACGCAGCGCTCGTCGGCTACCTCGTGAGTGGGTTCTTCGTCACGGTGCTGTTCTACCCTTATTTCTGGTTCAATCTGGCGATGACGTCGGCGCTCTTTCGTGTCGCCACCCGGGCGGCGCGCAAGGCCAACGCCACCCGCAACGCCGATGCACGCGCGGTCATCGGGCGGCAGGCATCAGTGGTCGATCGCGCTGGCTCCGGACTGCGGCCGGCGGCGTTGCGCCCCCTGCCGCCGATGGACGCAGCATGAGTGTCACGTCCTGATGCTGCGCGTCGTCCGGCGACCGCTGAAGGCTGTCGTCGAGTCCGTGATGGCGGTCGGGGCCGAGCGTGCAATCGGTCAGCTCGGCAGGCGCGGAGCGACCCTCGTGCTGGCCTACCACAACGTCGTTGCGACGGACTCCCGACGCGGCGGCGACGCATCGCTGCACATGGGCTTCGATCAGTTCCGTCGGCAGCTTGACCGTCTCGAGCGATCGACTCGGGTGGTGACGCTCGATGCGCTTCTGCAGCAGACGTCGAACGGCACTCCGGTTGATGACCGGCCGCTGGTCGCGATCAGCTTCGACGATGCCTACGCCGACGCGATGACGCTCGCCCTGCCGGAACTGGGCGCGCGTGGCCTTCCGGCAACGGTGTTCGTCGCGCCCGCGCTCCTGGGCGCCGCATCAACGTGGTGGGACATGTATCTCGGCCAGACGCATGAGGCCGAGGCGCGCCGAACCCACGCCCTGGGTGCATTGCATGGTGACACCGCGACCATCACGGCCTACGCCATCGCCCAAGGCTGGACCGCACATCCCGGGGCTGGCATCGCATCGGAAGCGGAACTCGCCGATGCCGCGTCACTTCCGGGGATCACCCTCGGTGCGCATTCCATGACGCATCCCAACCTCGCCCGGCTGGATCCCGGTCCGCTCGAACGGGAGCTCATCGCGTCGCTGCACTGGCTGCGCGCGCGCTTCACGATGTCCCGGCCCTGGCTCGCGTACCCCTACGGCCTGACGAATCCGCAGGTCGAACGCGCAGCGGAACGCGCGGGCTACTCGGCCGGGTTTCTCGTTGACTGTGGCTGGGCCATGACGCGGGAAGCATCTCTCCGCCAGCCACGCCTGAACGTGCCCGCCGGCGTCACCGACCGCGGATTTCTTCTCCGCCTCGCCCGCCGCTGACCCGGGGAACGCGCACCGGGCCCGTTCAGCCGGTGCGCATCACGCAGGCATGGACATCACGGTGGGAATCCGGCCGACGAGATCGTGACGTCGTCCACGTACATGTATTGCCCTGCCTGATAACCGTTGTTCGCGTATCCGAGGATGTACCCGTGCGTGTATGCGTTGGGTGAGCCACCAGGGGGACGGGTCTGCAGCTTCGTGCTGTTCAGGAGTGCCGTGTTGTCCGCCCACATCTGAATGACCCCGGACCGGTTGTCCGGGCCCGACACCTTGCAGCGGATCCGGATGCGTACCCACCGGCCACGATTGGCGTCCGTCACCAACGGTGCGTGCGGTGCGGCGACGGGGCCTTCACCCATGCCCCACTGCACGCCGTTGTCGGGTGAATACTCATACTCCTGCCCAACGCTGCCATTGGTCCCGTCACCCCAGATGCTGGCCCCCACCTTGTTGCCGGGGCTCGAGGCATACATCGCGTCGCTCGATCCCCAGAGCCGGAAGAACTTGTCGTTGCGCGAGCCGAGCACACGCACCTTCGGCCCGACACCCGGCGATTCCGTCCCGCTTGGCATGTAGAGGTAGAATTGCAGGAACACCTCGGGCATGTTCGGGAGCCCACCGAAGCGCAGTTCCGCCCACTCGCGACTTTCGCCTTGCCGGAATCGAGCTGAGCGCGTTCCCGTCCGGGCGATGTTGCTGGTGATGTCCATCCACGGCGCGCTGACCCAGCTCACGCCATTCTCCTGCTGCGAGAAGTCACCCTTCTCGAAGCCGTCGGCGAAGACTGTCACGACCGGCGCCGTGACGGTAATCGAGTCGGTCGTCGACGTCCCCGCAGATGACGCCGTGATGCCGACCCAGCCGGGCGCAACACCCGTCACCAATCCCGTCGACGACACCAGCGCGATGTCAGGTGCGGAGCTGCTCCAGGTGATGGGACGATTGCTCAGTGTATCGCTGGCTCCATTCCGCGCGAAGGCGAGCAGTTGCACCGTGCCACCGACCACGATCGAGCCGTTCGGCTTGCCGATCAGCACCGATGTCACCGGGAGCGCAACCAGTCCGATCGTCTGCAGCGACGCCAGGCTGGCCGTCACCGACGTTCCTGCCGCGTTCGCAGTACTGCCCGGCACCTCCTCCCAGCCCGCACCATTGACCCGGTGCAGCCGGAGTTCGCGACCGCGAACACCGTCCGGGAGCGCCAGCGCCGACACATCGGCGGTAATAGTGACCGGCTGCGCGAATGTCAGGCCGCCGGGAGCAAACGACAGCGCCGAGCCGCTCACCAGCAGCCCGCTGGCAGGTGCCGTCGTCGCAGGCGTGGCGGTGATCAGCACGTTCGACGTCACGGCACCTGCCGGCACCGTCAGCTGTACGCGACCTCCCGCAAGGGAGATGGTTCCGCCGAGCGGTGTCACGTTGAACGCGGTCTCCGTACTGCCGCCACTGTCCCCGCATGACACGCCCGCGACCGCGAACAGCAGGGACAAAGAAGTTCTGATGCGGTGAATCATGGCAGAATCACTTGCGCCCGGAATGCGCGCGGAGAAGACCAGACGACAGGTTCGCACTCCCTTTTGATGGACGCGTCTGCCTCACCGAAGCAACGATTACCGACCGGCGTCGTAACCTGCAGCGGCCCGGTACGCCGCCTCATGCTGCTGGATCCATAACGCAATCTGATACCTGTCCGACCAGCGTGTGTATGCGCATGCCGCACGCTCGGCAGAGCCTGCAACATCCGTCAGTGAGTCCCGGATGGCCGCCGACAGGGCGACGGGGTCATCCGACCGCACCAGGCGGGCCATCTCCGCCGTCAGCACGTCCGGCACACCGCCCACGGAGCTGGCGACGATGGGTATGCCGGCCGCCATGGCCTCCAGCACCACCATCGGTGTGCCTTCCGTCCGAGACGAGAGCACCAGCAGGTCGAACGCCGGCAACAACCGGGACGCATCGGCCAGCAGACCTGGGAACACGGCACGCACGCCACCCTCGCGCATGCGTTCCTCCACCTCGATCCGCATGGTCCCATCGCCGATCACCGCGACCGAAGCCAGCGCCGGCAGCAGGCGCATCGCCTCCGCGAAGACGTCCGGCCCCTTCTCGCGCGAGAGACGACCGATCCAGCCCACCACCAGCCCGTCCGCCGGAAGGCCCAGCAGCGTGCGCGCCTCGCGTCGCGAGAATGCGTCGATGGGCGCCGGCACCGCGTTCGGGATCTGGAAGATTCGCTCCTCCGGCACGCCGGCATCGCGTGCACGCGCCGCCACCGTCCGCGAGACGGCGATGACGCCAGCGGCACCGCGCAGCGCGCGCAGCTGCACCGCCTCGTTCATCCGCCCGCGACCGCTGGCACCGATGAAGCCGTGCAGGGTCGAGACATGGGCGGCTGACAGGCGCGGCCGGAGCAAGGCGGCCAGCACGTCGGATCGAAAACCGTGGGAGTGCAGCACCTCCGCACCGCAGGAGCGGGCAAGGCGGCCCAATGCCGAAAACTCGCGGTGATACGCACGGTTGCCAACCACCACCTCGTGCGTCGGAATGCCTGCACCGCGCAATGCCATGGCAAAGGGGTGATGCTCGCCGCTGCGTTCGAGGGTCAGCGCCACCTGCGGAGCATGCCCGGCCGCGCACTGGGCGCTGACCAGCAGCCGCACGACCGACTCGAGTCCGCCGGCGGGAGCAGGAGCGCAGCAGTGGAGCACTCGCACGTGGTTCCTTCAGGAGGCGAGACGACGCGGAAAACGCAAACGCAACTTCTGTATCCCGCGAATGATCTGTTGCAACAATATAGGTCACGAGGCCTTTTTCGACAGGCAGCGGACGGGTATCGACGGTTGCCTGCCACCCTGACACGCACGAGTGCGCGCAGCTATGTTCTGGCTCGACGACACCGGCCGCGACGGAAGCGGTGATCCCGACATGCCTTCACCGCAACGACTTGAGCATCCTGAGGCGGCGCCGGCGAGGCCCGAAGGGACGGGATCTCATTATCAGCGTTTTGAGCCGCCGGTGTCGTTGACCGTCGGGATGGGCGCACGGCACCCTGCGCGCCAGAAAGTGCCAGCGCTCAGCGCAGACTGCGTGGTTTCGCCACCGGCGCGTGTTGCTCGCGAACCACGCGCGAATGACCCGGTAGCGCGTGCGCGCGCGACGTGCACTGCCGAGCGGCGTAGCACATGACCAGCGCGGGCAAGACATCACTGCGCCGCCTCGGCAGGGACACCACGCTGTACACGGTGTCGATCCTGCTGTCGCGGGCGGTCAGCTTCGTGATGCTGCCGGTCTACACCAGGTATCTGACGCCCGCTGATTACGGCGTGCTCCAGATGCTCGACATGGCCGTCGACATCGCCGCGATCCTGCTCACCGCTGGCGTCACGTCGGGGACGCAACGGTTCTATTTCGCCGCCGAGTCGGATCAGGAGCGCGACGAAGTGATGTCGACGGCGTTCGTGCTCGATCTTGCCGTGAGTCTTTTTGCGTCCTTGGTGCTGGCGAGTGCCGCGACCCGGATCTCCGATCTCCTCCTCAAGGGATCAGGCTCGCCCCAGATGGTGATGGTGGCCGCGGCCAACTTCACCCTCAACATGCTCTCGGGCATCCCGATCCTGCTGATGCGGGTGCGGCAGCAGGCCGGCCTCGCCGTCATGACGTCGCTCGCCAGGCTGGTGTTGCAACTGTCGCTGAACATCGCGTTCGTGGTCGGGCTGGAGCTGGGGCCGATGGGCATTCTGCTGAGCACCTTCTGCGCGAACCTGATTGTCGGCGCGGTGCTGACGGCATGGCTCTTTCGCCATGTGGGATTGCGGATCAGCCGCCGGATCAGCATGGCGCTGATCAAGTTCGGCATCCCGTACCAGGCCTCCTTCGCCGGGAGTTTCATCATCACGTTCGGCGACCGATTCTTCCTCGAGCATGGCCATGGCCTGGGTGCGGTCGGCCTCTACGCCCTCGCATACCAATTCGGCTTCTTGCTCGCCCAGGTCAGCGCCGAGCCGTTCCTTCGCGCGTGGGAGCCACAGATGTTCCAGCTGGCCGCGCGGCCCGTCGACGAGCGGGACGCACGGTACAACCAGTCGTTCTTCCTCTACTCGATCGTGCTGCTCACCGGCGCAGTCGGCCTCGCGCTCGGCACACCGATCCTGCTGCGCTTGATGACGACGCCGGCATACTATCCGGCCGGCGACGTGGTGCCGGTCATTCTGCTCGCGTATGTGCTGCAGTCCTGGATGTACGTACTCAAGTTCGGGATCGACTTCGGGGGAAAACCCGGTCTCTTCACCGTGGCGACCTGGATCTCCGTCGCCGTCACCCTGATCGCGTACACGCTCCTCATCCCACCGTTCGGCATGTTCGGCGCCGCCTGGGCAACCGTCATCGGGTTTGCCGTCCGGCTCGTGGCCACGTACGTACTGTCGCAGCGGCTCTGGCCGATCCAGTACCGGTTTGGGCGGGTCGGAATCCTCACGGTCTGTGGCTCCGTCGTGGTGGTGGGGTGTCAGCTGATCCAGGTCGATACGATGCCTCACCGTATTGCCCTCGCGCTCGCCGGCTTGACGCTGTTCACGCTGCTCGTCTGGCGAGGTGCGTTGCAGCCGGGAGAGCGTGCACTGATTGCCCAGGTCGCCCGCAATCCGCGCGCAGCACTGCAGCTGCTGACCGGCCCGTCGTGAGCGGCGTCGAAGGTTCCTTCCGTGCCACGGGTGGCAATTCGTTATCGTGGCATTCACGCAGTCTGCCACCGGTGCATCGCGCCTCCGTCGGCCGTCATCGCCTCGGTGACGGCGCGAACAATCGTGCGTAGTGGATCATGAGGGCGTCGTGTTTCCCGCATTCGGAGCCAAAAGCGCGCGATGATCAGCAAGGACCTTGTGCTCGGTCGGCTGTACCGACGACTGCGCGGGAAGCCGTTCGACCTGCAGTCGAACACGATTCATCTGGTTTCCACCAGTTTCAACACCGTGCCGCCGGACAAGTACGGAGGCATCGAGCTCGTCGTCGCTTACCTGGCCGAGGGCTTCGCCGCGCGTGGAGCAGCCGTGCGCTGTTACTCGCCGGGGACCTGTGGTGTGGCACGGATCGAGCATCATCAGACGCTCCCGGCGCGCGCCACCAATGCAGGTGGGACGATCCATGTGAACTCCGAGCAGCACCTCGGCCAGGTCGCCACAGGCCTCGCCAAGCATGTGCGTGCCGGCGACGTCGTCCTGTTCAATCATCCCGACCATTACCGATTCCTGAAGCGACGGAGTGGGCTCTGGGCGCTGTCGAAGGCCAGCATGTACGAGGTTGCCCACTGGCTGGATGCCGGATTGCACGAACATCTCATCTACCCGTCCGCCGCGCTCCAGGACTACCTCGGCAAGCCAGGCAGCGTCATTCCGCATGGCCAGCGACTGATATTCGCCGAGGCCGGCGCGAAGCGGGAATCGTTCGTGTTCTTTGCCGGACGCATCACCAAGGACAAGGGTGTGGACATCACCTTGCAGGCATGCAAACGGCTCGGTGTGCAGCTGGTGCTGGCCGGTCCACTGCGCGACGTGGAGTTCGCCGCCCCGATCATTGCCGATCCGTCGGTGACGTACCTCGGGGAACTCAGTTATGAGGATCTTGCCCGATACTACGCGCGTGCCGGCGCCTTCGCCTACATGTCGCAGTATATCGAGCCTTTCGGCCTCGCGGTCGTGGAAGCGATGGCCGGAGGCGCTCCGGTCATCACCACCGGGTTCGGTGGCACCGGCGACACGGTGGTTGACGGGCAGACCGGCTTTTTCTGCCAGACGGTCGAGGAAATCGTGAGCGCCTATCATCGACGCGGCTCCATCTCCTCGACAGCCTGCATCGAGAGGGCGCAACTCTACTCCGTGGACCGGATGGCGGACGCCTATCTTGCGCTGTTCCGAGACCAGTGATGAGGCGGGGGGCGGCAGAGGGACGCGGCTGTACCAGCCGTCCCCGTCGGACCGAGACGTGTGGCTCACCGCACCCTCGTGATGCGGCACCAGCCTGTTCTCGCGCGATTATCTTTCGGCAGAAGATGCAATATCAGGGTGCGCTACGCGGATCGGACCTTCCTCCACGGCAGGACGTGCTGAACCGCACTCGCTCTCGACTCCGCCGACACTTTACCGCATGCCAGGTTGGCGTCACGTGTGACCGATGCGATTGACGATCGCCATCTGCACCTACAATCGGGCGCACCTGCTCGAACAGACACTCAGCGCGCTCGACCGAGTGCGGCATCCACAGGGTGTCGAAGTCGAGGTCGTGCTGGTGGACAATGGATCCACGGATGCGACCAGCACCGTCGCCAAGGCAGCCCCGCCAGCACTCCGGTTGCGCCTGTGCCACGAGTCGCAGGTGGGACTGTCGAACGCGCGCAATCGCGCCATGGATGAGGCAACCGGCGACTACATTTGCTGGACCGACGACGACGTACTGGTGTCGGCGGACTGGTTGGAGGCCTACGCTGAGGCGATGCAGGCCCACCCGACGGCGGACGTGTTCGGCGGACCGGTCGAGCCCTGGTTCCCCGAGCCGCCCCCCGAATGGCTCCAGCGCGGCATCGACCATGTTGGGGCTGCATACGCCATCGTGAACCACGGGCCGGAGCCGGTGCCACTGACCCACGGCCGCACGCCGTTCGGAGCGAACATGGCCTTCCGTACCACGGCGCAGCGTGCACACCGATACGATCCGACGCTCGGGCGCACGCCGGCCTCGATGCTCTCAGGCGAAGAAACGGCGGTCGTGCGCGCCATGCTGGCAGAGGGCCGCAGCGGACGGTGGGTGCCGCGCGCTGCGGTGCGGCACTACATCCCGCCGGAGCGTCAATCGCGGGAGTATTTGCGGCGGTACTACGAGGCACACGGCGAGCTCGTGGCCATCACCGAAGATCGCGCCACGGGCCATCGGTGGTTCGGACGCGCGCGGTACATGTTCCTGCACGCACTGAAGGCGCAACTTCGGTCCTGGTTCGGAATCGGCGGCGAACGCGCGGAACTGGCGGTGCTTCGTGATCGCGCGATCGCGCGCGGGTATTTCAGTGCCTTCGGCAGTGACGCGACGCGTGCAGCGCGCGCAGCGAGGGAGAGCGGAGGGTCAGTCCCATGATCACGAATCGCGAGCGGCCTACGCGCATCCTGCGCACCGCTCGTCACAGGCGAACGGCATGACCCGTCCGACGGAGCCGCAGGTCGGCGCCCCCGCCAGCTCACCAGCGCGTCGGGTCCTGCACCTCATCGAATCATGGGGGCCTGGCGGCGCGGAACGAGTGCTGACGGACGTGGTGGCGGGTCTCGACCGGAATGTGTGGGCTTCCGTCGTGGCGCCGATCGCCGAGGGCTGGGTGTCGGAGCAGGCGCGCCGGCACGATGCGACGGTGGCGGTCGTGCCGCAGCACCGGCGATTCGACACGGAATACCTGGCCACGCTATGCCAGCTGATCCGGCGCGAACGCATCGCCATCGTGCATGCACACCTGCTGATGTCATCACTGTACGGTGGAATGGCGGCACGGTGGACGGGCATTCCCGCGCTGGCGACGTTTCATGGCACCGTCGACGTGCCGCGCGGCAGTGCCATGACATCGGTCAAGGCAGCCATCCTGCGGCAGACGATCACACGCACGATCTTCGTGTCGCATGCACTGCGCGATGACATTGCCCCGCGGCTCGGCTTGCCGGCTGACCGGGTCGGGGTGATTTACAACGGTGTCGATCCTGACCGCTTCACGCCCGGCACCAGCCGTCACTGGCGCGACGTGTTTGCCATCGGGGATCACGAGTTCGTCATCGGCGCCGTCGGTAACATTCGCCCGTCCAAAGGCTACGACGTGTTGCTGCGCGCTGTTGCGTCACTCCGCGATGCCGGGGTGGCGATCCGCTGTCTGGTCGCCGGCAACGCCGGATGGGGCGAGACGCAGGCGACGGTCGACGCCCTGATGCGCGAGCTGCGCCTCGAGCAGACGGTGCACTTCTGCGGCTTCGTTGAGGACTCGGCCGCGTTCCTCCGCAGTGTGGACGGTTACGTGCTGAGCTCCCGGACCGAGGGCTTCTCGATCTCGACGCTGGAGGCCATGGCCACCGGCCTTCCGGTGGTGGCCACACGATGTGGCGGGCCGGAGGAAATCATCTCCGACCGGGTTGACGGCCTGCTGGTCGCCGTCAACGATCCGACCGCACTCGCGGATGGCATTCGGATGCTGATCGCTGATCCTGTACAACGGCGGCGCGTCGCCCAGGCCGCGCGCGGGACCGTCCTGGACCGATTCTCGAGCCGCCGGAATGCAGCCGCCTACGCGCAAGCGTACACGCAGTTGCTCGCGCGAACGTCACCGCGCTGACACGCCGCAGGTGCGACGGCCTATCATCACCCGACTCCCTGACGTCGCATCGCGCGCTTGAGCGCGTGCAGGCCGCGCAGGAACGACACCGGGAAGTAACTCGCCGTGAGCAGCCAGAGCGCGTGCAGGTCCCAGGCACCGCCCGACGCCATCGCGGATCGCAGCAGCGCCCGTGCGTCCTGTGGTGCGAGCTCGGTCAGCCGTGCATAGGCCTGTCGGCGAAGGAGGCGCACGCGAGCCACCCGCGACGCGGCAATCTCCGATGCACTGGGGGTGCCCCGCGCGGCGAGTGCGCGGTCGATGCTCGTCAGGGCATTGACGATGCGCGGGACCACCGATGACGCGTTGCTGAGCGCCGCGCCGTGTGCGATGCGGTAGCCGAAGAGTGGCTCCAGCAGCAGGAGCAGTGGATGCTGCGCGGCAAAGCGGTGGAAGAATTCCGTGTCTTCCGCGACATGCAGCGACCGATCGAATCCGCCGGACGCAAGGAAGGCGTCGCGGTGGAAGAGCGCCGAGCTTGCGTGCACGTAGTTGAGCGTGAACAGCGACTCGAACGCGTCGCCGAATAGGCCCGCGATCCGTGACTGCTCGTGGGTGACCGTCACGTCGGCCAGCCAGCGGCGCAGGAACGACGCGGGCTCGACACCCAGGTCACGGAAGAGCGGAAAGACACCCGCCATACCTGCGCCATCCGGAAGGACCCGGCCCTGCTCGTCGATGGCATTCCCGGCGGCGGCGCACCAGCGCGTCGCCGGTATGGATGCCACCGCCGCTACCTGCACCGCGAGCTTGGCGGGATGCCAGGCGTCGTCCGAATCGAGGAATGCAACCCAGTCGCCCGTGGACTCCGCGACCCCCCGATTGCGGGCGGCAGAGACACCGGCGTGCGGTTGGCGGATGACGCGCACCGAGCCATCCAGGCCTGCTGTCACCTGCTCCGTCTCGTCGGTGGATCCGTCGTCCACGATGACGATTTCGGAGACGGGATACCGTTGGGCGCGAATGGTCTCGATTGCCGGGCGTATCCAACGACTCCGGTTGTAGGTCGGAACGACGACCGAGATGCGCAGTGGTGAGGGAGTGACTGTCATCGCAAGCCGACCCAGCGCAGGGTCTCCCGTACGAAGGGATACGGATCGCCGAGCCGGAAGACCTCCCAGCGCTCTCCTCGCCTGAAGGGCAACAGTACCGTGGCGGCGGACGCGGCAAGTCCACTGTCGTCCGCGGGCAAGGACAATTGCTCCGGCGTCCGACGCAGCCGCGCCAGAAGGTGGTCCATGCAGCCCCACTCCCACCGGAGCAAGACGCCGGCCCTGAACGGCTCACTCTCCGGTATCGTGAGGCCGAGGGCTCGTGCCATCAGGTGCACGGGGAAATCCGCACCAGCGTCGATGGCAAGTTGCAATGAGCCCCAAAATCGGCCATTGATCTCCATCAGGTACGGCGTACCGGTCGATGCGTCACGCTTGTACTCGATCATCGCGACGCCCTGCCAGTCGAGCATGGCGAGCAGCGCGTCCGACTGGTCGGCGAGGGCCTGGCTGGGGTGCACGCTCCGTCGGTAGACGCTCACGCCGCCGGAGGGCGGCTTCTCGAGGATGCGTTCGTGGCCAGCGCGCAGGACGACACGATCTGCCCACCGCAGCACGAACACGCCGACTCCCGGGCCGACGACGCGCTGCTGCACGAGGAGTGGAAAGGCAGCGTCAGGGAGCGCCGCCACGGCTGCGGCCAGGTCAGAAACCCGCGCCACATGTCGCACACTCAGCTTGTGCCTCCCAACCGTGTCGTCGCTGACCGACCGCGCGGGCTTCAACACCACCGGCATCGGCGGTGGATCGGCAAGCAAGCGTGCCACGTCGCTCCGGTGGCGAAGCTCGATCTGCGCGGGCACCGCGATGCCGAGGCTGCGCGCAGCCGCCAGGACGCCCTCCTTGTCGAACACGCGACGCGCGATGGCCAGCGAGGGGAATGGCAGGATCGCATCGCCCAGCAGGTCACGCCACTCGATCAGCGCCAGCAGTGACGCTTCGGCAACCGGAATCACGCCATCGACGCCCAGCGTCCGCACGGCCTCGGCGACCGCCTGGGAGAACCTCGCAGGGTCGGCCAGCGCCGACGGCAACACGATTTCGCCGCGACTGTGGCGGCTGCCGGCGGCCAGCGACCGAGCGTCGGTTGTCCCGACGTACACGCGATAACCGGCACGGCCAAGCGACCGCACCACCGCCAGTGCAGCACGCTCTCCCCCGTCGCAGACGAGCACCGTCGGGGTCCGAGGATGCATCAAGGCGGTGCGCAGCTCGAATGGTCGCCGGTCATGGTTCCTGAAGTATACGTGGATCGCCGTAGGGCTGATATGCGTCGAACCCGGCCGAACCTATCGCTCCGGCTCCCCGATCAGTAGGATCCGGAATTTCGTCCTCTCTCCCACCTCCCTGCGCCGGAATGCCGCAGCTGTCGATGCTCCGATCCGCCGTCACGTCTCGCGTGATGTCCTTTGCCTTGCGCGCGCTCGGCAGATCTGGGTCGTGCGTCTTCATGTTGCATCGGTTCGCCACTGAGGAGTCGCAGGCGGGACGCCTGCGCAGCAGTGACGTGCGTGCGCTGCTGCAGTGGATTCGGCGGCGAAAGTATCGCACACTCGATGTCGCGGACCTGATTGCGGAAGTGATCGAGGGCCGCGGGCGCGGCCAGCCGGCGATTGCATTCACGATCGACGATGGCTACCACGACCAGGCCGAAGTGGGGATTCCCCTGTTCCTCGAGTACGACTGCCCGGTGACCACGTTCCTGACCACCGGCTTCCTCGATCGGCTGCACTGGATGTGGTATGACCAGATCAAGGTCCTGCTCCATGCTGCCGAAGCGCAGGTGCTGGAGTTCGACTTGCCCGGGGGACGGCTCAGCCTGCAGCTCGGGAACTCAGCATCGCGGAGTGAAGCCGCGGCAGCCATCGGTGCCCGCTGCAAGTCACACCTTTCCATCGCCGGCCGCGACGTCGTCACCGCGCTCGCGGAACGACTGCAGGTGTCGCTTCCCGCCGACGCACCCGATGCCTATCGACCCATGACCTGGGATGATGCCCGACGTCTCGAGGCGCGTGGCGCCAGGTTCGGGGCGCACAGCGTGCAGCATCCGGTGCTGTCGCACATCGACCCTGTCGAGGCGGGCGGCGAAATTCGGGATTCGCGCGACCGTATGCTCCAGGAACTGCGCAATCCCTCACCGGTCTTCTGCTTTCCATTCGGCATGGCGAACGACTTTCGGCCGTCCGACATGCAGGCCTGCAGGGACAGTGGGTTCGCGGCCGCACTCGCCGCGTCGCCCGGATATCCCACGTTCGAGGCGCTGAACGCCGATCCGCTGGCGCGATTTCGAATCCCGCGATTCGCATTCGAGTCGAAAGCACACCGCAACATGCAGATCATCAATGGTTTCGAGCGACTGCTCCGCGGCACGCAATTTCCGTAGCGCGCGATCACCACGACGCGTACGTCCCTGACTTCTCCATCAGCGTTTCGACGCCGCTGGTTCTGCCGAATGATTCGTGTCGAGGTGCGAGCCGGGATCGCGTGCGTGGTGCGACGGTGCCACTGTTGACTCCGGTGCGCACCGGACGTTAACCTGATTTCATCGTCCGTTCGGTTGCCACCTCGAATGCGTGGGCTGCACTGAATGATGCCGTGCCGAGCATGCCGCTTTGCATGCCGTCATGACGATCACGGCAGGCGCGTCACCCCCCGCCTGCTGAGGAGCGCATGCAGACGCCGTTGGCGCGCGGTGGCGACGAACCGCGCCCGTGTCGGTCGAGCCCGACCATCCCACGGTGGAACGCAAGCGTGCGCTGCTCGTCGCGGTTTGGGACTCGATTGGACGGCTGGCTTCATCCCGACCACGGCACGGCCTCCCGGGTAGCGTAGAGGCCACCGTACTGCCCCCACCCCGGACGATATCGTGCGCATGCCTTCGGCCCACATTTCACCCCACGTCCGGTGACGGGAAGCGAGCGCGCGTTGGGCCGCGGCCTCCTGCCATGTGCCATCGCCGCAATCGTCGCGCTCACGCTGACACCGTCATGGGAACGTGCCCCTGTGACTGCCGTCGCAGGCTGGTGCTTCCGCTGCGGTGACTATGGGACTGTCGATGTGGTGCTCAACACGCTGCTCTTCGTTCCATTCGGTCTCGCCCTGGCACTGACGGGTGCATCGTGGTGGCGCGTGGTCCTGGTGGCACTCTGCGTCACGACCGGCATCGAGGCGCTGCAACTGACGGTCGTTCCCGGTCGCGATGCCAGCCTGTCGGACCTCGTCACCAACGTCACCGGGGCCGCGCTCGGCGCCCTGCTGGCGTTCCGCTGGCACCAGCTCGTCTTTGCGCCGCCATCGCGCGCATGGGCACTGTTCGCAGGCATCGCGCTCTCGTGGAGCGCGTCGCGGGTCGGCACGTCGTGGCTCCTTCGCGCCTCTTTCCCCGATACGCGATGGTTCGGACAGGTGGCACCGAAGGACATCTACCCGTCCGACTTCCGAGGCACGGTGGTGCATGGTGCATTCGGATCGGTCACCGCACGATCAGCCGAAATGCCGGCGTTGCGCGATGTCTTTCTGGCACCGGAGGGCCGCGTGCTGGCGGTGGTCCGTGGGACACTGCCCACACAGGGATTGGCGAGTATTCTCAGTGTGATGGACGAACGTCGGTCCGAGCTGCTGGTGCTCGCACAGCACGGAACCGATGCCCGACTGCGTTTGCGGCTGCGTTCCACCGACCTGCTGCTCCGGACACCCTCCGTGCGAATCGAGGATGCGTTTCGCGACCGCATCCACGAAGTGCGGGAGCTCTCCGGATGGTGGGCGCCCGGCGCGCTGATGCTCCGCAGCAGCTCCGGCGACCGGACGACGTCGGCGACGCTGTCGCTCGGGCCCGGACTCGGCTGGGCCTTTCTGCTCCCGTTCGACGCCGGCCTCACACCGGCAGTTTCGGCGGTCGGCACGGCTGCCGTCTCTGCTGCGATCATGTTCGTGCTGGGGTTCCTCGCCCGCCGCGCAGTGCCCGACCGCCCGCGACTCGCCCTCGCGTTCGCGATCATGATCGGAGGGGTCGGCCTCTGGCTCCCAGTCATCGTGTTTTCAGAAGCCAGCATCGCCGTTTCCGAGGTGCTGGCTGCAACGGTCGGTGCATCGCTCGGCGCACTGCTTCAGAGGCGTACCGACGTCAGCACGGAGACACTCAGCTCACGGTGACCCAAGGCAGTGGTGCGGTGCCGGATCGTCGCGTGCGCTCGCTTGCTCCCGGCGAGACCGGATGTCGACATACCGTCGCGTCACACCAGTCGGTGCGTCGCCGCTGCACCAGGCATGTCGCGGCAGGCCCCACCTCCCGCAGTCAATGCGTGGGTGCCGCGGCACGCGATCCTGTCGAATTCAGCACGGCTCCACCCGCACGAGGTGCCCACTTATCCCTCAGCCTGAGAAATGGCGCCTCGATGATACGCCAGGATAGCAGCGCGGCACCGAAGCTCAACACGAGCACGAGCAGCAGGTATCCGAGCACGCGCACGACCCTCAGGCTGTCATCGGTGGCCGTCACCCAGGGACCGAGCGGGATCTTCAGGGCGTGGTGAATCGGGAAGTGCAGCATGTACATCGCGTAACTGTACTTGCCGACAGTGCGCAACCACCGGCGACCGAGAACCCACTGCAGGTGGCGCGTGCTGATCGTGTGGGAGTCGAGGGCGTAGGCAAGGAGGCAGAAGCTCAGGCCCACGATCAGGCTCTGGCCGATCAGCGCCACCGGTACGTCGTCTGAATGGAAACCGTGCTGAATCAGGACCAGGACCACTAGTGCGCACGTCAGCACGATGGTCAGTGCTCCTCGCCACGCCACCACGAGCCTGCGGGCGCGCGTATCGCGCATCGATGCTGCCAGCAGGGCGCCCGCAGCAAGCGCGTCCCAGCGTGCGAACGTGAAGAGGTAGGTGGAGTCATTCGGCAGCCCGCTCGCCAACAGCATCCATCGCAGCGACGGGCCGGTGACGATCATTGCGATCGCGAGGGTGGAGATGCCCCGCCGACCGAGGATGTATGCGAGGAGCGGCCAGATCAGGTAGAACTGCTCCTCCACCGCAAGCGACCACAGGTGCGTCATGCCAGGCACGCCCGCATCGTTCGTCTGCGTCCAGTTCGACATGTAGAACCAGTATGGCCACTGCCCTGCGCGTACTTCGGCCGCCCAGGCCGGACTCCATGCCAGCGGCGCTGCGACGAACACGACGCCGATCAGGAATGCATAGTAGAGCGGGAAGATGCGTAGCGTCCGGCGCACGTAGAAGGCGTGAAAGAAGTCGGCCCTGCCTCGCGTGTCGAGCAGAATTCCGGTAATCAGCAGTCCGGACAAGGCGAAGAAGAGCGACACGCCGATCCAACCCGACGCCGTGACCGCGACCAGCAACTTGACGATGAACTGGTGACTCGAGCCGGCGATCCAGGCCGAGTTATGGATGATGACGATGAGTACCGCCAGTCCCCGAACGCCGTCGAGCGCAGGCAGCTGCGACAACGACCCGGCAGCCGACTCCGACTCGCCGACAGGCCGGCTTTCGCCGTGGCGAACGTCAGCGCGGCGTGCGTGCACGCGCGTCGACACCGTTCGCATCGTGATGCGCAGAGCCGACGCGATCCGACATGGCAACCGACAACGTCACTGACGGCTCCAGTTCACGCGTGAAGACACGCCACGTCAGGTCCGGGGCCGTTTCGAGATGGATCTCGCCCGGCGATTCATCGCACGGCAGGTCCAGCGTCCGCACGGGGTACGACAGGCCGACCCCGATCGCCTTCACCACCGCCTCCTTGCGTGTCCACGACCCATAGAAGGCCCGCAGGAAGGCGTCGCCATCGAGGGTGTCCAGCAACGCCACTTCGCGCGGCCCCATCACCTGCGGCACCAGCTCGCGCAGATCCGCGCTGTGTGACCGCGCCTCGATATCAACGCCGATTCGGCCACCACGTGTCACCGCGATGGCCGCCATGCCGATGCAGTGCGAGACATTGAAATCGAATGGCGACGGCGTACGAGCGCGCAGCAAGGGTCGCCCATGCGAATCAGTGAGGATCGGGAGTGCCTCTGGTGCGATGCCCGTCTCCTCCGCCAGGCGGCGTCGGAGCGCCGCGCGGGTCGACACGAAGGCCGAGCGCCCGGCTTCGTATGCGAAGCGACCAGCACGCGTGCGCTCATCCGGCGTCAGCATACCCCAGTCGTCGTCGCTCACCACGAGCGGAAGTGGCACCAGCTGCACGTCGGCGAACTGCGCGCCACTGGTTTCGAACACGAGGCGCGTCACGTCACGCATCGGCCGGGCGCGCGCCGCGTTGGATGCGCTGCTGGCAGTGTCGTCGGCAGTCGTGCCGAGCACCGGAATCAGCCGCAGGACGGCACCTCGTCGTGGTCAGCGTCCGCCCTTCCTGAACAGCATCACCGGCGCCGTCATCGCCATGATTCGCAGATCCTCGACGAGCGACTGCGCCTTGATGTACTCCAGATCGGCCGCGACCTTCCGCCGCACGTCCTCGATGCAGGTGTCGTACTGCAGCGTGATCTGCGCGCGACCCGTGATGCCGGGCCGGACTTGCTGCCGCGCACGATAGTTCGGCACTTCGGCGCCCAATTCCTTGAAGATCGCCGGCTGTTCCGGACGGGGGCCGACCACGTTCATGTCCCCTGCGATCACGTTGAAGAGCTGCGGAATTTCGTCGAGCCGTGTCCGACGCAGGAATCGGCCGATGGGTGTGACGCGAGGATCGCCCGGCGACGCCCAGACCTGCAACTCCTCGCCTGGCCGGGCCAGGCGCATGGTCCGGAACTTCAGGATGGTGAATGGACGACCGCCCATGTCCACGTTGCGACCGCGCGTGTCACCCCTCGATGACCGCAAGTCGAGCCCGACGCGCTGCTGGCGGAAGAGGATCGGGCCGGGTGACGAAAGCTTCACCGCGACCGCCACCGACAGCATGATCGGCGCGGTGATGACGATGCCGATCGCCGCGACGGCCACGTTGAGCGCGCGCCGCGCGCCTTCGCGGCTGTGGGGGTGCTCCTCCATGCGCACCGTGCACTTGGTGCCGCTGCTGAACGGGACAGCCAGATGCGTTTTCATGATTGGCAGAAGTCGCGGGACCCACGCCAGGAACGAGCGATTGACTGCACGGATTTCTCCTCGCGATACCAGTGCACGCGAGCGCGCGACATCAGGCCAGACCCGAGACGGGCTGTGTCGTGCCGGCAGAAATCGATCGTTGCGGACTGCGCGCGGCGCCGCTGGATCCGGCAAGCCGCAACGGGCTGGCGGCAGCCGCATCCGTGCTCAGCATGGACGCGATCGACGAAAAGTCGAATGCGCCCAGCAACCGTTGGATGCGCGCGAAGACGTGACTCTGGCCACCGTAGTGCCGGACCCTGGTCAGCACCGGCACATCGAGGTGCGGCTGCCCAGGATCCCACTCCCACGGATGGATGTAGAACGTTCCCGGTACGCCGCGAGCCGCCGAGCTGCGCAGCGCGGCATGCACGAGTTGCGGGGGCAGGATGCGGAAGTACGCGCCACCGGCTGCGGGAAGCGTCTTGCCGAGGACCTGCAGCGTCGCCGGTGGGATCTCGGCGATGCAGCCGGACGGCCGCTTGATCCAGTACGGATCCCGGTGGCCGCCCACGTAGCCGTACCCGGACCGCGAGACCGGGAAGAGCGACGAGTCGTAGGTGTGCCCCTCCTCGATCAGCAGGTCGAGGGCCCATTCCGTCCCGCGCACGATGGAGAAGCTTGGCGCCCGGAACCCGAGCACCGCCGTGCCCGTGATCTCCTCCAGCACCTGCTTCGTCCGCCGGATGGACGCGCGGAATGCCGCTGGCGTCTGGTGCGTGATGCGTTCGTGGTCATAGGTATGCGACGCGATCTCGTGCCCGTGAGCCACGATCCGCTTGATCATGCCGGCGTGGCGCTCGGCGACCCAGCCGACCGTGAAGAAGGTGCCGATCGCGCCCCGTGAGGCCATCAGCTCCAGCAGTCGATCGATCGCCGGCTCGATCCGACTCTCGAACGAGCCCCAGCTGACGCGCGGCGCGTAGGGCGCCAAGGCATCCACCTGGAAATACTCTTCCACGTCCACCGTGAAGAGGTGCCGGAAGCGAGTGTTGTCTGCGAAGTCGATCACGTCACGTCTTTCGGTGAGAGCTCTGGTCCGGAGCCTGGTGCGAATTTCTCCACGATCTTCAGCCGCGACTGCGCCCAGAATTGCACTCACCGGGGTATCTGGCACAATCCCTGCATCACTCTGTGTTTGGAGCATTTGTGCCCCTCCAAGTGTTCGTGCAACCGGCTGAGACGACGTCTGGGCTTAGACTGGTGTCGATCAGTTGATGCGTGTGAGACGGATCGGGCCGATCGGGCCCGCGTCGAAAGCGCGATGGGCGTAGCCTCGAGGCGCGCTGATTCTGCCAGGACCTCGGTCGCGGGCAGTTTCTGTGCGGTTCTAACCAACGTTCCATCTCCAGCATGGTGCGTGCCTTAGGCCGCCGTCTTCCTTTTGTTTTTCTAACGTATTGCTGCGTCAGAGGTTACGCCGATCTAATTTCCAGCCGTTCCCAGAAGTTGGCCTCCGTGCTGTTGCCGCGTCGCAACAGTACTGCTGCTGCATTCCGCAACGTCTTTAGCGATTTGCAAAGCCGTCGAGCGACGAATGCGCTGAATCGAGCAGAGAGCGAGTCGCGCACACATGGCATGTCGGCAGTTCGCGTTGCCGTTCAGACGTTGGCCACCGCCAATTATTCTCGCGCTGCACCGTATGTGTTCTGCAGCCTACTGTCCATAGTTGAACGAAACGTTTTCAGGGCGGCATGCGGCTCCTCGAGGTGAAAGTGGCGCCGTCGTCACGACGTAACCTGATGGTGTGAGGCGGCATCGCATCGAACACGATGCGCGCCTTCGCGAGCCGAGAATCACCTTGGTCGTCTCCGCCTCGCCATGCTTCCGGTGTGTCGCAAAATCGGTCGACATGACGCACCAGGAACGCGAAGTGTAGAGCTCGCTTGTTCGTCACGCGCGAGTCAGTCGGACCAGTCGCCGCACGGCGAACGGTTCCGCGTTCCGACTTGACGGCATGGACGATCGACGCGTGGATCGGGATTTCCTGCTCAGTGCCGCGCTGCACTGCGGTCGCGACCGCGTGCCGGTCCCGTCAGCGGCGGGTGACGCCGCAACCGGGATGCCGTCTAGGGGATTGGACGCGTCGGAGCGAAGGCGAAGAGCCAGAGCGACGCACCCTGCTCCGGCGTTGTCGACCAGGTGACGTCGTATCGCCCCGCTTCACGGACCGCGCGGACCGCGACGACGCACTGCACCGCGCTGTTCGGGGGCAGCTGCGTGAACGATTCGATGACCGTGAATGCGTCATCGGGCATCGCACTGTGCTGAAGGCCGCGCCCGTCTCCCCACCAGAACGCCACCAGCAACGCCGGACCATCGGTGGTCACGGAGCCGCTCATGAGCTTGGCACCGGGAGGCGCGTAGCGATGGGAGCGATCGACCATCCGACCCGCGTCACGAATCTCCACCACCGGCATCGTGAGCTCACCGGCCGGCTCCCCGGTCTTGACGATTTCGACTCGATGGCGCGGACCACCGCGGGCGTCCAGCACCACGAACGCCTTGACGTCGAACCTGCCCTCATACCCGGCGTAGACCACCGGTGCGTCGACCGGAAGCCACACATTGGCGAAGTTGTCGACGGGCCCCGCAGTGTTCGACGCGAAGCCGGCGGAGAACGCGAGAAGGGAGCTTCCGCCAGCCTCGGTTGCCATCGGGCGCGTGCGAGCCACGGCGGATGCGCGGCCGTCCTCCTGGCCGACCAGGGTGTGCACGCCAAGGGTTGCGCGTCCCGGTTGCCGCGCGGTCGCCGCGTGGAGCGCTGCGTTTCGACGGAGGAAAACGACGCCGAGACTGATCGAGAGCACGAGTGTGGCCAGCGATGCAATCACCATGGCGGGCATCGGCCTGCGCGGTTTCATCCGATCGGTGCCGAGTGGTGGCACTCGAGATTCACGACGAATGCCTTCGCCGCCTCGATCAGCGCCTGTCGTGGTGCCGCCGCACTCAGCGTGTGGTCGGCGTCGACGATCAGGCGTTCCGTCAGTAGATCGCCGAAGGGGACGCGTCGGAACGCCGCGCGATATTGTCCTTCATACGCATAGGAATCCCGCGCCCCGCCGGTGAAGATCGCGAGCAGTCGCGTCCGGCGTTTCGCCAGCAGGCAGAGCTCATCGGTGAGAATCGAACGATCCGGGACCATTCTCACCCAGTCAGGGTTTGCCGGTGGGCGTGACATGCGCACCAGGGTCTGCGGGACGCGCAACAACACTTCGGGACGCAGCAACCGCGGCGCGTAGCGACGGAAGAGGAAAGACGTAGTGCGGAAGACGATCGGATCGCTGAGCACCAGCCCTGTCACCGACGCGTCGTGCACAGCGGCGCGCTGCGCGACGTCGGCACCACTGCAGTGACCGTAAAGAACAACGTCCTGGACCCCCGTCGCCTCTCGCAGCGCGGCAGCGGCCCACAACACCTCCTCGATGGCGCTCTCGAACGTCCGCGGGACACTGTGGCGCCGGGGACTGTCGCCGTTTCCGCTGAAGTCGAATCGCAGCGTGGGAAATCCCGACGCCACCAGCTGCCGCGCGAGCAGGACGTTGACGCGGCTGTTACCCACGCGGTGCAGCAGGCCGGGGCTCAACAACACCATGCCAAGCCTGGGCGGGGCCGTCTCGGGCGCCATCCCGAGGAGGCCCGCGAGCCGAGACTCGGGCCCGATGCCGATCAGTCGCTCAGTCACGCGACGTGCTCGAGCAGCAGGCCCGCATACCCATGCACGGCCCGATGCGGCTCGTCGAACGGCTCGCATGACAGCTCCTCGTTCCGCCATCGATCGCGGACCACGTAGCCGGCATTGGTGAGGTCCCGCTCGAAGGCGTCACGATTGCACACCGCATATGGGCAGAACGCAGTGCCGATGCTGTTCAGCGTGACGTAGGCGTCGCCCTCGGTGAGCGGCACCTTGTTCAGCAACACCCAGCGCGGAGGACGGCGCATGCGGGCGATGATCGCGCTCGCCGGCTCCTCGACGTAGTGCAGCGAACCGGCCGCCATCCAGACATCGGCCGCATCGAGCGCCGCCGACGTGCTGAAGCGGAGGCTCGCCGCGCCTCGGGTGCGAGCCAGGCGTGCTCCCCGCTCGACGACGGCGGGCACGTCGACGACGGTCCATTCGCCGGCGCTCCAGTGGGGCTCGAGGTACGGCTTGAAGGCGTAATACGAGACACCGACGTGGCCGCCGAAATCCACGATGCGCGCGACCGAGCCAAGCCGAAGGAGCCAGTAGAGCACCGGGTAGTCAGCCGCGTGCACCCGATCGAGGCGCGCATCGTACATCGCCGCGGACTCCTGATTGTCGTATCCCACCGGCTTGGTTGGCGGTGCCGCGGCCGTTGCCTCGCGGAATGATCCGTAGGTCCCGAAGAACAGATGCGCGGCGGGCGCCGTCGTGAACCGAGCCAGAAACTGGCGGCGGCGATACTGTCGGATGACCGGCAAGGCGCGCACCAGATCCGCGACGCGGCGCAATCCGGTCCTGGTCGACGTAGTCGATGCGAACTGAGACACAGGTGTGACCTGCGACGTTGATGGACGAGAGCTGGAAACGTCTGGCTGCCAAGGTTGGCACCGAGAACACCGCAGCGCCACGTCCAGCCAGTGGCGTGGTCGCGTGCCGGCGGGTGGCAGCGGGACTTGACGATCTCATTAATAACGACACATTCGGCAGTGGGATCAAATTCGCGGAGCGGTGCACATGACGCATGCGGACCATGACACGGGATCGTTTTCCGTGAAGGTAGAGGACGAGGCGGCATTCTCCATGGATCGCATCTGCCGCCTGCGCCATGACTTCGATCGGCATCCCCTGATGCAGCTCGACCGGCTCGAGCAGCTTGCGCTCGCGCTGATGCCGTCCGGCCAGTGCAAGTTCATCAAGCCGGGTGCGGCCGTCGATTCGAAGTTTGCCCTCGCCTCCAAACCACTCGATGGTCGCGACCTCAGCGCGGTGTTCCGGCAGCTGGAACAGCCGGGATCATGGATCGCGCTCTACAATGTCGAGTCGGACCCGGAATACGCCGCATTCCTCGATGAGGCACTGGGGACGGTCAGGCACCTGATCGATCGGCAGCAACCTGGCCTCTACAATGCGCAGGGGTTCATCTTCATCTCCGCGCCGCCGTCCGTCACCCCGTTCCACATCGACCGGGAAAACAACTTCTGGCTGCAGATGCGCGGGCGGAAGATCATGAACGTGTGGGAGGCATCCGACCGCGTCGCCGTCAAGGCTGACGCGGTGGAGAAGTTCATCCTCCACAAGTCGCTCGAGAACGTGACGTATGACGCGACCCTTCCCCAGCGCAGCGTCGAGATCGACTGCGGACCGGGGGACGGCGTGTATTTCCCCAGTACGGCGCCGCACATGACGCGAGCCGAGCCGTCGTGGGTGCGCCCGGGCGACGGCGTGTGCGTCTCCATCGGCATCGTCTTCTACACCTCCGTGACGCGGCGGCATGCGAACGTGCATGCATTCAACGAGGTCCTGCGCCGCTTCGGGATGACGCCCCAGCCGCCCGGCGAGTCGCGCGAAGTCGACGCCGTGAAATATCCGCTCGGTCGGGCAGTGGTGGCTGCGCGACGACTCACCCGTGGCTACTCACCGCCGCCAGGCTTCTGACATGTCTGGCTGGCCGAATAGCGATGCTCAAGGCCGGCGCGAAGGGTCGGCAATCAGTGCGGACGCCGCGACGACGTTGCTGGCTGGACGCATGCCGGCGCGCGCTGACGGCTCGTACGCGCACTGTTCGCTGAGCATTCCGGACTCGCTGTGGCGTGGCTGCAGTGGCGATGGGGATCGCGAGTGGCGCATCGCGTCCGTGGTCGCACTGGTCGCCGCCAGACTGGTGCCTCCGGACTCGGTGCTGGGGCTGGCGATCGAGTCGCCGCACGCCGGATTTCCCCGGCGTCGCTCGGGTACCGTGGATCCGCAGTGGTCCCTCGCGGAGTGCGAGCGTCAACTCCGCGCCATCGACGAGACGACGGGTGACCCTCCCGTCGTCATCCGGTTCACCGCCGCCGGCGACGTCCAGCTCCGTGGCCTGAGTGCGCCCGGAATCGAGCGGCTCGGCGCACTGGTGCAACGCGCGGTGAACGCGCAGGCATCGCCGGGACGGATGGAACGTGACGCGGGCATCCAGACGCACGACCTGCTCAACTCGATCGAGGTCGCGCATCTCGACCGACTCGCGGGCTACCGTCTCGAGTACGACCGCGATGCGACCGTCGCCGACTGTTTCGAGTCGATCGTCCAGGCCACGCCGGACGCGCTCGCGCTCCGGGCGTCCGACGGTGAACTGCGCTACGCCGAGCTGGAGGCGAGAGCGAATCGCTTCGCGTGGCAGCTCATCGGGGCCGGCGTCAGAGCGCACGAGCGGGTCGGCGTGGCACTGGGGCGGTCGCTGGACCTCGCCATCGCATATCTGGGCATCGTCAAGGCCGGCGCCGTCTTCGTGCCGCTCGACGATCGCATGCCAGCGGATCGCGTCGCCAGCCTGCTGGATCGGATGGAGATCGGTCGTGTGGTCGTCAGCAATACGACGCCGGATGCCGCGCTCCCGCCTCGCGTGGAACGGCTCCGCATCGACCGGGATGCCGCGTCGCCTCTGGCCGACGCGCATAGCGTGGTCGCGCCGCCACCGCGGACGACGCGCGCCGAGGATCCTGCCTATGTGATGTTCACCTCCGGATCCACCGGCGAACCGAAGGGTGTCGTGGTTCCGCATCGTGCGATCGTGCGACTCGCGCGGTCCGCAGACTACGTGGCACTGGATGCCGACACGGTGATGCTCGGGTACGCACCGGTCTCCTTCGACGCGTCGACGCTCGAGGTCTGGGGTCCATTGCTCAATGGCGGGCGGTTGGCACTGGCGCCGCCGGGGCTTCTGTCGCTCAGCGATCTCGCGGCGTTCATCGAGGCAGAAAAGTGCACGGTGGTCTGGCTCACGTCCGGGCTGTTCAACGAGTTGGTCGATGCGGGCCTGGTCGGAAGGCTGCAGTCGGTGCGTTGCCTCCTGACCGGTGGTGACGTCGTGTCGCCGGCGCACGTTCGTCGCGCGCTGGCCGCTCTCCCGCGGTGCGCGCTCGTGAATGGGTACGGGCCCACCGAGAACACGACGTTCTCGTGCTGCTACCGCATCGAGCCGGGCGCGGAGGTGCCCGCACCCCTGCCGATCGGCCGACCGATCGCCAACTCGAGTGCCCACGTCCTCGATCAGCATGGCGTGGAAGTGCCTGTCGGAGCGATCGGCGAACTGTGGGTGGGCGGTGACGGCGTTGCCCTCGGCTATGTCGGTGGCACCGCCGCGGACGACGAACGCTTCGTGGCGTCGCCGGATGTGGCACGGTGGGCTGGCCGCCGTTACCGCACCGGCGACTTGGTCCGGTGGCGCGATGACGAGTGCCTCGAGTTTCTCGGGCGGTCCGACACGCAGATCAAGCTACGGGGATTCCGTGTCGAACCGGGTGAGGTCGAGGCGGCGCTCCGCCAGCACCCCGCAATCATCGACGGTGCGGTGGTGGCGACAGGCAGCGGCGCACAGCGCCAACTCGTCGCGCACGTCGTGCCTCGTCCAGGCCATTCCGTGCACCCGTCGGAAGTGCGCACGTTTCTCCGGGGGCTGCTGGCCGACTACATGGTGCCGGCCGTCGTGACACTGCATGAACGACTGCCCGTGACCGCGACGGGGAAAGTCGACCGCCGCATGTTGTCGGCGTCCAGCGTCGCCTCCGCGCCGGACGGGGCGGCGTCGCCGGTGCGCGCGGAGGCGGACGTCGAAACCATACTGCGCGAGATCTTCGCGCGCGTACTCGCACTCCAGAGCGTCGGACCGACGGATGGATTCTTCGATCTCGGCGGTGCTTCGTTGTCAGCGCTGGTGGTACTCGAGACACTTCGACGTGAGCACGGCATCACACTGCCGGTGGCAGACTTCTTCGCCGCGCCGTCGCCAGCCGGTGCCGCTGCACGCCTCGGTGCCGCCCGCGCATCGACGCCTGGGCGGCGGGAGGCGGTGGCACCTGCGCGCCAGACGGCGGACGCGGCGATCGCGATCGTCGGCATGGCGGGGCGCTTTCCCGGCGCGCCATCGGTCGATGCATTCTGGCGGGTGGTGTGCGACGGCGTGGATACGGTGGAGCACTTCGATCCGGCAACGCTCGACACCAGCGTTTCGGCCGACGACCGTTCGTCGCCCGATTACGTGGCGGCGCGGGGCATGCTGACGGGGGTGGAGGAGTTCGCGGCCGGATTCTTCGGCGTCCCGCGCCGCCAGGCCGAACTCATGGATCCACAGCTGCGTGTGCTGACGGAAGTCGCGTGGGAAGCGCTGGAGTCGTGCAGCCTCGTCCCCGAGCGTTCGAACAAGACCATCGGCGTCTTCGCCGGCATGAACTTCAGCGGGTACCTGTTTCATCACGTGCTGCGGCATCCCGAACTGGTGCGCGCGGCAGGGCCGCTGCCGGTGCAGTTCGCCACCGAGAAGGATTACGTCGCCACCGGGCTCGCACATCGTCTCGATCTCACCGGACCGGCCGTGAGCATCAACACCGCCTGTTCCACGTCCCTCGTCGCGATCGCGCAGGCATGTCTGGCGCTGCGCGCGGGTCAGTGCGACGTGGCACTGGCCGGGGGCGTCTCCATCACCGTTCCCCAGCGTGTCGGCCATCGGTACGATGAGGGATCGATGCTCTCGCGTGATGGCACTACTCGGCCGTTCGATCGCGATGCCACCGGCACCGTCTTCAGCGACGGCGCGGGCATCGTGGTCCTTAAGCTGCTGGCCGATGCCGAGGCCGATGGCGACAGCATTCAGGCGGTGATTCGCGGCGTGGCGGTCAACAACGACGGTGCCCGGCGGGCGAGTTTCACCGCCCCGAGCGTCGACGGTCAACGTCGCGTGATCCGGCGCGCCCTGGTGGACGCTGGGTGGAGCGCAGCCAGCATCGGCTACGTCGAGGCGCACGGTACCGCCACGCCGCTGGGCGATCCGATCGAGGTGGAGGCACTGACCCGGACGTACCGTGAGGACACCGACGAAACCGGGTTTTGCGCAATCGGTTCAGTGAAGGGGAACATCGGCCACTGCACCATCGCCGCCGGCGTCGCCGGTGTCATCAAGACGGCGCTTTCGCTGCGCCACGGCATGCTGCCGGCCAGCCTGCACTTCGAGAATCCGAATCCGCAGCTCGCCTTCGAGACGACGCCGTTCCGCGTCAACGCGACCACGCGTCCGTGGCTCTCGGACGGCAGGCCGCGACGTGCGGGCGTGAGCGCATTCGGCGTCGGCGGTACCAACGCCCATGTGCTGCTGGAGGAATACATCCCTGCCGTGCGTGATCGGGCGGCCGGCAGCCCAGCCAATCGGTCGCTCCTGCTGCCGTTCAGCGCCGAGACGCCGAAGCAACTCTCGACGCTGATCGCGCAGACCGCGGAGTCGCTCCCGGATTCGACGGACGAACTGGCGGACCTCGCCTGCACGCTCGGGACCGGGCGACGCGTGCTCCGACATCGCGCGTTCGTCATCGCGCCCGATGCGGTGGCAGCGAGGTCGCAGCTGGGAGGTGGCGTTCTGGGACGGATCCGGTATGCGGACGCCGGGCTTCGACCACCGCGTGCACTGTTCCTCTTTGCGGGCCAGGGCACGCAGTATCCCGGCATGGCCGCGGCATTACACAGGTCGGAGCCGGTGTTCCGCGGCGCGCTGGACGCCGTGCTGGCCGTGTTCGAGTCCGAGGGTGTGCGTGTAGAGGAACTGTTGATGCAGTCCGCGTCCACCGCGACGTCGGCCGAACGGTTGCGGCAGACGGCGGTGGCGCAGCCGGCGATCTTCGCCATGCAGGTTGCGACGGCGCGGTTGTGGATGGACCGCGGAGTCCGGCCGGACGGGGTTCTTGGGCACAGCATCGGCGAGTTCGCGGCGGCGGTGATTGCGGGTGTGTTCGACCTCGGCGCCGCGGCAAGGCTGGTGGTCGCGCGTGGACGGGCGATGCAGGCCTGTGCACCGGGCGGCATGTTGTCCGTACGGGCGGCAGTGGACGCGGTGATCCCCTATCTCTCCGACCAGGTCGAGCTGGCCGCCGACAACGCCCCAGCCCACTGCGTGCTGGCTGGGACCGAGGAGGCGCTGGCCACGGTGGCGGCGGCGTTGGAACGCGCGGGTGTGGCTCACCGGCGGCTCGAGACGTCGCACGCGTTCCACTCCTCGCGGATGGAGCCGGCAGTGACGGCCTTCGCCTCGGCGCTGACGGATGTCACCACCAAGGCCGCCGAGTGCACGTTCATCTCCTCGTGCACCGGTGCGGCAGTCGGGAGCGAGACCCTTGGCCGTGCCGAGTACTGGACGTCGCAGCTTCGCTCGCCGGTGCGCTTCCGTGAGGCGCTGCTGGCAGCATCCGACGATCGGCTTGCCTTGATGCTGGATGTGGGGCCTCGGAGCGCCGTCGCGCCGCTGGCGCGGCAGACACTGGCCTTCAGGAGCGATACGCGAATCGTGTCGTCGTTCGATGTCAGCGGGAGTGAAGGAGAAGAAGCCGACGAGATGGTGCGCGCGCTGGGCAATGCATGGCTGGCGGGTGCGCCGGTCGATTTCACCGCACTGTACGGCGACGGGCCGCGACGTCGCGCACGGTTGACGCCGTATCCGCTGCGTCGGGAGCGGTATTGGCTCGATCGCCCGCAGCAGGACGTCTCGGCGAACCAGGACAACGACGGCGACGGGGGCGATGTGGCGGCGCTGATCGAGCGCCAGCAGGAGGTGCTACGCCTGCAACTCTCCCTGCTGGCTACGCATGTCTAGGCACGCGGTTCACCTTTTTGGAGCAGTTACGTGACGTCGTCAACCAATGATGCGCTTTCCCGGGTGCTCGAGGTGGTGCTCGAACTCTCCGGTCTGGATGCGAGGAGCCTGAGTTCCGACACCACGTTCCTCGAGATCGGGCTCGACTCGCTGATCCTGACACAGGTGAGCCAGGCACTCTCGCGCGAATTCGGCGTGCCGGTCTCGTTCCGTGAGTTGGTGCGCGATCTCAATACGCCAGCGGCGGTCGCAATGCACATGACGAAGGCGCTCGGTTCGACCGCGTCGGCTCCGGCGGCCGCGGCGCCATCCGCTCCGGCGCCGGTACTGCCTGCGTCGGACCACGGTGTCGCGGTGGAATCGCGACCGGCCGGGCCGCCATCCGCGGCGCGGCTGAGCGGCATGGCCGGCCTCTTCGAGCAGCAGGTGCAGATCATGGCGGAGCAGCTGCGGATGCTGCGTGGTGGTGACACCGCGCCGCACCCAGTGGCGCCCGCGGTGACACTGGTCGCCGAGACAGTGACGACCGCCGCACCCGCGGCAGTCCCAGCACCTGAACCCGGTGCGGCGCCGCTGACCGCTCGTTCGCCGAAATCGCATGCCATCACACTGACGCCCCATCAGCGCCGTCACCTGGATTCCCTCATCCAGCGATACTCGAACCGGACCGCCGGCAGCAAGCGGCTGGCCGATCAGCATCGCATCGTCCACGCCGATCCGCGGACGGCCTCCGGATTCAACGCCTTGTGGAAGGAGATGGTGTATCCGCTGGTGACCTCGCGCTCATCGGGTGCGCGATTGTGGGACGTGGACGGCAACGAGTACATCGACCTCCTGAACGGGTTCGGTCCGAACTTTCTCGGCCACGGCTCCACCGTGGTCCGCGACGCGGTCGTCGCACAGCTGGAGGCGGGCTGGGAAGTTGGCCCGCAATCACCGATCGCGGGCGAAGCAGCGTCCTTGATCTGTGAACTCACGGGGATGGAGCGCGCCAGCTTCGTCTGCAGCGGCTCCGAAGCAGTGCAGGCGGCCCTGCGCGCGGCTCGCACGTACACCGGCCGCGATACCATCGTGACGTTCAGTCGCGACTATCACGGCAACTTCGACGAAGTGCTCGTGCGCGCCGGCACTCCCGGCGGGAAGCGCCGCACCCTGCCCAGCGCGCCGGGCATCCCGTTCCGCGCCGTGGAGGATGTGGTGGTGTTGGACTATGGCACCGACGCGTCACTGGAACGGATCAAGGCACTCGCGCCAACCCTGGCCGCGATTTTGGTGGAGCCGGTGCAGAGCCGGCGTCCCGACTTCCAGCCGCGCGAGTTCCTGCTGCAGCTCCGCCAACTCGCGACCGAGCATGGCGTGGTGCTGATCTTCGATGAGGTCGTGACCGGTTTCCGCATCCATCAAGGCGGCGCACAGGCGTTCTACGGGATCCAGGCGGACCTGGCGACGTACGGGAAGGTGGTCGGTGGCGGCATGCCGATCGGCGTCGTGGCGGGCCGACGGCCCTTCATGGATGTCTTCGACGGTGGGCCGTGGCAGTTCGGCGACGACTCCCGGCCGCAATCGGGCGTGACGTTCTTCGCCGGGACGTTCGTCCGTCATCCGGTTGCGCTGTCTGCGACGCTTGCGACGCTGCGATTCCTGAAGGCGCACGGGCCTGCGCTGCAGGCCGACCTGAACGTGCGCGCGGACCGATTCGTCGCGGATGTGCGTCGTGTACTCGACCAGACCGGGTTGCCGATGACATACGCGAATTGCGGCTCCGTCATGTACCTGAAGGGCGACCCCGACAACCCGCTCGAGGGACTCTTCCACTACTTCATGCGACTGTCCGGCGTGCACATTCTGGAAGGATTCCCGACGTACCTCACCCTCGCGCACGACGACGCTGACCTGGCGACGTGCGTGGATGCGTTCCGCCGCTGCGCCGAAGCGATGCTGGAGGCGGGATTCGCGGGCAATCGAGCGCCAGACGTGGTACCGTCCGCACTCGAGGCACCCTCGCGCGTGCCGGGCGCGCGGCTCGGCCGCGATCGCGATGGTAGTCCGCGCTGGTTCGCCCCAGATCCAGCGGACCCGTCCCGCTACGTGGCAGTCTCGTGACAGGCTCGTTCCGATGACCGACGTGCGGCCTCTGGCCACATCCGGCGACGCGGATGCGTTCGATCCGTTCGCAGGCGGCGCGCTGCGCAGTGTGCCCGCAACAGGCCCGCAGCGCGAGATCTGGAGCCTCGCCCAACTCGGCCCGGATGCGTCGTGCGCGTACAACGAGGGCATCGTCGTGCGGCTGCGTGGCGCGATCGACGTGTCGGCGCTGCGTCGCGCCCTGACGGCACTCGTCGCCCGACACGATGCGCTGCGCGCGTCGTTTTCCGCGGACGGGATGGCGATGGTGGTGGCCGAGTCGGTGTCACTGGACCTCGAGGTCCAGGACATCAGCGCAGACCCGGACGACACGCTGCAACGCCTCTCCCGCAGCGAGATGCTGACCCCGTTCGACCTGGTGCGAGGGCCACTGGTCCGGATGCGACTGTTGCGCATGTCTCCAGACGAGGTCCGGATCGTGATCGTCGCGCACCACATCATCTGCGACGGCTGGTCGTTCGGCGTGCTCCTGGATGACGTTGCAGCGCTCTATGCCTTCGAGTCCGGCGTGCCCGGCGCCGGCGCGCTGCCCCCGCCCGACTCGGCGCTCGTCGCGCCGGCGCTGAGTGACAGCCGTGAGCGTGCAGCGCTGACGTACTGGATCGAGACCTTCCGCGATGGTGCGCCGGTGCTCGATGTGCCGACCGACCTGCCACGGCCCCGGATCCGAACCTTCGAAGCCGATCGCTGCGATCGCGTGGTGAGTGCGGAGCTGCTTCAGTCGCTCAGGGAGGCGAGCCGTCGCAACGGCGTGACGCTGTTCACGACGCTCTTCGCTGCCTGGGCAGCGTTGCTGGCGCGCATGGCGGGCACTGAGGACATCGTGGTCGGTGTCGCGGTGGCGGGGCAGGTGGCACTGGGCCGCGATCGACTCGTCGGCCACGCGGTGTCGGTGCTGCCCGTGCGCCTGACACTCCCGCATCACGAGCCCATCGGCCGGCTGACGGGACAGGCGCACGGCATCCTCCTCGATGCCTTTGAGCACCAGGACATCTCCTACGGGGCGTTACTCGAGCAGCTGCCGTTGACACGCGATCCAGCTCGCCCGCCGCTGGTGCAAGTGCTGTTCAATCTCGACCGTCGGATACCGCTCGAGGCTTTCACGCGCACCGGACTTTCCGCCGACGTCGAATCGATCCCTCGGCTGGCCGAAGCATTCGAACTGTTCCTCAACATCGTCGAGACCCACGATGGCCTGATCTTCGAGTGCCAGTACAACTCGGCACTGTTCGAGTCTGCTGGAGTCGCGGCCCGGCTGGATGCATTCGAGGAGATCCTGCGCGCCGCCGTCCGCCGGGAGACGGAAAGCCTTGCAACGATGCCCCTCGTCTCAACCGCGATGCGCGGTCGATTGATCGACTGGGGCACCGGGAGGACTCGCGCGGTTGGTGCGGGCACGGCCGCTGATCTCGTGCGTACGCAGGTTCGGCGTACGCCCGACGCCGTCGCCGTGTCGGCGAGTGACGGTACGCTGACGTATCGCGAGTTGGACGAGGGGGCGGACCGCCTGGCGCAAGCACTGAACCGCCGAGGGCTCGGATCAGGCAGCCGCATCGGACTGTGGCTGGATCGCGGCCGAAACATCCCGATCGCGCTGCTGGGGATCATGCGTTCGGGGGCTGCCTTCGTGCCTCTGGATCCGCGCCAGCCGGCGTCGCGCATCGCCTTGATCCTCGATGATGCTGCACCGGATGCCATTCTCGAGGACGGACACCAGCCGCTGATACGAGATGGTGCCCAGCTGCTGTCAGTGCAGCGGCTGCTGGAGGAATCGCACGGCACGCACGACGCGCGGCCGGTGGATGGAGCGTCCCCCGCGTACGTATTGTACACATCCGGCTCGACCGGTCGCCCCAAGGGCGTCGTCGTGCCGCATGGCGCACTGGTCAATTTTCTGTTGTCCATGGAGGAGGAACCCGGTCTCAGCGAGGCCGACGTCCTGCTCGCGATCACGACGCTTTCATTCGACATCGCGCTGCTCGAATTACTGCTTCCGCTGACGGTCGGCGCGCAGGTCCGGATTGCGGCGGCAAGCGACGTCGCTGACCCCGAAAAACTCGCGGCGTTGATCGGCGGTGATGTCTCCGTCATGCAAGCGACGCCGTCAACCTGGCGCATGTTGCTGACGGCGGGGTGGACGCCGTCGGCTGCGCGATTCCGTGCGTTGTGCGGTGGCGAAGCGCTGCCGGCCGACCTCGCCGCCGCGTTGCTCGACCTGGGGGTCGAGCTGTGGAATCTCTACGGGCCCACCGAAGCCACGGTCTGGGCGACCGTGACGAGGGTCGACACGGCGCACGCCGCGATCCCCATCGGTCGTGCGATCGCCAACACCCGGCTGCGCGTGCTCGATACGGCCCAGCACCTCGTGCCGATCGGGACGCCTGGGGAGTTGTACATCGCCGGGGCGGCATTGGCCAGCGGATATCTTGGGGCGCCCGAGCTGACGGCCGAGCGTTTCGTAACCATACGTGACGATGACGGCTCGTCGGATCGCTGGTATCGCACCGGCGACCGGGTCCGATGGACGCATGACGGTGCACTCGTGTTCGAGGGGCGCGGTGACGGACAGGTGAAGATCCGCGGGCATCGCATCGAGCTCGGCGAGGTGGAGGCCACCGTGCGCCGTCACCCAGCGGTGGCCGATGCGGCCGCGGCGGTGCAACACGTGCAGGCGGGTGATGACCGACTGGTACTGTGGGTGGTGCCGCAGCCGGGCGGTACATGGAATCCGGCCGCGCTGCGTCAGTTGTTGCGCGAGCAGCTGCCCGACGCCATGCAGCCGTCGTTCATCGGCCGGATTGCTGCGCTGCCCACAACGTCCAATGGAAAGCTCGATCGACGTGCCCTGCCCGCTCCCCTCGATTCGGAACCGCTGCGGGATGATCCGCCCGCGACCGAGACCGAGCGACTCGTCGCCGCGGCGTTTCAGGACGTGCTCGGCGTGCCGAGGACGGGACGAAACGGCAACTTCTTCGCGCTCGGAGGCCACTCGCTGCTGGTCGCGCGTGTGCTGCAGCGGCTCCGCGCCGAGACAGGCGTCTCGATTGCAGTGCGCGATTTCTTCGCGGCGCCGACGGTGGCGCAAGTTGCCGAGGCGATCGATGCCAGGCGCGACACAGGTGGTGCAGACGAAGGACCTCGGCCACTGACGCGTCGTACCTGGGGAGCAGCCCGCCCGCTCAGCCTGACGCAGGAGCGCATCTGGTTCGTGCACGCTGCGACGCCGGAGACGACCGTCTTCAATCTGCCGTCGGCGTTCTGGCTCACCGGCCCGCTGGATGTCCCGCTGCTGTCGGCGGCGTTCACGCGTCTGGTCGCACGTCAAGAAATCCTGCGGACGACCTTTCGCGACGTGGACGGCGAGCCGAGGCAAATCGTCCTCCCGCCGAACGACGTGCTTCTGCAGCCGGAAGCCGTGGCCGGGGCAAGTGCAGAGGAGCGGCGGCACGCAGCGCGCACGATCGTCCAGCGCGCGGCGGCTGAGCCTTTCGATCTCTCCGCCGGGCCGCTGTGGCGCGTGCGACTGCTGCAGCTCACGGCCGATGAGCATCTGCTGTTCTTCATGCCGCACCACATCATCTTCGACGGGTGGTCGTTCGACGTGGTCCTCGCGGAGCTGAAGGCGGTGATGGACGCCGGCGCAGGCGTAGCGCCCGACGTGCCGAGGCTCGACATCTCGTATGCGGACTTTGCGGCGTGGCAGCGCGACCGAATCGGCGATCACGCGATGGCCGAGGGAGTCGCTGCCGGGCGCGCGCGGCTCGACGGTGCGCCGCTGGTGCTCGAAATGCCCACGGATCACCCACGTCCAGCGGTGCGTGCGGGTGCGGGTGCCTGGGTGCCGTTTGCACTGTCGCGCGAGACGAGCGTTGCGCTGCGTCGTCTCGCGCTGGCCACGGGTACCACGCCCTACCTGGTGTTGTTGGCCGCGTACGCGGCGGTGCTCTCCCGTGTCACCGGCCAGGAGGACCTGCTGATCGGCACACCGGTGCGCGGGCGCGAGTCAGTCGAAACGGAATCGTTGGTCGGCTTCTTCGTCAACACGCTCGTGGTGCGACTGCGCACGACCAAGCAGGTGACGCCGCGCGTGCTGCTGCAGGAGGTGCGAGGCGAGGTCTTCGATGCCATGCAGTACGCGGAGGTGCCGTTCGACCTCCTGGTGCGCGACCTGCACCCGCCACGTGACCTGGGTCGTACGCCACTGTTTCAAGCCTTCTTCTCGTTTCAGGACGTGCAGAACCGGCGCTGGACCATGGGACCGCTCGACATTCGCCAGGAGATCCTGTTCTCCGGGGCGGCGGCGACAGACCTCACGTTCTGGGTGCGTGACGATGGTCAGACGATCTCCGGCGCGCTCGAGTACGATGTGGCACTCTTCGACAACTGGCGGATCGAGGCGCTCGGTCGGTACATCGACACGATGGCCAGGCTGATGGCGGAGTTGCCGGACGTGCCGCTCGCATCGCTTCTCCTGCGGGATGGTGTCGATGATGAGCTTGCACGGCAGGCGCTGAGCGCACCCGATCCACACCTGGCAGTCCCCTGCATTCTGCAACGCATTGAGGACGTGGTTGGGCTGCACACGGACAAACTCGCAGTGCGGGCTGGCTCGGACGACCTCACGTATCAGGAGCTGTGGTCGATTTCGGGTCGAATCGCCAACGGGCTTTCACGGCTTGGATTGGCGCCTTCAGCGCTGGTCGCGATCGGCGTCGATCGATCGGTGACGATGCCCGCGCTGTTGCTTGGGATCTGGCGTGCGCGTGCGGCCTGGTTGCCCCTCGATGCCGAGCAACCGGCCAGCCGCCTGCGTGCCATGCTCGATCGCGCTGAAGTACAGCTGGTCATCACGACCGGTGCCGATCTCCCCTCCGGAACCCTGTCGGGTGAGCGGACGGTGACGCTGGAGGAACTGCTCGCGATGGATGACGCGGGGCTTCCCGTGACCTCCGAGGCCGGCGATCTCGCTTACGTGCTGTTCACGTCCGGGTCAACGGGCCAACCCAAAGGCGTGGAGATCACGCACGGTGCGCTGCGGTGGTTTCTGAGCGCCGCCGGTGCGACACTGCCAGTCACGTCGTCGGACGTGATGCTGGCGGTGACGACGCTGACCTTCGACATCGCGATGCTGGAGCTGCTGCTGCCGCTGATGCAAGGCGCCTCGGTGATCGTCGCAGACGTCGAGACGGCGTACGACGGCCGCGACCTCGGGCGCCTCATCGATGGTTCCGGTGCGACCGTCATGCAGGGCACGCCGTCGACCTGGCGCATGGTGCTCGACGAGGGTTGGTCGGGACGGCTGCGGACAATCCTCGTTGGCGGTGAACCATTGCCGCGTGCGCTCGCGGATGGTCTGCTCGAGCGTGCGGACCAGGTGTGGAACCTCTACGGCCCGACCGAGGCGACCGTCTGGGCGACCACGTCGCGTATCGATCCGTCACCGGCTCCAGTCACGATCGGGAGACCGCTGCCGGGGGCGTGGGCCGCGATCGTCGACGCATCGATGCAGCCGGTACCGCCCGGCACGCCCGGTGAACTGCTGCTCGGCGGACCGGGGCTGGCGCGCGGATACCGCAACCGGGATGATCTCACGCAGGATCGCTTCGTGACCTGGCATGACGCCGTGGGGGCAGCCCATCGCGTCTACCGCACGGGAGATCTGGCGCGTATTCGCGGCACCGGTGAGATCGAACATCTTGGCCGGTCGGATCATCAGGTCAAGATTCGTGGATTCCGGGTCGAACTGGGCGACGTGGAGCACGCGATGACGCAGGTGCCTGAAGTCGCGCAGTGCATCGCCGACGTCAGGGTCCCTTCGGACGGGATCGGGCTGCTCGTCGTGTACGTCGTGTTCAAGGGTGGGCGACGACTGACCAGCAGCGACCTGCGGCGACATGCGAATGGCGCGCTGCCCGACTACATGGTGCCGTCGTATTTCGTGCCCGTTGAGGTCATGCCGTTGACCGCCAATGGCAAGATCGATCGGCGAAGCCTTCCGAGCCCGTTCGGTGCGCCAAGCGAGGCATCACGGACAATCGCGCGTCTCGAGACGGCGCCGGAACGTGCCGTCGCAGCAGTGTGGTGCGAGGTACTTGGCATCATCGAGGTGGGCCGCGACGACAATTTCTTCGACAGGGGAGGACATTCACTGTCGTCGCTGCGGGTGATCTCGCAGCTGGAGAAGCGCTTCGGTCGGCGACCGCCGCTCGGACTGCTGCTCACGGGCACGGTGAAGGAGATCGGAGCATGGCTCGACGGAGCACCGGCGCCATGATTCCGCAACTGTTCGGCGAGAGCGCGACGCCGCTGTACGGCGTTTTCCATCCGTCAGCCAAGGGCGGAACTGCGCGAACTGCAGCGGTCCTCTGTGCGCCTTTCGGCAATGAATACCTGCAGGCGCATCGCGTGCTGCGAAAGCTTGCGGACGAGTTGTCGGGTCGTGGCATCCCGTCGCTCCGATTCGATTATCTGGGGACGGGTGATTCCTTCGGTGATGGCGATGCCGTCTCGCTGGAGCAGATGGCGACCGACACGGCCCATGCAATCGGCGAAGTTCGGGGGTTGACGCGCGCGAGGAAAGTCGTGCTGGTCGCGATGCGAGGTGGTGCGTTCCCTGCCCTCCGGAGTATCGGCGAGGCGAGCGTCGTGGGCTGCGTACTCTGGGATCCGATCACCCGGGTCGCGAGCGTCGTATCGCGCGCCAGCGCCGACAGCGTCTCGGGAGGGGCCGCCGGCATGCTGTCGCTCGGGGGATTCCCGCTCAGCGCGACGTTGCAGCGCGAGCTCGCCACATTCGATCCGGGGATGTACGGGTCCTCTGGAACGCGCGACCTGCGCGTGGTGGCGCACACGGAGGCCGAAATTGCCTCGCTTCGGACGCAGATCCCCACGCTGGAATGGGTCCGCACCGCAGATCTCCTCGACTTCGGCGCCCCGGGATCACAGGATCTGGTGCACGCCTCGGAGGCGCAGGTGACCCTGGTGGCAAATGCAGTGGAGTCCATTTCGCAACGTTGAGCGCACGGACGCCGGCGCCGACCGGCGCGGCGGAGGTGCTTGACGCAGGTTACCTCCCACGGCGTACGAGCCGCAGCAGCACGAACGAGTCGGGACCGGAGCCGGTGCGTCCTGCGTTGCCGGGTTGCGATGCAGGCGGGAGCCGAGCGTAACTTCTCTCGATGACGCGTATGATTGCCATCGATGCAACCGAGCGCACCGCAGGCGTGAACCCACCGGCACGGAGGCTGTCATGACGGTGCACGATACCGCGTTGCAGCACGGCCTGGCCGATTCGCCTGCGCTGCGATCGTCTCCGCCCGTATCATCGGCACCATCGTGCGTGCTGCTCGGCAGCGAATCGCTAGTCGTGCACTGCGCTGGGATACTGCGCGCGCGCGGCTGGGCCATCAACGGCATCTTCAGCGACGGCGCCGCCATTCGCGAGTGGGCCTCCTCCGCTGACGTCCCCGCGTGGGGGCTGGAGGACCTGGACGCCACGATCCAGACACTCGAATTCGACTGGCTGCTCAGCATCACGTTCCTGCGCATCGTGCCGCCGGCGGCCCTGGCGCGCGCCGGACGTGGCGCGGTGAACTTCCACGACGGCCCTCTGCCCCGGTACGGCGGACTGAATGCGCCGCTCTGGGCACTGTTGGCAGGGGAAACCGAATACGGCATCACCTGGCATCGGATGGAGCAACAGGTCGATGCCGGCGAGGCACTCGAGACGCAGTCGTTCGCGATCGACGAGTCGGAGACGGCGCTGTCGTTGAATGCGCGGTGCTGGGAGGCGGCCGTCGAAAGTTTCCCTCGGTTGCTGGACCGACTCGTCGCGCCCGACCCACCGGCCGCGGTGGCACGGCCAATCGACCGTACCACATTCCATCGCGGCGCCGACCGCCCCGAAGGACTCGGTCTGCTGGACCCGCGGTCGTCAACGTCCCACTGGGTCACGCTTTTTCGGGTGGCGGATACGGGTCGCTACGCGAATCCGTTCCTCGTGCCATGGTTGTGGACCGGCACGGCGGCACTCGTACCCGCCGGTGCCACGCCGCTCCCGATCGGCGATGGGCACCTGTCGCTGCCGGTTGGCACACTACTCGCCGTCGCCACCGACGGCCTGACGATCCGCGTCGCCGACGGCGTGGTGCGGCTGGACGGCTTGAGCGCCGTCGACGGCACCTCGATCGATGTGGTGGACGCTCTCGCCGCAGCAGGGCTTGCGCAAGGTTCCGTGCTGCCGTCGATCGATCCCGACTGGGTGGCGGCGAACGACCGGGCCGTTCGACCCGCCGTAGTGCGTGAGCGTCTCTGGGTGGATCGTCTGGCCAGCGTGCAGCCGCTCCCGGTCCCAGGCACCGCGACGCACGATGGGAGTGCTTTGCAGCGGACTGCGCCAGACGTCACCGACGCGTGCTGGACCAGCACCGTCGACATGTCGACAGGGCTCGATGCTGTGGATGCGCGCGATCGACTCGTGGCGCTCATCGCGCTGTTCGTCGCACGCCATTGCATGCGCGAGGAAGGTGACATCGGCATCACGACTCCGGCGCTCACACGTGCGGCGCGGCAGTCTCCACTGCTCTCATCCGTGGTGCCGGTGCGCGTGACTGCCGGCATGTGCAGCGTCGGCGACGCGATCGAGACGTTGGTGAAACGCCGCCGCTCATTGGACGATGAGGGCACGTTCCTCGCCACCGCGCACCGGCGATACCCGCAGCTCGCATCGCGACCCGCCCAGTCGCGACGTTTGCCCGTGTGCTTCGCCGATGGCGTCGAACCTGAAGCCGTCGATGCGTTGCTGGTCATCAGCCTTGGCGCTGACGGTCGCACGATCGCGTGGCGAGCCACGCACGGGACGTACGGCGCCGGTGACCTGGAGCGGTTGCACAGGCGGCTGCAGACATTCGTACGCGCCGCGCTCGCCGATGCATCGCTGCCGGTACAGCAGGTGCCGCTCGTGGACGAACAGGAGCGGCAATTCCTGGCTGCCTGCGGATGCGGACCGAGCCTCGCGATCGACGACACGGACACGATTGATGCACAGGTGGCGCGGCAGGTGGCCCTGACGCCCGATCGCGTTGCGGTGGTGGCCGACGACGCGACGCTGACATACGCCGAGTTGTTTGCGCGCGCCGATCGTGTGGCAGGCAAGCTGATTGCGCTCGGCGTGCGTCCGGATGACCGCGTCGCCCTGCTCTGCTCTCGCACGGCGGATCTCGTGGTCGGGATGCTGGGGATCCTGCGCGCCGGAGGGGCGTACGTCCCGCTCGATCCGGCGTATCCCGCCGAGCGCGTGCACCTCATGCTCGACGATTGCGGGGCAGCGGTGGTCGCGACGCAGCGCGACATGCTGGCGCGGCTCCCGGCCGGCGACGAAGCGCGACGGCGCGCGATGGTGTTTCTCGACGATGAGGACAGTGACGGCGTGCAGCAGTTGCCGGCACTGGATTCACGTCCGGCAGACGACGCCGGTGGTGCGCCTGCTGGTGCGCAACTCGCCTACGTGCTCTACACATCGGGGTCCACCGGACGACCGAAGGGCGTCATGGTCGAGCACCGCCAGGTCGTGAACTTCTTCCGCGGTATGGACGACGTATTCGGCACCACACCCGGTGTCTGGCTCGCGGTCACGAGCATGTCGTTCGACATCTCGGTGCTCGAGCTGCTGTGGACACTGGCGCGCGGGTACACCGTCGTGCTGGCGGGCGGCGAGGGTTCCGTGCTACGTCCACAGCGCGCAGCCAGTCGACCAGTCGGATTCTCGCTGTTCTACTTTTCCGCCGATGAGCAGGAGCAGGCGCACGACAAGTACCGACTGCTGCTCGACGGCGCACGGTTCGCGGACACGCACGGATTCGAGGCGGTGTGGACGCCGGAGCGGCACTTCCATCCATTCGGCGGCCTGTATCCGAATCCCAGCGTCACCAGTGCCGCGGTGGCGGCGATCACCGCGCGAGTGGCCATTCGCGCCGGGAGCTGTGTGCTGCCGTTGCACCATCCTGCGCGGGTGGCGGAAGAGTGGAGTGTGGTGGACAACCTGTCGGGCGGCCGGGTGGGGATCTCGTTCGCGGCGGGCTGGCAGCCCAACGACTTCGTGCTGCGACCTGAAAACTACGCCGACGCGAAGCTGTCGATGTTTCGCGACATCGAGCTGGTGCAGCGACTCTGGCGTGGCGAGACGCTGCCGTTCGCTGGGCCTCGCGGCCCTGTCGATGTTCGGACGCTGCCGCGACCGATCCAGCCTGAGCTGCCGATCTGGATCACCACCGCCGGCAACCCGGAGACCTTCGAGCAGGCCGGACGCTTCGGTGGAAACCTGCTCACGCACCTGCTGGGGCAGAGCGTCGAGGAACTGGCGACGAAGATTGCCCGCTACCGCCATGCATGGCGGGCGGCTGGACACACAGGCGAGGGTCACGTGTCCCTCATGTTGGACGCGGTCGTAGGCGCCGGCGCTGCGCCGGTGCGCGGCCGCGGGTG